>JANMQT010000077.1:0-8418 GCA_031370675.1 Verrucomicrobiota bacterium
CGTCGGCGCCGGCCACATTCCTCGATATCAGCAGCAAGGTCGCCACCGATGGCGAAAACGGCCTGCTCGGGCTCGCCTTCCATCCTCAGTACGCGACCAACGGCTTCTTTTTCGTGACCTACTCGACCTATGTGGCCGGCACGCTCTACCAGCGGGTGGCGCGGTTCACGGTGACCGCGAATCCGAGCGTGGCGGATCCTGCTTCCGAGTTGGATTTGCTGAGCCAGCTCGACCAAGCGACCAATCACAACGGCGGCGACCTCCATTTCGGCCCCGACGGCTATCTTTACTATTCGATCGGCGATGAAGGCGGAGGAAATGATTCCTTCAATAACAGCCAGCGTATCGACAAGGATTTTTTCTCCGGGATTCTGCGAATCGACGTCGACCGGAAACCTGGCGCGCTCGAACCCAATGCGCATCCCTCGGTCATCATCAACTCCGGCACGGGCCAGGCCAACTACGCGATCCCGCCAGATAATCCGTTCGTCGGCGCCACGACATTCAACGGGTTCGCCGTGACTCCGTCGCTGGTGCGCACGGAATTTTGGGCGGTGGGCCTGCGTAATCCATTCCGATTCAGCTTCGATTCCGCCACCGGCCAGCTTTATGTCGGGGATGTCGGCCAGGACCAGCGCGAGGAAGTCGATCTCATCGTGAAGGGAGGCAATTACGGCTGGAATTACATCGAGGGAAACATCCCCGGCCCGCGCACGCCCCCCGGAAACATCGTCTGGAATCCGATCGCGCCCATCTGGGTTTACGATCACTCGGTGGGCAATGTGATCACGGGCGGCGTCGTCTCGCGTGGGTCCCGCCTGCCACAACTTTATGGCACTTACATTTTTTGCGACGAGGACAGCGGCCGCGTCTGGTCGTTGAAAAAGAACGACGTGACCGGCGTCTATGCCGTCACGCAACTGACCAGCGAATCGCCCCTGGTCGCGTTCGGCATCGATCCCTCCAATGGTGACGTCCTGGCGTGCAACATCAGCTCCGGCCACATCCGTCGCCTGGTGGTCAACACCGTCACGGGCTCGTTTCCGCCGACACTCTCCGCGACCGGCGCGTTTGCCAGCCTCGCCACCCTGACGCCCAATGCCGGGATCGTCGCCTATGCGCTGAATGTCCCGTTCTGGTCGGACTACGCGATCAAGTCGCGCTGGTTTTCCATCCCCGGGCTGGCGCCGACGTTCACATTCTCAACCGCGGGAAACTGGACGCTGCCCACTGGCACCGTCTGGGTGAAGAATTTCGACATCGAATCCACGCGTGGCAGTCCGGCCACGGCGCGTCACCTCGAGACGCGGTTTCTCGTCAAGACCACCGACGGAGTCTACGGCATCAGTTACAAATGGCGCGCGGACCAGACGGATGCGGATCTCGTGCCGGAGGGCGGCGACTCGAGCACCTTCAGCGTCGTGGTGGGCGGAGTAGCCCAGGCGCAAACCTGGACGTTTCCCGCGCGCGCGTCGTGCCTCAACTGCCACACGGCGGTGGGTGGATACGCGCTCAGTTTCAACACGCCGCAGTTGAACCGGACCGCCACCTACGGCGGTCTCCCGCAAAAGCAGATCGCGGCCTTGAGCGCGGCCGGCTATTTCAGCGCCCCGGTCGCCGGCACGAACTGGATGATGAAATACGCGGCGGCGGGCGACACGACGCAAAGCCTCGAGTGGCGCGCCCGCTCCTATCTATCCGTCAACTGCGCGCAATGCCACCAGCCCGGCGGTCCGGCCCTGGGCAACTGGGACGCGCGCATCACCACCAAGACGGAGCACGCCGGTATCGTCCGGGGAGCGCTCAACGACAACCTCGGTGACGCGGCGAACCGCGTGATTGTGCCCAACGATCTTCCGCACTCAGTTCTCTACCAGCGAATCAATGCCGTTCCGGGTGCCGGGACCATTCACATGCCACCGATCGCCAGCAACGAACGCGATCTCACCGGCATTCAACTCATTTCGGACTGGATCCAGCAAAGCCTGCCGGCCTACCAGACCTTCGCGGAATGGCAGCTGGCGAAGTTTGGATCCGTGTCTTTACCCGCGGCCCAGCCTGCCGCCAACCCGGATGGCGACTTCAACGACAACCGCACCGAATTCCTCGTCGGCACGAATCCAAGCTCTGCGTCAGAAGCGTGGACGTATGTTGCCACCACCAGCGGATGGAATGTGACGCTCAGTTTCCCGCGGGTCGCCAACCGCCGGTTCCAGGTGCAGGTCAGCAGCGATCTCCAGACGTGGTCGCTCTGGGACGTGCCGGCGAACGCCTCCGGTTTCTCGGCCACCAGTTTCATGGACACGATGACAGGCCCCACCTCAGGCACGCCGCAATTTTTCCGGTTCGAGATTGACTTGCCCTGACGGCGAACGGGCGCGCGTCCCGGCGCGTTTGCCGCATTCCCGTTGCGTTCCGGGTGGCTTTGCGTGAGAGCTAGGAGCCTGTCTTCAAACAGACTCCTTGAGCGCTGCGCCATGGTTGCTCCCACGCGATTCCTCACCACTGCAATCGACTACACGAACGCGCCCCCACATATTGGGCACGCGTACGAAAAGATCCTGACGGACGTACTCGCGCGCCATCACCGCCTTTGCGGCCGGCCTACGTATTTCCTCACGGGGGTCGATCAGCATGGACAAAAGGTGGCGCAGTCCGCCGAGAAGGAAGGCATCAGCCCGCGTGACTTCGCCGAGCGCAACACGGAGAAATTTCTAGCGCTCTACCGGAAGCTTGGCGTCAGTTACGACGGCTGGGCGGCCACCACCGACGAGCGCCACGTGCGGGTGGTGCAGGCCGCGCTGCAGCGGCTGTTCGATTGCGGTCAGATCTACAAGGCCGCCTACGAGGGTTTCTACAGCGTGCGCGCCGAGCAGTTTCTCACCGACAAGGAACGTGGTCCCGATGGCGCATACGGCCCGGAGTGGGGCGAAGTCGTGCCCCTCCGGGAGGAGAACTACTATTTCAAGCTCGACCGCGAGTGGCTCCTTCGTTTTCTTGTCGAATATCCCGAGAACATCTTCCCCGCATTCCGGCGGGCAGACGTCCTGCAGGCGACCCACAAAATTAGCGGCGACCTTTGTATTTCCCGTCCGAAGGAGCGTCTCTCGTGGGGCATTGAATTACCGTTCGATCGGAATTTTGTCACCTACGTCTGGTTCGACGCGTTGATGAATTATGTCAGTTTTGCGGGCTGGCTGGCGGATGAGGTGAACGCCGCGCCCGAAGTACGCGCGACGCTGCCGAATTTCGCAGACCTCTGGCCCGCGTGCGCACAGGTGATCGGCAAGGACATCCTGGTTCCAGCCCACGGGGTCTACTGGCCGCTCATGCTGCACGGCCTCGGCTTTCGCGATGAGGAGATGCCGAAGCTCGTCGTGCACGGTTGGTGGAACCTGAGCGGCGAAAAGATGAGCAAGAGCATCGGCAACGTCGTGGATCCGGACGTACTGGCCGACAAGCATGGCGTGGGCGCGCTGCGCTACTACCTGATGCGCGACATGGCCACCGGGTCCGATGCGGATTTCAGCGAAGAGCGATTGATCGGCCGGTACAATTCTGATCTGGCGAACGGGTTGGGCAATCTCCTGAACCGCACGTTGAACATGAGCGTGCGTTATCGCGCCGGTAAGCTTGCTCGCGGCGGATCGGCCGCGGAGGCCGATGAAATCAAGCGTTTGAACGAAGTCGTGCTTGAGGCGGTGAGCGAATACGGATTTCAAATGGATCATTTTCAGCCGCACGCCGCGCTGGAGGCGCTGTGGTCGATTGTCAATGCCGCGAACGGCCTGGTGGAAACTTCGGCGCCCTTCAAACTTGCCAAGCTGGCGGAAGATGCGGCCGCCCAGGCGCGCCTCGATGCGGTGCTTTATGCGCTGGCGGATGCACTGCGGGTGATCGCGCTCCTCATCGAGCCGGTGCTGCCGGACGCGTCGACCGGCATGCTGGCCCAGTTGAACGTGGAGGTCCCGGCGGGCAATCGCCTGGAATCGGTCCTGCGCGAAAAGCTTTCGGAGGGCCATCAGCTCAACGCCCCGACACCGCTTTTCCCGCGGATCGAAGGCTAGGTCGCGTTCCACCGGCGGGACGTTCGGCAGCAACTTCCTATCTTGCCGGCAACCCCCATGCCGCCTGCCGCGCCGTATATTCCAAGCCGGGCATCACGGCGTAGTGCGGCTTCGACGCCGCGCGCAGCCAGCGCACCATCGTGAGTAGATCCTCGCCCCGCATCGTCGTGCAGCCGCTCGACGGCTTGGTCTCGCCGCGCCGCGTGTGGAAAAAAATCGCGCTGCCCGCGCCCGCGACAATCGGATCGGAGTTATGCCGAATCTCGATCAGCCAGCGATACACCGGATCGTGCGGCTTCATTTTTTGCTTCTGAAACCAGCCCGGCCGCGTCGCGGCATCCGGGAAGACCAGGTGCCGGTTATAGGACGGATTCGCAGGGTCATCCGGCCAGGCGTCCGCGTCCGTCACCTGATGGAACGGATAGTCCGCCCCCGCAGGAAGCGCGGCGTCGGACGTGTAGATTTTCCCGACGGCGAAGATTCCCGCCGGCACGCGGCGGTCGCGTTCCGCCTTCTTTGCCCCGGCTTCGTTCTGTCCTTCTACCCCGCGTCCCCAAGCGAGACCCTCGCGGCCAAAGAGCACGGTAATCGGCGTGCCAACCGTCCGCCACGCGCCGCCAGCGGCATCCCGTTCGTACCTTTGCAGGATCCCCGTTTGCGAGCCCCAGCTCGGCGCGGTCGCGACAAGCAATTGGCGGCAATCCGCCGGCACGCCCGCGGCGTGTGCCGTAGTCGCACCAAGCAGCGCGAGGCAAAGGAGGGCGGCAGTACGCATGCGCGTCGTCAATGAGTCTGCGCGGGAAAGCGCGAGGCGGTGATGGCGAACCGCGTCAGCCACGCTTCCAGCTCCGCCGCGCGCGCCGCGTGTGTTGCGTCGTTAATCGCCGGGGTCATCCGCGAAAGGTCCGGGGCGTCAGGTGGAAACTTAAGCCACGAGCGGCAACCGCCAAAGCGGACCTCGGCGGGAAAAATCCAGGCCCGGACCAGCCGGTACGCGCGTCCGAATGCGACCTGCACTCCGGGTTCGCCGTCGTAGTCGAACCGCTCCCGCACGACCTCATCGCGGTAAAGATGAAACGGTTCCAAGGCGCGCACGGCGGGCCAGTCGGTCACGGTCGCAGCCCATTCCAGTCGGAAGAAATCGCGAATCTCCACCGTCTTATCCCGGGCGGCCGGGGAACCCTGCAGGCCCTCCGCCAGGCCCGGCCGAAGCTTCACCAGCTGTTCGTGGTACGCCGTGGGATAGAGGAAAAACGCGGGGTGCTTGAATTGAAAACCATCCCGGCCCTCGGCGATGCCACCCTTGCGCACGATCAGGCTTTGGCGCCCCCGCCCCATGGCGTCGCATACCGCGGCCCAATCCTTGAATGCGATCACGTCCGACATGCGCTATGGTGGCGCGGGTGACGGGGATTGCAATGTGTCGGGGATGACAAGCGGGAAAATTAGACAATTCGTCCCGGTCGCTCAAGTTTATGACCGTGCGCTATCACCTTGATTTGCACGTCCACTCGATTTTTTCGGCGGACGGCATTTCGCTGCCCGAAGATCTGATTGCCGAGGCGAAACGTAAGGGCCTGCACGGCTTCGCCATCACGGATCACAACACCTGCGAGGCGGTGGACTACATGATCGACCGCGGCCTGATGCGGCGCGACGGGCAGCCGGTGGATGGATTCCTGATCATCCCCGGGGTGGAGACGACGACCGCCGACGGCCACCTGATTTCGCTGGGCGTCACGCTGCCGAATCTCAAGGGTGTTCCGGCGGCTGAGATCGTCGAGCGCACGCACGATCTCGGCGGGCTGGCGGTTCCGCCGCATCCCTACGACATGTTTCGCGCGGGGATTCGTGAGAAGGTTCTCGACACGCTCGATCTTGACGGGCTGGAGGTCTTCAACGCGGCCACGACGTTCAAGCGCTACAACCGACGCGCGTTTGAATACGCCAAGGCGCGGAAACTGGCGATGACGGCCGGCAGCGATGCGCACCACTCGTCGGCCATCGGCACGGCGTACACCATCGTGGAAACGGATGACTTTTCGGTCGCGGGCGTGTTGTTGCAGATTCTGCGCGGCACCGCGTGGGAAGAGCGTTATTCCACGCCGAAGGATTTCATCCGCAAGACCTGGAACAACTGGCTGCGGCTCAAGGAGCACCGGCCGGTGGCGCGACGGATTTAGCACCTCCCCTAGTTGATTCGCACGGCGTGCGTCTTGTCCAGCTTGAGGATTCCGCCTCCGGTGGGATCGACGATTGCCTTTGGGTCCATGACCTTCTCGCCCCGCCACGAAACGGAACCGCCCTCGACGAGGCGTCGCGCGTCGCTCTTGGATTTCGCAATCCCAAACCCCGTCTGGTAGGCGGCCACCACCCAGCCCACGATGTTTGGCTCAATGAACGGGTCGAGCACGGGCAAGTCTGCGCTTGCCAGATCCTTCTTGCTGAAACGCTGGTCAAAGTCCGCGCGCGCAGACCCCGCTTCGACGGCTGAATGGAATCGCGCCACGAGCCGTTCGGCGAGCGATTTCTTCGCTTCCATCGGGTGGGTACCAGCGGGAATCGTCTCGCTAAAGAGCAGGAGATAATACCGCGCCATCAACTCGTCCGAGACGCTCATCGCCTTGCCGAACATGTCCGCGGGCGAATCCGTGAGGCCGATGTAGTTCGCCAGGCTCTTGGACATTTTTTTTACGCCGTCGAGACCCTCGAGAATGGGCGTCGTCAGCACGATCTGCGGCGGCTGGCCTTCCTCAACCTGCAGATCGCGACCCACGAGGCAATTGAACAACTGGTCGCTGCCGCCCAGTTCCACGTCGGCACGAACCATAACCGAATCCCAGCCCTGCATGATCGGGTATTGCAGTTCATGCACGCGAATGGGTTGCGCGTTCTCGATGCGCGTCTTGAAATCCTCGCGCTGCAGCATCTGCTGGAGTGTGACGCGGCTGTTCAGGCGGATGACGTCCTCAAACTTCAGCTTCCCAAGCCAGTCGCTGTTGTGGACGAGTTCCGTCTTCGCGGAGTCGAGAATTTTGAAGGCCTGCTCGCGGTAAGTCCCCGCATTCGCCTCGATTTCCTCGCGGGAAAGCGGTGGACGCGTGGAACTGCGGCCCGTCGGATCGCCGATCAGCGCCGTGAAATCACCAATAATCAGCACCGCCTGGTGCCCGAGTTCCTGGAACTGCCGCAACTTTTCGAGCGAGAGCGAATGACCGAGGTGGAGATCGGGCGAGGTGGGATCGACCCCCAGCTTCACGCGCAGCGGGCGCCCGAGTTTCAGCTTGGCCAGCAGCTCGTGCTCGCTGACGAGGTGCGCCGCGCCGGCTTTCAAGCGGGCGAGCGATTCCTCGGGGGTCAGGGCAGTGGGCATGACGGTGGCCGCAACAAACCGCGGCGCGGGCGGGTGTCAACGCGCGCTCGCGTTTGTCAGCCCATTGCCACGCGGCCCGAGAGCGCGCGCGAGAGCGTCAACTCGTCGGCCGATTCGAGGCCGCCGCCGGCGGGAAGTCCCTGCGCGATGCGCGTGACGGGAATCTGCGGAAATTCACCGTGCAAAAGTTCGGCGAGGTAGCGCGCCGTGGCTTCGCCCTCGACGTCGGCCCCGAGCGCGAGGATGATCTCGGACGGCACGGGCGTGGCCCGGCATCGGACGAGCAGGGCCGGGATGCGCAGGTCGTCCGGGCCCACGTGATCGAGCGGGGACAGTCGCCCGCCGAGCGCGTGGTAGCGCCCGCGAAAAACACCGGTGCGTTCCAGCGGAAGAATATCCGTGGCCTGCTCCACTACGCAGAGCGGCCCGGCGGCGCGGGAATCATCCGCGCAAATCGCGCACATGGGCTTGTCGGTAAGAAAACCGCATTGGGGACACGCATGGACCGACTCGGCCGCCTCTTTCACCGCGGCCGCGAGGTCGCCGGGCCGCGTGCGATCCTTGCCCCCGAGCAGCCAGAGGGCGATGCGCTCGGCGCCGCGCGGTCCGATGCCTGGAAGCCGGCGCAATTGCACCGCGAGGCGCTTGAGCGGTTCGGGATGATCAATGCGCGTCATGATGGTCGGAGGTGGCGGCCCTGCCGCGACGCTGGCGCGATCGCGCCGGGATGGCAAGCCGCCGGAGACGTCAATCCGCGACCACCGCGGGGGTCCCGACCCGCACGCGTTCGTAAAACATCTGCGCGATTTGCTCGGGCATGCGCACGCAGCCGTGCGAGGCGGGGTAGCCAGGGAGAAAGCCTGTGTGCATGCCGACACCTTCATTGGTCAGGCGCATGAACCACTTCATCGAGGCCCCGAGATACTTCGTGCCGCTGGGGGCGGAATCGATTTTGGTACTGACACCGCGCCGGACAAC
>JANMQT010000130.1:0-15985 GCA_031370675.1 Verrucomicrobiota bacterium
AGATTGTAAAATCCTACTCCCAAAACGAAGCGCCCGGGACCCGTAGGTATTCGCCAGCTGACCTCGTTACCGTCCGCCGTACGCCAATGATGGGGGCTCCCATTCGGAAGCACATTTCAACCAGCTTGATCGAGCGGCAGAATCTTACGCTCCGGATGCATTGCCGCCGTCTCACTCGCTTGACCAATGCATTTAGCAAAAAGCTGGATAACTTTAAGGCCGCAATCAGCCTTCATTTTGCGTATTACAACTTTGTGAAAATGCATCGCACCCTTCGCATGACTCCCGCTATGGCCGCTGGAGTTTCGTCATCGATTTGGACGGTCGCCGACTTGGTGGAGGCCGCGAATCTATGATCTCGCGAATCCAGCAGGCATTCAAGGACCTTCACGGTTGCGAGGCCCGACACGTCGAATCCGTGCCAGTGGTGTTAGAATTCGAGGGCGAGCCCGCCTGGGAGGGAGACGTCGAGGTTTTCGCGCTAACGGACCACCCCAGGACCAAGATTGGATTTGGCTGGGAGCACGGGACGGACGGAGAACAAAAGCGGGTTGTTACCGTTCTTGGGATACCGCCCGCATCGTCTCCCAAGGAGGCCGTTAAGGTGGCGATAGTCGCCGAGGCTAAGAAGTTATAGGATTCCCAGAAATCCCAAGAGCGCCCTGACCGGGTTACGCTTCTTCTTGGCCCACTCAGGCGCGAATTTGGAGCTGGCTACGGTCGATTTCTTAACCTTCACGTAGCCCCTGTTTGCCAAATCCTTCTCTGAAAACGACCCCGTTTTCTTAGTTGGCTTCGTAAAATCGTAGGTGTGCGCGGTAGTTGGTTGAAAAGTCCTCGTCTGCATACTCAAACGCCTCCTTGTATGACCATGTATCGTACCACTCCTTGGGTAACAATCCTTTTTTCTTTCCATATCGATCTCTGTGCGCCTTCCCGTGAGCTGTATCGTATCGGCAAATGCATACGTCCTCATAGACGAGGACCACACTGAAATTGATCAATCTTCCGAAGAACGTTTCTCGGAACACCTTGATTAGGAACCCCTCTGGAAGATGTTGGTTCCATTCTTCTGAGGCCATCTGGGATGATTGGCCATGGACCCCAATGAGTGGCAAGAATCATTAGCGGTTCAAATTAGGACACCACCCGAAGGTTTGAGCGGTTGACGCCGCCAGCGCGCTGCGTTAATCTGTCGACCCGCAAAACGCCCAAACCCATTTCAATTCCCCACCACTCGGAGAGATTGCCATGCCAGAAGTAACTGTTCGTAAAGGAGAGCCGGTCGACCGCGCTCTAAAGCGGCTCAAGACCAAGATGGATGCCGAGGGCATCATGGACGAGGTCCGTCGCTTGCGCGCTTACGAGACGCCGTCGCAGCGTTTGAAGCGCAAAGCGAAGGCGAACGCCAAGCGCGGTAAAGTGAAGTTCCGCTTCAATCCGAACCTGGGCGCCCCGCCGGCCGCGGCGGTCCCAGCCGAGGCCCCGGTCGCGGCCTAAGTCAGACCCAAAAAAATTTACGGGAGGGCGCGTTTTACGCGCCCTTTTTGTTGGGCAGCCAGGGGGTTCGGGTTGTCTCTAACCCGATGCCAGGGGTTTGGAGGCCCGCGGGCGCGGGTTGCATCGCTCTTCGCCAACGCGCCCGGAGTTCGCGTTCCATCAGGCGCGACGCGTGGTGCGAGAGCGGTTCGTGCGGGCCCAGCTGATTACTTGGGCGGGGCCGACGGCACGGGAGTTGTCGCCGGCGCAGGAGCCGCCGCCGGGGCGGGGGTTGTCCCCGGCGCCGGCGCAACCCCCGGTGCGGGTGTGGCCGTGGCCGCTTGGGCTGCGGTGGCTTGGGCGGCGGCGCCGGCGGCAAACATATCCGTCAGCGTTTGCTTCAGCCCGGTCTGCGCGTCCGTGAGGGTCTGCTCGCGTTCCGCGCCTAGTGTCTGAATCTTCATCATGCGCTTAATCACGTCGGACGCAAAGCCCGCGTCATCGAAAACGAACTTCCCATTGGCCACGCTCCAGGACTTCGATTCCTTCAGCATGGCGAAAAGGTTGTTTACCTCACCGAGGAATTTCTTTTCCGCGTTCCAGAAATTGTCGACGAGGCCCTTTCCGCGCGTGGCGGACGTGAGGAAGCCCTTCTTCATCGCGGCCCTTTCGTTCTCCGGGATGTAAAGCGTGTCGAGCTTCGGCAACTGCGCATCCACCCACTGCCGCTGCTTGTCGCGGTACTGGTCGTTCAAGGCCAGCAACTGTTCCGTCACTTTCTTGCCGGCCTCCATGGTCCGGTCGGTCCCAAGGCGCTCGGGATTGACCAGGCGGGCGCTGCCGGCGGCGATGACATCGCGCTGGTAGTCCGCCCGGAGCGCGTCGATCTCAAACAAGCCGGTGGCGGTCAGCTGGCTCTTGACCTCTGCCAAATCGTACGGCGGCAGCGTCGGGACCGGCGTCGGTGTCGGCGTGGGCGTCGGGGTCTGGCCGGCGGCCGGACGCGGGGTGGGGCCGGCCGGCGTGGGCGTCACTTCCGGGGTCGGCGTAATCGAGGGGGTCGGCGTAAACGCGGGGCTCAGGGTCACGGCCGGGGCGGGCGGCGGAGCAGGGGCCGCGAGCGGAGCCGAGACCTTGGTGAAGAAGGAATTGGCCGCCGCCACGAGCTGGTTGGCTTCGTCGGTGATCTTCTTCTCGAAGGCATACTTGGCGACCGCGAGACTGACGAGGCCGGAGACGACCACGACGATGAAGGTGACCCCCATCTGGCCGAGACGGAGGCGCCGCAAGAAGAATCCCGGGATGGTGCACGCGAAGGCGGGCAGCAGCGACACGCAAAACGTCTCAAACCAAGTTAGTCGGTATTCCGTCGCGAGCGCCGGGTAAACGCGCTGCGCCACCACCGCCAGCACAATCAGAACGCCGAGGACGTAAATCCACCACAGGACGACAGAAACGCGAATCTTGGGCTTGGGCTCCTCAGTCATGGACTCCCGATAGCAAATTGTGGATGCGGGGGCAATGGGCAATCACAGCCTGCGCAAAAACATCCGACCGCGCCGCAACAACTTCTAGTTCCGGCCCTTGTTCAAATCCGCATCCTCGTCGTCGTCGTCGAACTCGTCCTCCTCCGCCTGGCGCAGCAGGTCGGCCTTCACCAACTCCAGCGACCCGAGCACCTCGGCCAGACTCAGCTCCTCTTCCTCGATGTAGTCATTGATTACGTTGAGCAGAGCTTCGGCGAGGGTCGGCGTTTCCATAACGATGGAACGTACGGGCGGCCGGGCACGCGTGCAAATCACTCAGTGCGCGGATCGTGGCTTAATTCCACATGCCTCCCCGGGGAAAACTTCACGGCTTTGCGCGCGCCCGCTCTCGTCAATACTTCAACAGCGCCGTCACCGGCACCCCGCCCAGCCGGGCGCGCCCGCCGAGGAACTCGAGCTCGACGAGAAAGAGCGCGCCGACCGCCCGCGCGCCGAGCTTCTCGATCAACTTGATCGCCGCGGCCGCCGTGCCGCCGGTCGCGAGCAGATCGTCGATCAAAACCACGCGCTCTCCGGGTTGCAAGGCATCGGAGAGCATTTCAACGGTCGATTCGCCGTACTCGAGGGTGTACGCCACGGCCTCCGTCTTGCCGGGCAACTTGCCGGCCTTGCGCACCGCAATGAAGCCGAGGCCCATTTTGTACGCGAGCGCGGCGCCAAACAAAAATCCGCGCGCGTCGATGCCGACTATCTTGTCCACCCGCGCCGGGAGGGCGAGGCAGGCCTCCTCGAACAGGTCGATCGAGAGCCGGAGCGTCGCCGGGTCCGCCAAAATCGGCATGATGTCCTTGAACACGATGCCTGGTTTCGGGAAATCGCGCACGTCGCGAATGGCGGCGTACAGCGGCGCAGCCGACGGGCGGGGGAGAACGGGAGCGCTCATGAAAGCGGGGACGGCGGGGAGGGTACCGGGCAATATGATGATGTCGAGACGGGATGAAGCAGATCACGATCCTTGCCACCCGCGTACGCAAAGCCGCCTGCGCCCGTTGCAATCGCGTCCGGCAAAGTCCAGACTACCACTTTCGCCGCCTCCCGATGAATCACGCCGTTCTGATTGCCTCCACGCTCTGCTTTTTGCTGGGCTTCGGGTACGTCCTGTTCGCGCTCGGCGCGCGGGCTTATGGCGCGTCCCGTTTTCAGTTTGTCGTGCTGGCGGCGGGCTTCGTCCTCCAGACGATTTTTCTCTATCAGCGCGGCCAGGTCATCGGCCGTTGTCCGCTGACCAACCTCTTCGAGGTGCTCGTCTTCCTGAGCTGGGCGGTCGTGCTTTTCTATTTGGTGATCGGGCCAAGCTACCGGCTGTCTCTGCTCGGCGCTTTTACGGCGCCGCTCGCCTTCGCGCTACAAACCGTCGCGCTGATCTCCGGCCTCGATTCGATATCCGCGAAAACCTCGGTCAATCCGTACCTTGAATTTCACGCCGCATTTTCCCTGCTGGCGTATGGCGCCTTCGTCCTCGCCGGCCTCGCTGGCGCGATGTATCTGCTGCAGGAGCGCCAGCTCAAGACCCGCCGCTTGAACCCCGCGTTCTTCGCGCTGCCGCCCATTCACTCGCTCGGCATCGCCAATGGGCGGCTCATTGCGGTGGGCTTCCTCCTGCTGACGCTCGGCATGCTCGCCGGCTTCGGCGTCGGCCGCGCGCCCTCCCCCTTTAAACTCGGCTGGTCGATCGGCGTCTGGTTGCTCTACGGCGCCATCCTCGCCGCGCGCTGGCTCAAGCATCTCGCGCCACGGCGCGTGGCAAACCTTTCCGTCTTCGCCTCCTGCCTCGCGATCGCGACCCTGTGGGGCATCACCTTCATCAGTGAGCCGAAGCTCACTGCTGAAGGAAACTCGAAGCTCGAAATTCGAAACTCGAAGGAAAGCGTCGAAAGTCGAAGGTCGAAAGTCGAAAGCCCTAATCTCCCGCCACGATCGTGCACCGCGCGCAGTGATTTAGGTTTTCGCCCGCTTCAAGAATTTTCCCACCTTCTTCGAATTTCGATTTTCGAACTTCGAGTTTCCGCCGGCGCGGCCGCGCCTGCGTCTGTATGAACATCGTCTGCTTCGGCCTCAGTCATCAGCAGGCGGGCGTGGAGGTGCGCGAGGCCTTCGCCCTGGGTGAGGCCGCGTCGGTCGAGGCCGCCCGGCGGGTTTGCGGACTGGAATGGGTCGAGGAGGCGGTGGTGCTCTCGACCTGCAACCGGACGGAATATTACGCCGTGACCACCGAGGCCGAGGCCCGCGAGCTTGCCGCGCGACATTTCGCGCCAGCGGCGCCGGCCGGTGTCGAGCATTTCTATCATCACGATGGCATGGCGAGCATCGAGCATCTTTTCCGCGTCGTGTGTGGCCTCGAATCGATGGTGCTCGGAGAGACGGAAATTCTTGGCCAGGTAAAAAAGGCCTACCACGCGGCCAATGCGCATGGCACCACGTCGCGTTTCCTCAACAAACTGTTCCAGCGCGCGTTCCTCGTGGCCAAGCAGGTGCGCACCCGCACCGGCATCGCGCGCGGCTCCGTCTCGGTCGGCTCCGTGGGGGTCGATCTCGCGGAGCAAATTTTTGGCAGTCTCCGCCAGCGCAAGGTCATGATCCTCGGTGCGGGCGAGACGGGTGAATTGACCGCGCGCAGCCTGCTCGCGCGCGGCGTGCACAGCCTGTTCGTCTCGAACCGCTCGTACGATCGCGCCGCGGCCCTGGCGCAGGAATTGAGCGGGCGCGCGGTGCATTTTGACGCCTGGGAAAATGAGATGCACGACGTCGACATCCTCATCACCTCGACCGCGGCGCCCCATCACATTGTGACGAGCGAGCGCCTGCGGCCGGTGCTGGCGACGCGGACGGATCGGCCGTTGTTCGTCATCGATCTCGCGGTGCCGCGTGACGTGGAGCCCGCGGTCAATGACCTCGAGGGGGTGTATCTCTACGACATCGATTCGCTACAGCGCATCGCCGGACAGGCGCTGGCAAGGCGGCAGGGGGAGATGGAGGCGTGCGAAGCGATGATTCGCGAGCACGTCGAGGACTTCCGGGGGTGGCTGGCCCGGGAGGAACCCCGGTTGGGCTGGCAGCGCTTTCTCGATCGTCATCGCGAGCGCCAGCTGACCAAGCTCACCGGCCGGGCGGAAGGCGGCTTGTCGACATGAGCGGGTTGATCCTCGGCACGCGCGGTAGCGCCCTCGCCCTCGCTCAAACCCAGCTGGTCCGCACCGCCCTCGCGGCCGCGGATCCCCCGGTGGCCGCCACGATTCGCGAATTCAAGACCACCGGCGACCAGCGCCAGGATCTGAGCCTGTCCTCCGCGGTGCACGGTGACGCCGGAGAGCAAATCGACAAGGGACTTTTCACGAAGGAGCTCGAGGTCGCGCTGCTCGCGCGGGAAATCCACGTCGCGATCCACAGCCTCAAGGATCTCCCGACGGAGAATCCGCCGGGACTCGTGGTTGCCGCCGTGCTGCCGCGGGCGAATCCGGAAGACGTGCTCATCTTCAAGATCTCGTCTGCCGATTACCGCGAGACGCTGCCGCTCGCGCGCGGGTCGACCGTTGCGACGAGCAGCGTGCGCCGGCAGTTGCAATTGCTGCATCGCCGGCCCGATCTGCAGGTCGTGGACATCCGCGGGAACGTCGGCACGCGCCTCGAAAAATTGCGCGTCCGCCCCGAGTGGTCGGCGCTGGTGCTGGCGCGCGCCGGACTGGAGCGGCTTGGCTTCGATCTCGCGGGCGGATTCGTCACGATCTCCGGCGCACAGTTTGGCCTGCGGTCTCTCGGACCGGATGTGATGTTACCGGCGGTTGGCCAGGGCGCGATCGGCTTGCAGGCGCGCGCGGACGATGCGGAGACGCTGGCCGCACTTTCGACGATCAACCACGCGGAAACCTTTGCCTCCGTGACCGCCGAGCGGGAATTGTTGCGCCGGCTCGGCGGCGGCTGCCAGGCACCGGTGGGTGTCGCCACCACCTGGCGCGACGGCGAGTTGACGTTGCGCGCCGTCCATCACCATGCGGCCGGAAAACCGCCGCGAATTGGCGTGGCCAGCGGGCGGGATCCGCGGGAAGTTGCCGCCGCGGTGGCCGCGCAACTGTTGTGAACCCATGCCTCAATCATCCCCTCCATCCGGAATCTGCTATCTCGTCGGCGCCGGGCCCGGCGACCTCGGGCTCGTAACGCTCAAGGCGCGTGAATGCATCGAGAAGGCGGATGTCCTGGTTTACGATTACCTCTGCAATCCTGCGATGCTCGCCTGGGCCCCGGCGGCCTGCGAAGTGATTTACGCGGGCAAGAAGGCCGGCAACCACGCGCTCAAGCAGGGCGAGATCAACGCGCTGCTCGTCGCCCGGGCCAAGGCGGGAAAAACCGTGGTGCGCTTGAAGGGGGGTGACCCGTACGTCTTCGGCCGCGGCGCCGAGGAGGCGCAGGATCTCGTCAAGGCGGGACTCGCGTTTGAGGTCGTGCCGGGCATCAGCTCCGTCATCGCCGCGCCCGCCTACGCCGGCATTCCCGTCACGCACCGCGACTTTGTTTCGCAGCTGACGATTTTCACCGGCCACGAAGATCCGGGCAAGACCGCCAGTTCGCTCGACCTCGACGGGATCGCCAAGGCGACCGGAACCAAGGTCATGCTGATGGGCGTCGAGCGGATTGAGCCCATCACGCGTCAGCTCGTCGCGAAAGGCATGGATCCGTCGACCCCGGTCGCGATGATTCGCTGGGCCACCACCGGGCGCCAGCAGACCATCCGCGGACGGCTGAACGACATCGCGCGCATCGTGCTCGAGACCGGATTCGAGGCGCCGGCCGTGGTGGTGTTTGGCGACGTGGTGAACCTGCGCGACGAACTCAATTGGTTTGAAAAGCGGCCCCTCTTCGGGCGGCGCATCGTGGTCACCCGCACGCGCTCGCAGGCCGGCACGCTCTCCGGCCGGCTGCTGGCGCTGGGCGCCGATGTAATCGAGCTTCCCACGATTCGCATCGAGCCACCGGTGGACGTGCGGGCCTTTGCGGAGTTGGTGGTCGATGCGCACACCTATGATTGGCTGGTGTTCACGAGCCCAAATGGGGTGAACGCTTTTTTCGAGGTGTTTTACCGCGCCTACACGGACGCGCGCGAAATCGGCGGCGTGAAGATCGCGGCGATCGGCCCGGCGACCGCGCAACGCGTGAAGGATTTCCGGCTGCTGCCGAACATGCAGCCGAAGGAATTCGTGACCGAGGGGCTCATCAAGTCCTTTGTCGAGGAGGGCGCGCTCGACAATCAAAAGATCTTGATCGTGCGCGCGGAGAAGACGCGCGATTTGCTCGCCGGCGCGCTGACCAAGCAGGGCGCCATCGTGGACGAGGGCATTGGCTATCGCACCGTGCCGGAGACGGCCGCGAGCGACCGCACCGGCACGATCGAGCGGTTCCGGAACGAAGGGGCGGACCTGATCACTTTTGCCAGCTCGTCGGCGGTCGACAGTTTTGTCGCGCTCAACCTGCCGCTGCCGGACGGGGTCCGCATGGCGAGCATGGGGCCCGTCACTTCCCGCACGCTCCGGAAGCACGGATTCACGGTCGACATCGAGGCCGCGAAGCCGACGATCGAGTCCTTCGCCGAAGCGATCGCGCGGCACTACACGTCGTGACGGGAATCCGGGCCTCGACAAGGTCGTCCGAATCAGAGAGGAATCAGAGGGAGAAATCTGAGCGGTGGCCCAGAAATCGCTTCAATCCGGCCTGAATCTCAGTCATTAAGAGCGGACCCCCATGCCTATCGATCAATTTGCCAAGGAGATGCAGGCTCTCGCGGCGCAGGCCGCGTTGGATCCGGCATCGGCGCTGGGCCACGAGGAGCCAGCGGAAAATCCGGGCCTTTCCGATGTCGTGGGCAAGGCTCTGGAACCACTGGCGGCGGGCCTCGCGGCGGTCAATGCGAGCGTCCAAGAGGGCAATCGCGTCCTGGCCCGCCTCGCGCAGGAAATCGAGCCTTCGACGGGATCGGATGCCGCCGATAATCCCGCGGAGCGCATCACCCGGACGTTGGACGCGATCCAGGGGCAGCTGCAGCGGATGGGTCAGGTGGAGTCGGCGAACCTGCGCCTGTTCGACGCGCTGCATGCCGAGCTCAAAGGATACAAGGATAACTTTCTTTTTGATGCGCTGCAAAAGCCTTTCGTGCGCGATTTGATCACGCTCTCCGACGACCTCGGCGTCGTGCAGCAACAGATCGAGCACCGATCCGAAGCATTGACCGAAGCCTCGCGCGACGAACGCGACTTCCTCGCGAAGTTGATGATGAACGTGGAAAACACGCTCGCGCATTTTTACGAAGTGCTCGTGCGCATGGAAGTGGAGCCCTACGATTCGGCCGAGGGCGCCGCCTTGGATCTCAAGCGGCACCGGGTGTTGACCGTCGAGCCGGCGGACTCCCCGGTGCAGGACGGCCGCGTCGTGCGCTCCCTCAAACAAGGGTTCCTCTGGCGCGAGCGCGTGATCCGGCCCGAGGAAGTCGTCGTGCGGAAATGGCTCGGTGCGAGGGATTCAGGCGGCGAAGCCGTCGCCGCGGGGCGCGAGGGCGTCGAATCTCCGGCTCCGGAATAGACAATCTGGCCGCGCCGACGCATGATGAAAGTATTCCCCATGCCGACCACCCCCGGAGAGATCCGGCAAGCTGACTCTCCGTCCACCGCGCGCTTCCGCGCGGCCGCCCACCCACATCCTTCAGGCCTATGAGCGAACGAAAAGCGGTTGGAATTGATTTGGGCACGACGTTCTGCGCGATTGCGCACATCGACGCCTATGGAAAACCGCAGATCATCCCGAATGCGGAGAGCGAGCGAATCACGCCGTCCGTGATCCTCTTCGATGGCACGAACGCGACGGTCGGCACGCTGGCGAAGCAGAACAGCGTGGCCGAGCCCGAGAAGATCGTGGATTTCGTGAAGCGCGAGATCGGCAAGAGCCGCGAGCAATTTCATCGCGAGTTTAACGGCCAGTCGTTCTCGGCGGAAGAATTGTCCGCGCTCATCCTGAAGAAACTCAAGGTCGACGCGGAGCGCTATCTCGGCCAGCCGGTGACCGATGCGGTGGTGACGGTGCCCGCGTATTTCAATGACGCCGAGCGCACCGCGACGATTCAGGCGGGCCAGCTCGCGGGTTTCAACGTCCTGCAAATCATCAACGAGCCGACGGCCGCGGCGCTGGCCTACGGACTCGACAAGCTCGATCAGGATCAAACCGTCTTTGTCTTCGATCTCGGCGGCGGCACGTTCGACGTGACGATCATGCGGATCGAAAACCAGAGCATCCGGATGGTCGCGACCAACGGCGATCACCGCCTTGGCGGCAAGGACTGGGATGACATCATCGTCAATCTGGTGGCGGAGGAATTCGACCGGCTGCATGGCGAAAATCCGCTGCTCGATCTCCAGAGCTACCAGGACCTGCAAAGCCGGGCGCTGGCGGCCAAGATTCAGCTCTCGAGCCGGCCGCGCACCACCATCGTGCACAGCTTCAACGGCAAGAGCATCAAGATCGAGCTGACCCGCGAGGACTTCGAACAACTCGCCGCGCCCCTGGTGGAAAAGACCAAGGCCATTTGCGAAATCGTGCTGCAGGAAGCGCGCATGGCCTGGGCGAACGTCGACAAGATCCTGCTCGTCGGCGGCATGACGCGCATGCCGATGGTGCGCGACATGGTGCTGCGCATCTCCAACGTGCCGCTGGCCGAGCAGGTCAGCCCGGACGAGGCCGTCGCCATCGGCGCGGCCATCCAGGCGATGCTCGCGATGCTCGGCGAGGAGGACAAGCAGGGCGAGCGCTTCATCCCGGCCGAGACGCGCGAGCAGTTCAGCACGCGGGACGGCGGCTTGATCCAGGTGACGAACATCACCTCCCACACCCTCGGTATCGTGCTCTGGGATGAAAATGCGGTGGAGGAATACGTCTTTCCGATGATCCCGAAGATGACCGCGATGCCCTGCGAGGTGAAGAATGCCTTTGGCACCGCGCAGGCGAACATGAAGAAGGCGGTCGTGCGCATCGTGGAGGGTGAAAGCACCGTCCCGACCGAGTGCACCCCGCTGGGCACCTGCTCGGTGGAGCTGCCGGCGTTCCTGCCGAAGGGTTCGCCCGTGGAGATTTGCTATCAGTACAACACGAACCAGGTGTTGAGCGTGATCGTGGATGCTTTCGGCAAGCAGGCGAAGGCCACGCTCGAGCGCAACGCCGGGCTCAGCGATCTGGAACTTGCGCGCGCGACCTCGAACTTGTCGCTGATCAAGGTCGAGTAAGGCGCCGCGTTTTTGCTTCACCGTAAGATGCCGTTGCCTCTTCCGTTACCCGACGATCCCCGCAAGTGGGACGGCTGGCGCGCCTTCGATTCCGCGAACTATTACGAGCGGCTTTGCTTTTCGCCGGGGGAAAATCCGAGC
The DNA here is from genome assembly GCA_031370675.1 of Verrucomicrobiota bacterium. Classification (GTDB taxonomy): domain Bacteria; phylum Verrucomicrobiota; class Verrucomicrobiia; order Chthoniobacterales; family SZAS-18; genus SZAS-18. Next base: position 11,423 of record JANMQT010000130.1, read on the forward strand.
GACGCGCTGATCGAGGACCAGTGCCGCCAGCTCCTCGTCTGGTGGCAGAAAAAACTGCCGCTCAAGAGCCAGCCGAGCAATCCGATCGCGCAGTTGCTCTGGTCCGGCATGGACGCCGCACCACAGAAACTCAGCCAGGCGCGCAGCGAACTCCTCCGGCCGGAAAGCCGGGCCCGCATCGACGAGGAGATTCGTGCCCGGCGCCGCGAGGTCGGCCTGGTCGAATTCCGCCGCTTCCTCGACTTTGCGCTTTCCGACAACATCCTGACCAAGGAGGAGGAAGCCAGTCTCCGCAAACTCGGCGACGAAAAGGGACTTTCCGCGGGCGACATGGACGCGACGATTGACGGCGAGCTGCAGAAGCGCGGCGCCAGCCGCCTGGACGAAATGCCGGAGCCGCCCCCCGCGGCGCCGACCGCCGTCCCGGCCACGCGGAGGATTCGGGCGAGTCGCGGCAGCCCCAAGGAGGAGTTCAAGCGCATGCTCAGCCTCTCGGGCCTGGATGCCGATTCAATGACCGACGACCAGCGCGATGCGTTCATCAACATGGCGGAGAATCTCGGGCTCGACGCCGGTGACGCGGAGGACATGGTCGACGAATTTCTCGATGGGACCGAGCAGGAGCCGGCCCCCGCGGCGAAGGTGACGCCGGCGACTCCTCCCCTCCGCCCCGGCCGGCCCCCGGTGGGCGGCACGACGCCGCGCGCGGCCGTGGCGACGCCGACGGTCGCGGCGGCAAACGCCCTGTCGCTCGACGAGGAGCGGGCCCGCTATCCGACGTTCGTTTCCGAGGCGATCGATCAGCCGTTCGTCCTGATTCCCTCAGGTTCGTTCATGATGGGGAGCACGAGTCCCGGCGCAGCGGCCAATGAACAGCCGACGTCCAAGGTGAACCTCACGCGCTTTTACATCTCGCGTTATCCAATCACCAACGAGCAATACGAACTCTTCGATCCATCACATCGCAGCAAGCGGCTGGTGAAGGCGGACAAGCGCCACCCCGTCGTGTATGTCAGCAGCCTTGAAGCGATCAAGTTTTGCCAGTGGCTGAGCTCGCATGAGCGGAAACGCTACCGGATCCCCACCGAGGCCGAATGGGAATATGCCGCGCGCGGAACCGACGGTCGCACCTATCCTTGGGGCGAAACGACCGCCCGCGGTGACCTCGCGAATTTTGCCGACGCCAACACCTCGTTCGCGTGGAGCGATCGGGCGGTCAATGACGGCTTCGCGGAGACTTCGCCCGTGGGATCCTTCCCGCGTGGTGCAAGCCCGTTCGGCGTGGAGGATATGGCGGGCAATGTCTGGGAATGGTGCTCGGATTTTTACGATGCCTACAAGACCGGCGAACGATCGAATCCGCCGGGTCCGCGCGCGGGCTCGCAGCGCATCCTGCGCGGGGGTAGCTGGAAGTCGCGCTTCAACAGCCTGCGGGCCTCGGCTCGCAGTTTCAACGCGCCAAATTTTGCCGCCAACGACGTCGGCTTCCGCGTGGTCTGCGAGTGCGACTGACGCCGTCATATTCCTTTCCGGCCTGCGAGTTGGGTCCGGATGTGGCGTCGGTGTTTTTCTTACAAAATTACTAAATTTTCTAAATTTACAGAATGGGACCGAGGGACTCACGCGGGCGTTTTGCGGCACCAAACGAATTTAGTAATTTGGAAAATTTAGGAATTTAGTCCAAAAAACTGCCACCTCGATTTCCCGTCGGGCGTTCCGGCGCGCTGGATCACGTCGGCCCGCCGCTCTCGTCCGCAAATAATTGCGTTGCCCGCGCGCGGCCCGCCATTCAAAGTTTAAGCGTCGGCGGCCTGCCGGCCTGTCGTCATGAACACCGCGTCAAATCCGGCCATCGGTGAGAACTCGCTTTTCGCGGGCCTGCCCCCGGAAGCCGTGGAGGCCGCCGGCGAGCGGATGCGTACGGTTTTTTTCCCGGCCGGGGAGGTCATCTTCGAGGAAGGCGACGCCGGCCACGATCTCTACCTCGTCCTGGCCGGTCGCGTGCGCGTCACGGTGCGAGGCCGCGAACAGCAGGGGGAAATCCTGCAGACCTTCGAGGCGGGCGACTTTTTTGGCGAGATGGCGTTGGTCGACCATGGTCCGCGCTCGGCGACCGCCACGGCGGAGGATTCCTGCCTGGTCGGTCTGCTCGACGAAGAGGCGTTTCGTTTCATCATGCACGCGGCTCCGGCGGAATTCTCGATGAATTTTATCCGCGCAGTGGTGGAACGCCTGCGCCACGCGAACACGCATTTCGTCGAGGAAATCGTGCGCGACGAGCGCCTCAGCCTGCTGGGCCGGATGAGCAGCTCGATCATCCATGACTTCAAGAATCCCATGGCGACGATTCTCTTCGCCTGCCAGATGATCGAGCGGAAGGCGGCCGATCCGCAGATGGCGCGCTTCACCACAATCATCGATGGCGCGGTCGACCAGATGGTGGGCATGACCCAGGAGTTGCTCGAGTACTCGCGAGGCAATACGCAGTTGAACATCGAGCGCGTGCTCGTCGGTACGCTGGTGGCGCAGCTGGAGGAACAATTTCTGGCGCGGTTGCCGGAGCAGGGCATCAAGGTCGAGCGGTCCATCGGCTATGTCGGCTGGGTGAATGTCGATGCCCCGCGCTTCCTGCGGCTGCTGCTCAACCTGCTGAAGAACGCGCAGGAAGCGATGTCCGGTGGTGGCATCCTGCGCTTCGCGGTGGCGGAGGAGGGCGGGTGGCTGGTTTGGGAAATCGCGGACAACGGCAACGGCATGCCGCCAGATGTCCTCGCGCGGGTTTTCGAGCCGTTTGTCACCCACGGAAAATCCAATGGCACGGGTCTCGGCATGACCATCGCAAAATCCGTCGCCGAGGCGCACGGGGGCGGCATCGAGATTGCCAGCGAGGAAGGGCGGGGGACGATCTGCGTCGTGCGCGTGCCGCTTAAACCGTAAGCAACGTCCGCCGCTGCCGCGACGTCGCGCTTCCGAATTGCCACGTCCCACTTCCGCATTGGGCACGGTTTCGCTCCGCAACAACTACGACGGTTGGCGTCCCACGCCCAGGGACGAGCGGCTCTTAGACGACTTTCTTCGCGCCTTCGCGTGAGCCCCGCATCGCCATTCCTCCGCCCTCTGCCCCTGTCTTCTGTCCTCTGTCTTCTGTCCTCCGCCTTCTGTCTTCTGAGGTGCAGCCCTCCTTGCTGTCCTTGGATCTCTGGGTGGTTCTCCCACTTCCGCATTCGCCGTCGCCCCCTCTGCCCTGCTGGCACTCGACCATCGATTGTACCCCATGCATCCCAGGACTTTTCGCGTCGCTCAAATCTCGACTCGTCCTTACGCATCGAGCGGGCTCCTCACCCCCACTCCGGGCCGGTTCATCACGTGCGTGTAGATCATCGTTGTCGCCACGTCCGCGTGACCCAATAAATCCTGCACTGTCCGGATGTCCGTGCCCGATTCCAGCAAATGCGTCGCAAACGAATGCCGCAACACATGCGGCGTCACGCGCCGGTCGATCCGCGCCCGCTTCGCGGCCTCGCGGATGAAGCGCTGCAGCGTTTCCTCGGTCAGGTGGTGCCGGCGCTGCAGGCCCGTGCGCGGATCCAGGGAGACCTCGCGCGAGGGAAACAACCACTGCCATTCCCACGACACACCCGCGTGCGGATATTTTGCACCCAGCGCGTCGGGCAGATGCACCCCGGAAAGTCCCTGCGTGCGGTCCTCGGCGAAAAGCCCGCGCAGCCACTCGATGTGTTCGCGCAGCGGTTCGCGCACCATCTGCGGCAGTACCGTCAGGCGGTCCTTTTTGCCCTTGCCGTCGCGCACGCGCAGGGTGCCGCCATCGAAATCCACGTCCTGAATGCGCAGACGCACGCCCTCGCTTACCCGCAATCCCGCGCCGTAGAGCAAGCGGGTGATCAAAAGGGGCGTGCCATCCAGGCAATCCAACAGCCGGCCGACTTCGCTGCGACTGAGCACGTCGGGTAGTCGCGCCGGTCGGGTGGGTCGATCGAAGCCGGAGAAGTCCCCGGCCGCGCGACCGAGCACCGCTTCATACAGGAACACCAAGGCGTTGAGCGCCTGCCGTTGGGTCGAGATCGCCACCTTCCGGTCGCGCACCAGGTGACTAAGAAACGCGCGCACGTCGGCTGGGCCCAATTTCTCAGGATGACGTTTGTGATGAAAAAGGATGTACTGGCGGGTCCAAGTCCAATACGCTTTCTCTGTGTGAAAGGACAGTTGCCGCAGCCGCGCGGTTTCGCGCACCCGATCCTCGAGTCGCATCTTGGGCGGCTCACCAGAAGTCGGCTGATCAGTCATCGCCTTTTGCTTTTACAACCTTGTTCACCGAACTTCAAGAACAAATCCAACACCGCGCTCTTGCTATCCAATATTATGATCTCGTACTATCCGTCATTGAGTGTAGGATACTAAGATGTTATGCCGCTTGAGTTTCTTGGGTTTGAGTTGGGAGATTCACAGCGCTTTCGCATCGTTGCCTCGTCGTTTTTCCGCCTTGTTTTCAGCTTCCACCTCGCGTCGGCTGTTCGCCTTTTTCGGTTCACCCATTCTTCGTCC
>JANMQT010000138.1:0-3448 GCA_031370675.1 Verrucomicrobiota bacterium
ATCGGGGGCTTGCTCCTCAGCCTGGTGCTCACCATGGTCCTCGCCCGGATCGCCTTGCGCCTGCTCGACGAGGCCCAAGCCCGCGCCCTGGCGGACCAATCCGCGGCGTCCGCCGCCCGACGACCAGAGCTGGAAAACGCCGTCTGAGGCAGGCCGCTCGGCGCGAGCAAGAACTGGTGTATTCTCGCCGCATGCCTCGACTCGCCCGCCTCCTCGCCGCGCTCGCACTGCTCGCACCCTCCGCCGCCCGGGCCCAAGCGGCGCGCGACACCGCCCTCCAATCGGGTCCCATGGTGGGTCACGCCGAAATGCGCGCGGCGCAGCTTTGGGTGCAGACGAAACATGCCGTCCGCGTGCGCTTCGACTACTGGGACGAGACCACGCCCGGGAAGATCTTCAGCACGACCGAGATTCGCACGACACGCGAGAACGCGTTCGTCGCGAAATCCGTCACTTCGCTGCTCGAGCCGGGACGGAAATATCGATATGCCGTCGTGGTCGATGGCCGCCGGGTGGCGCTTGCGTACCCGCTCAAGTTCGAGACGCCGCCGCTCTGGCAATGGCGCACGGATCCGCCGGAGTTCACGGTGGCGGTCGGCAGTTGCACGTACATCAACGACCCGCCGTACGATCGACCAGGCAAGCCCTACGGTGGCGACTACCAGATCTTTACCGCCATCGCCGGGAAGCAGCCGCAGGCCATGATCTGGCTCGGCGACAATTGTTATTTGCGGGAGGCGGATTCCGGCAGCCGCGAGACCATCTTTTACCGGTACACTCACAGCCGGTCGACCTCCGAGATGCAACCCCTGCTGGCCGCATGCAGCAACTACGCAATCTGGGACGACCACGACTATGGTCCCAACGACAGCGACCGCGCGTATCGCGACAAGGTCAACACGCGCGCAGCATTCGAGCTTTTCAGCGCGAATCCGACCTACGGATTTCCCGAGTGTCCACTACTCACGACCACCATGTTCTCGTGGGGTGATGTGGATTTTTTTCTGCTGGATGACCGCACGGAACGCGCGCCGGATCACCGCAAGACCGGCGAGAAGCCCTATCTCGGCAAGGCGCAGGTGCAGTGGCTGGTGGACTCGCTCATCTCCAGCCTCGCCACGTACAAGATCGTCTGCATCGGCAACCAAGTGCTGAATCCGGCCCGGGCCGCTGGCATCGAAACCTATGCGCATTTTGTGGCCGAACAGAAGGAGCTGCTCGACACCATCGCCGCCGAGGGCATCCGTGGCGTCGTCTTTGTGACGGGCGATCGGCACCACGCGGAACTGACGCGCATGCCTCGTGAGGGATCCTATCCGCTTTATGACCTTACGACGTCGCCACTGACGGCGGGAGTGTCCGCGCGGGGCGACAACGAGGCGAACACCTGGCGGGTCCCGGACACGTATTTGAAGGAGCGGAATTTTGCGCTCTTGAAGTTCAGCGGCCCCCGGCAGGAGCGGGTCCTGACCATTCAACTGTGCCGGACGGACGGCAGCGTGGCCTGGGAGCGCGTCATCCCGGCCAAGGAGCTCCAATAGGCGCGCGCCCCAGCCCGGGCTTGAATGTCGCCGGGACGGGCGTATTTCTTCCCATGAACACGACCCGCTGGATCCCCCCGATCCTTTTCCTTTGCGGCTGTCTTTTCGCCGTCAGCGGCGCCCGGGCCCAAGGCGGCGACGGCAACGCGGCCCGCGCGCAGCAGCAGAAAAACGAGCAATATAAAGCCTTTGATCTGAACGGCGACGGCATCATCAGCGATTACGAAATCGCCACGGTGTTGCGCTGGCAGCTGATGAATCCGGAGATGAAGCTCACCAAGAAGGAGCGCAAGGCACTGGCCGCGCAAATGGAGGCGGAGCGCAAAGCCGAAATCAAAAAGTACGATCTGAACGGCGACGGCAAGCTGGACGATTACGAGAACAAGCTGCGGCTGGCCGATCAGGAAAAACAGCGCAAGGCGCAGAAAAAGTCCAAGGAGTCTGCGGAGCTCTCCAAGCCGATGATCGACTATCTCGCCAAATAGGACGGCGGGGACGCGATCGCTCGAATGTTAGTTCTTCCCCTTCGAAACTTTCTTCCAGTTTCGAATTTGAAGTTTCGATCTTCCCGCGCCCGCCGGGCGCGGGCTGGGGTGGCCAACGGGACTCGAACCCGCAACAGCCAGAATCACAATCTGGAGCTCTACCATTGAGCTATGGCCACCGTTTCAAACGGTCAATCTGCCAGCTTCAGGCCCGCTCGCAAATCAAATCAAATCCAAGGGCGGCGCGCTCTCGGCCCCGCGACCGATCCCGCATTTGCCTATCCCAGCCGACGCCTTAAATTCTCCGCACGCATGACGACGTCTCCGGCTCCCCCGCCCGCTCCGCCCGCGGAGAGGCTGATCCCCTCTCCCCTCCGCGAGGCCCTCGTGGACAAGGTGATGACCGGATCGCGCATCTCGGATGCCGAGGCGCTGGAACTCTACCGCGCTCCGCTCACCGACCTCGGCACGCTGGCGGATCATCGCCGCAATCTCGCCAAAGCGGCGGCGTTTGACGGGCGCGGCAGCGAGATCGTCACCTACATCATCGATCGCAACATCAACTACACGAACGTTTGCAACGTGTACTGCAAGTTCTGCGCGTTCTACCGGACCGAAAAGGACGCGGACCACTACGTTCTGTCCCACGAGGAGATCGACCAGAAGCTCGATGAGCTCACGGCCGCGGGCGGTATCCAGATTTTGATGCAGGGCGGACATCACCCGAAACTGGGCATCGATCACTACCTGGACCTGCTCTCGCACATCCGGGAAAAATATCCGCACATCAACATCCACGCCTTCAGCCCGCCAGAGTTCAATCACTTCGCCGGGGTCTTCGGAATGTCGCTGCGCGAAGTGATCACGAAGTTCAAGGAAGCCGGCCTCGGATCCATTCCGGGCGGCGGCGGCGAAATCCTCGTCGATCGCGTGCGCAACCGCATCGCTCCGCTCAAGTGCAATTCCGACCAGTGGCTCGAGGTCATGGCGATCGCCCACGAGCTCGGCCTGGCCACCAGCGCGACGATGATGTTCGGCCACGTCGAGACGGTCGCGGATCGCATCGAGCACCTGCACCGGCTGCGCGATCAACAGGACGCCACGAAGGGGTTCACCGCCTTCATCTGCTGGACCTTCCAGCCCGAGAACGTGGTGTTGAAAGCCACGCCGGTCGGCTCCGCGGAATACCTGCGCATGCAGGCGCTTTCGCGCATCTATCTCGACAACATTGACAACGTGCAAAGCTCATGGGTGACGCAGGGGCCGAAGATCGGCCAGATCGCGCTCCGCTACGGCGCCAACGATTTTGGCAGCGTGATGATGGAGGAGAACGTCGTCAGCCAGGCGGGCACGAGTTTCCAAATCGATGCCCCGGAGATCGAGCGCCTCGTCGGCGAGATGGGCTACGACCCGCGCCGGCGC
>JANMQT010000177.1:0-20452 GCA_031370675.1 Verrucomicrobiota bacterium
CTGCATCGTGAATTCCCATTCGGCCGCCAGGAAATCGTTGAGCGACTTGGCCGGGTCCGGCGCGGCGCGAAGGGGCGGGACGGCGAGGAGGAGGCTGAGCAGCAGGGGGGCGGTCGATCGCATGATTCGGAAGATGGGAAAATCGATGCGAGTTTGCAAAGCCCGATTGACGCGGCGCCGCAATTAGCTCGAATGGATGATCCGCGCGCGGCGTCAGAAGGGCCGGATAGCGTGATCTGGATCTTCTTGCCACCGCCATGAGTTACACCATTCGCTCCGCGACGACCGCTGACGTCGCTGCCGTGCTGGCGCTCGTGCGCGAGCTGGCTGAGTTCGAGCAGCTCGCGCACGAGGTCGTGGCCGACGACGCGGCTCTGCACGAGGCGCTTGCTTCGAATCATTGCGAGGCCCTGCTGGCGGAGGTGGCGGGACAGGCGGTGGGACTGGCGCTCTATTTTCACAACTTCTCGACCTTCCTGGCGCGGCGCGGACTCTACCTTGAGGATTTGTATGTGAAACCGGCATTCCGGAAACTGGGCATTGGCCGCGCCCTGCTTCGCCGCCTGGCCCAGATTGCGCTCGCCCGAGGTTGTGGGCGGTTCGAATGGGCCGTGCTCGATTGGAACGTGGACGCGATGCGCTTTTACGAGAGTCTCGGAGCGAAGCCGATCAAGGAATGGGTGATTTGCCGCGTCACTGGCGAACCGCTGCGCGCCCTCGCCAACGACTCATGAATTTTCCGCGCCGCGCGCTTTTCTTTCTCGCGGCGGGTGCCGCCGCGGTGGTCGCGCTGCGCGCCGAGGAGGCGCCGATTCGCCATCGCGTGCAAACCGGAGACACCGTGCCGCGCTTGAGCTGGCAGTACAAAGTCCGCGCCGATACGATCCGTGCCGCGAACGGTCTGACCGGCGACGCGCTCAAGCCGGGCACGACGATTCTTATCCCAGGTGGCGGTGGCCCGCCGTCGCCGGCGACGGTCCCCGCGCGTGAAGCCACCGGCGCGCCGCAGGTCCGGCCGCGGGCGAAACCGGTGCCGGGCGTCCCCCGCGATGACGCCGAGGCGATGCCGACGCCGTACGTGCAGGATATGGGTGCTCGCTCGGCACGCGGTGAGCTGCGTCCAAGGAGCGCCCCGCCGGCCGAGGCCCCGCGCGCCGAATCGACCAACAACCCGCGCGACGAACCGCCGATCGATGAAATCGGGCGGACGCCACCGACGTCGCGCCCGACCGGAAAGACGGCCAAGGTCGCGGAGCCCGCCCTGCGTCCGGACGTTCCGGTCATGAGTGACCGGCGGAGCCCAAATTTCCTGGGCTTATCGCGCCAGCTCGCGACCAAGGGTATTCCCTACAACGGATCGTGGACACCGCCGGGTGAATCCGTGGCGTGGGTGATGGATTGTTCCAATACGGCCCGCTGGCTGTATCGCGAGGGCGCGGGCATTGAGCTGCCCCGCACCGCGTCCGACCAATATCTCGTGCTCGACCGGACCCGCCTGCTGTGGCCGGCGCCGCATGAGTTCTTAAGCAGCCGGATCAACACCGAGAAACTAGCGCGGCGGCTCAAGCCGGGTGACCTGCTTTTTTGGGAGAACACGTACAAGCCGGTCCGCCGGCCCGACATCACGCACGTTATGGTGTACCTGGGCACCGATGCGCAGGGTCGTTGGCTGATGGCTGGCTCGCAGCAGGCGTCCGGCGTGAACGTCTACGTCTTTGATCCCTCGGCCAAGAAGGGCGGCTACAAAACATTCTTCGGCCTCTTCAAACACGACGGGCGTTTCGTCGCCTTCGGCCGGCCGCTCGGGAACCGCTGACCCGCCGTGCCTCGCGATGCTTTCGGCTTGTCGCGCGGTTTGTCTGCGCGAGACTTGACGACATGAAATCACGCTTCGTTGGTTCGCTGGCCGCGTCGCTTTTCCTCACCACCGCCCTCTCCGCCCAAGTGGATCGCATCACCGGCAAATCATTCGCCACGCGATCCGAGGTGATCGCCAAGCACGGCATGGTCTGCACGAGCCATCCGCTGGCCACGCAGATCGGACTGGATGTCCTCAAGGCGGGCGGCACGGCCGTGGACGCGGCCATCGCGGCCAACGCCGCGCTGGGCCTGATGGAACCCGTCAGCAACGGACTGGGTGGCGACCTGTTTGCGATCGTCTACGAGGCCAAGACTGGCAAGCTCTACGGGCTCAACGGCAGTGGCCGCTCGCCGTTGGGCCTGAGCTACGCGCAATTCAAGACCGAGCTGGAGAAGATCGGATCGAAAACCATTCCACCTCAGGGCTTCCTGCCGATCAGCGTGCCGGGCTGCGTGGACGGCTGGTTCGAGCTGCACAAGAAGTTTGGCAAACTGCCCATGGCCGACGTGCTCGCGCCCACCATCCGCTACGCGGAGGAGGGATTCCCCGTGACGGAGCTGATCGCGTACTATTGGGACCGCAGCGCGCCGGTCCTGAGCAAGCAACCGGGCGGCTTCAAGGACACGTTCACGATCAACGGCCGGGCGCCGGTGAAGGGCGAATTATTCCGCAATCCCGACCTCGCCAAAACCCTGCGCGTGCTCTCGACGAAGGGCCGAGACGGATTTTATCGCGGCGAGATCGCCGATAAAGTGGACGCGTTCTTTGCGGCGAACGGCGGCTGGCTGCGGAAGATCGATTTCGAGAAACACACGTCGACCTGGGTCGAGCCGGTCTCGGTGAATTATCGCGGCTATGACGTTTACGAGCTGCCGCCGAACACGCAGGGCATCGCAGCCCTGCAGGCGCTGAACATCCTCGAGGCTTTTGATTTGCGTTCGCTGGGTTTCAATCATCCGCAGGCACTGCATCTCATGCTCGAGGCGAAGAAGCTCGCGTTCGAGGATCGCGCGAAATTCTACGCCGATCCGGATTTTGCGAAGATTCCGCTGGCGTCGTTGCTCTCGAAGGCATACGCGGCCGAGCGGCGCAAGCTGATCGACCCGAATCACGCGGCGAAGCGCGTCGACGCTGGAAATCCCAAGCTGAACGAGGGCGATACCATCTACCTGTGCACCGCGGACCAAGAGGGGAACATGGTCTCGCTCATTCAGAGCAACTATCGCGGCATGGGCAGCGGCATCGTGGTCCCCGGCACGGGCTTCGGCTTCCAGGATCGGGGTGAGTTGTTCACGTTTGAGCCGGGTCACGCCAATGTCTACGCGCCCGGCAAGCGGCCGTTCCACACGATCATTCCCGCCTTCGTGAAAAAGGACGGCAAGCCGTGGCTGGCGTTCGGCGTGATGGGTGGGGCGATGCAACCGCAGGGTCACACTCAGATTATTCACAACCTGATTGATTTCGGCATGGGGTTGCAGGAAGCGGGCGATGCCGCGCGCTGGCAGCACAACGACTCGAGCGAGCCGACCGGTGAGAAGATGACGAACGGCGGCTTCGTTGAGGTTGAAAGCACCATCCCGTGGGAAAGCGTGCGTGGGCTCATGAACCGGGGCCACAACGTGCGCATCGGACTGGGCGGCTTCGGCGGCTACCAGGCCATCATGGTCGATCACGCCCACGGCGTGTACTTCGGTGCCTCCGAAGGTCGGAAGGACGGCCAGGCTGCGGGATATTAGCCGCTGCTGCGGAAACTCGAATTTCGAATTTCGAGTTTCCGGCGCGGCCGCTGTCACGCCAGCGCACTGGCGCGCTCCCACTGCCGCCACATCCACCACGCGGAAAACAAGGCCAGCTCCTTCGTCACGCGACCCGGCAGCTTCACCTCGAGGCTCGCCTTCAGCCAGTTCTCCTTTTCGAGTCGGCCGCACAGGTCGGACTGAATCTCCGCGTCGGAATAGACGAAGCGCGAGTCACGGCCCCGGACGCGGCTCAGGTCCAGCGGTTCGATCTTGAATTCCATTCCCGCCACCGGGACAACGTTGAGCGAGGTGCTTTCCCGGGCTCGCGCGATGAGCCGACCGTCGACGGCGCACAATTCCGTCTCCGCCTGCCGCATGACGAGGCCCCGCTTAATCTCCAGCAACCGCTCCCCAACGCGCGCGATGGCGGCGTCATGACCGATGAGCGCGCGCCGGTAGGTGTAGACCGCGCCGTCGATCGCGGAAGTGACGTCGATCCGCCCGTTGTCCAGTTGGAACGACTTCGCGTCGGACCGGACAATGAAGTGGTGGTCGCTTTGGACTTCGTCGGTCGGCATCGGTTTCATTCGCGCTGACCATCGTTCTAGCGTGGGCTCGCCCGGAATCAAAGCCTCGAATGACGGGGGCCCTCCGACGCAACCTAAGCCGGCGCGTCAGTGTGCGACCGCCGTGCGCGGTGGCAAATCCTCGGCCCGTTTCATCGCGTCCTCGAAGTCGCCACAGAGATTCTCGAGGCCCAGCCGATCGATGAAGCCGTCCTTGTGCATCATGCGCATCGGATGCGGCTGGGTGTCGCAGAGGATCAACTCCACGCCCCGTCGCCGGCAAAGGTCGTGCAGATCGTGCAACGCCTTCAGGCCCTGAAAATCGAGCGAGACCATCTTCTGAATGCGCAGGATGAGCGCGCGGGCCGAAGGATCGAGGTCGAGCGAGCGCTCGATCTTGTCGAGGAATTCGTCGGCCACCGCATAGAACAACATGCCCTCCACCCGGAACACAATCGCCGGAAGCGGGTTGCCGTCGCCATCCGCCTCGATCCGAACCGGCCGGATGACGGTGATTTCCTTCAGGCGCAAAATGCTGGCCACCGCGCTCGCACCGAGACCGAAGCCGACGCCCCAGTTCAAATCGATGAGCGCGGTGAGGAGAAATGTCACCACCGCCACCATCATCTCGCCGCGGGTCACGCGCGTGAGCTCCGCGAAGCCGCGGGATTCAAACATCTTCACCGCCACATGCATGAGGATGACCGCGAGAATGCAGATGGGGATGCGCTCGACCAGCGGCCCCGCCAGCAACAGGACGAGGGCGAGGAAGAGCGCGTGCACGATGCCCGCGACCGGCGAACGGCCGCCGCTTTGCACGTTGGTTGAGCTGCGCGCGATCGCGCCCGTGATGGGCAGGCCGCCCAGCCAGGGGATGAAGCAGTTGGCGAGGCCCTGGGCGAGGAGTTCCTGGTCGGGATGGTGATGATCCTTGATCACTTTGTCGGTCGAGAGCGCGGACAAGATCGATTCGATCGCGCCCAGGAACGCGATGACCATCGCCGACGGAAAAACGCGCTTCACCATTTCCCAGGACCACTCGAGGGGAATCAACGGCGGGATGCCCGTCGGCACCGCTCCCGCAAAGTGTGTCCCCGCCGGATGACCAAAGGTGGATCCGATGGTAGCCAGGCCGGTCCGGTCCGGCGTCGTCGCGAGTCCGAGCGCCGTCACGGCGATCGTGCCCAACATGAGCACCACGACGCGCGGGCGCCAGCGTTCGGAAATCAGAAAGATCGCGACGAGGCCGAGCACCGAGACGATGACCGTGGTGAGATCGAAGAAAGGCAGGCCGCGCGCAATGGCGACCATCTTTTCCCAGCCTTCCGCCGGCAGCGCGCCCGCGATTTTCAATCCGCCCAGATCCTTGATTTGCTGGATGCCGATCAGGACGGCGATGCCGGAAGTGAATCCGATCACCACCGGCAGGGGAATGAAGCGGCTGAAGGTGCCCGCGCGAAAGAGCCCGAGCGCGATCAAGATCAGGCCGGCGAGAAAAGTCGCGAGCCACAAGCCGGCGAGGCCGTGCTGGATCGCGATCGCCGCCACAATCGGCACGAACGCGCCGGTGGGCCCCCCGATTTGCACGCGACTGCCGCCGAACAGCGAGATGATGAGACCGCCGAAGATCGCGGAGTACAGTCCCATCGCGGCCGGGCTCGGAAAGCCGGCAGGCGGGCTGAAGGGAATGCTGGCGATGCCGAAACTAATCGCGAGGGGGACGGCGAGCAGGCCGACGATCAGGCCCGCGATGATGTCATTGCCCAATTGCTTCCTGCTGTAACCGGAGCGGAGGATTTCAAGGAGCTTGGGCTGAAAGGGAAAATTCACGAAGCGGAATCAGGCAAACTGACCGGCGAACCCGTCCGTGCAAGGCGGAATCAGGCTGGCCGTGGATCAGGGCGACGCGGGCCGGCGCATCGCGAAGACCTCGACGTCGAGGTGCAGGTACTTCGAGCGCCGGTCAAACTCCATGCCGATCGCCCGGGCCACCTGTTTCGAGCGTTCGTTTTCGCGATGAATGATCGCGACGAGGCGGTCCTGCTTCAGGGTGGTGAAGCCGTAGTCGCGAATCCCGCGCGCTGCCTCGCTCGCGAGGCCCTTGCCCCAGTGGGCCGGGGTGATCAGATAGGCCACCTCGATTTCCGGTTCGCCGTCCAGATTTTGCAGCAGCAACCCGCAGCGACCGATCAGTTCGCCCGTTTCGCGCAGGACCGTGGCCCAAAGACCGAAGCCCCATTCCTCGTAGCGCAGCAGATGCCGGCGAATCGCCGCGCGCGCGTCATCCATCGTGTCGGGCGGACCGACCGCAAAGTAGCGCAGTACGTCGGGCGCCCGATATATCTCGAACAAGCGCTCGGCGTCGCTCTCCTCCAGCCGGCGAAGGGTGAGGCGCGGAGTTTCCAGAATGGTCATCGCCGGTTGGACCTCAGGCGGTCGCCGGCGCCAGCACCTCGGCGAAGGTGATCAGGTTCCGGTCCGGATCCAGGATGCTGAACTCGAGACGGTGCCACGGTTTCATCGTGAGGGAATCGTTCGGCTGCACGATGCCGAGCGCTCGGCAGCGCTCGTGCAACTGCGTGACGCCGCGCACGTCAATGCGGCAGCTGATGTGGTTGGTCTTCGGATCGTGCGCGAGCAAACTGAGATGAATCTCCACCGAGTCACGCTTCAGAATGGCGTAGTCCTCGAGGTGGAGCGTGGCGTGGAAGCCGAGGTTTGTTTCGTAGAATTCGATCGCCGCCGTCACATCCCGCGCGACCAACCGCGGAATGGCTTGGACAAACGCGGGCTTCATCAGCGGTCAGTTTGCCACGGAAGCCGGTCGAGATCGACATTTCCGCCGGTGAGAATGATCCCGACGCGTTTGCCGGTGACGTCCAGCTTGCCTTCCACCAACGCCGCGAGGGGCACGGCGCACGAGGGCTCGATGATGATTTTCATCACCTCCCACGTCTTGCGCATGGCGGTGATGATGGATTCCTCGCTCACCGTGACCACGCCATCGAGCAGCCGGTGAAGCACCGACCATGCCTTCTCTCCCACGCCCGTGCGCAGGCCGTCGGCGATGGTGTGCGGATCCTCCTGCGACTGCCGGATGCCCGTCTGCATGGAGCGAAACGCATCATCCGCGCCGGCTGGCTCCGTGGCAAAAACCCGGATGCCCGGCTTCAGCGCCTTCGCCGCGATGGTCGTGCCGGTCGTCAACCCGCCCCCCCCGATGGGTGCCAGCATCAGATCAAGGTCCGGCAGATCCTCGAGCACCTCGAGGGCGCAGGTGCCCTGGCCCGTGATGACCGCCCAGTTGTCAAAGGGATGAATGAGCGCCGCGCCCGTTTCCGCTTGGATCTTGGCGGCGGCCGCTTCGCGGGCGGCCAAAGTTGGTGAGCAATAGGTGATGAGCCCGCCGTACCGCAGCACGGATTCCTGTTTCACCTTCGGCGCGTTGTCCGGCATGACAATGTGGCCCCGCACGCCGCGAATCGCCGCGGCTCGCGCGAGGGCGGCCGCGTGGTTGCCCGAGGAATGGGTCACGACTCCGCCGCGCACCTCGGCGTCGCTGGCCGACAACACCGCAAACGTCGCGCCGCGTGCCTTGAATGCGCCGACCTTCTGGAAGTTCTCGCACTTGAAGAAAAGTTTCGCGCCGAATTCGCGATCGAGCGCAGACGACGTCAGGATCGGCGTGCGGTGAATGTGCGGCGCGATCAAATCGCGCGCCGCGCGGATCTCGGAAAGCGTGGGCTCAGCAGACACGGAAACAAGGGAACAAGGAAGAAGGAGCAACGAACAAGAAAATTCCGGCGCCTGACGCCGAAGAATGAGAATCTATGCCCCAAATCCGCGAAACGCCCGCGATTTGAGTAGAATCCATTCTTCCTTCCTCCTTGTCCCCTGTTCCTTTTCTGATGTACGTCGGTCGGCTCGCTCCCTCACCCACGGGCTACTTGCACCTCGGGCATGCCGCGACGTTTCGCGTCGCGCACCGGCGCGCGCGAGCAGCCGGGGGGAGGCTCGTGCTCCGGATCGAGGACCTCGACCGCGAGCGGTGCAAAGCGGAATTCGAAGCATCGCTGATGACGGATTTGCGCTGGGCGGGATTGGATTGGGATGGGGAACCAGCCCGGCAAAGCGCGCGCTTGCCGCTCTATCTTGAGGCGTGGCGAGGGCTGGCGGAGCGGGGGGTGATCTATCCGTGCCGGTGCAGCCGGTCGGACGTCGAGCGCGCGCTTTCGGCGCCGCACGCCGAGGACGACTTGGATCCGCTGTATCCCGGCACGTGCCGCGCGGGTGAGGCACGGCCCTGGGACGAGCCATCCCCAGGGACGATCAACTGGCGCTTCCGCACGATTCCGGGTGAGGCCGTCGAGTTTGTCGACACCGCGCAGGGACCGCAGCGATTTATCGCGGGTCGCGACTTCGGGGATTTTCTGGTCTGGCGCAAGGATGGCGTGCCGACGTACCAGCTCGCGGTCGTCGTCGACGACGCGGCGATGGGGATCACCGAGGTCGTGCGCGGCGCGGATCTTCTCAAGTCCACGGCGCAACAGATTCTGCTCTATCGCGCCCTGGGTCAGGCGCCGCCGCTGTTTTTTCATTGCCCGCTCGTGACCGACGCCCAGGGCCGCCGCCTCGCCAAGCGCGCCGGTGACCACAGCCTCAAGGTCATGCGCGAGTCCGGGCGGGAAGTGATCGATTGAACCACCATGAAATCCAAGGACACGAAGAAAAGCCTCGACCGTTCCGAGCCAGAATCCCTTGGTGCTCTTTGAGATCTTGGTGGTTAATTCCAATCGTGTCTGAATCCGAATTATTTGCCGCTGAACCGACGACGGCACCGCGGGAGGAGCGCGTGCTGGCGGATGCGCCACTCGCGACGCGGATGCGGCCGCGCACGCTCGAGGAATACGTCGGCCAGGACCATCTGTTGGGTCCGGGCAAGCTGCTGCGCCGGGCCATCGAGGCGGATCGGCTTTCCTCGGCGATTTTCCATGGACCGCCGGGTGTGGGGAAAACCAGCCTGGCGGAGGTGATCGCCAACGCGACCAAGGCGCGATTTGTGCGGCTCAGCGGCGTGGGAGGCAGCGTGGCCGATATCCGCCGCGCGGTGGCGCTCGCGGACGACTGGCGCAAGCGCTACGACGCGCGCACGATTCTCTTCATCGACGAAATCCACCGCTTCAACCGCGCGCAGCAGGACGCGTTGCTGCCGGACGTCGAGCGCGGCGTGGTGCGACTGCTCGGCGCCACGACCGAGAACCCGATGTTTGCGGTGAACGGTCCGCTGGTATCGCGCTCGCAGCTCTTCGCCTTGGAGCCGTTGACCACGAAAGACGTGGTCACATTGCTGGGCCGGGCGCTGGCAGACGAGGAGCGCGGACTGGGAAAATTTCGCGTGCGCATGGATGACGATGCGGCGGAACATCTCGCGACGATCAGCGACGGCGACGCGCGGCGGGCGCTCAACGCGCTGGAGATCGGCGTGCGGACCACGCCGGCGGGTCCGGATGGGGTGATTCACTTCACGCGCGCGGCAGCGGAGGAGAGCATCCAGCGCATGGCGGTCGTGTATGACCGCACCGGCGACGCGCACTACGACACCATCAGCGCGTTCATCAAGAGCATCCGCGGATCGGATCCCGATGCCGCGCTCTACTGGCTGGCGAAGATGTTGCATGCCGGCGAGGAGCCGCGCTTCATCGCGCGGCGGCTGGTGATTTCCGCCAGCGAGGACATCGGCCTCGCCGACTCACGCGGGCTGCTCGTCGCGGAGGCGGCGCACCGGGCTGTTGAATTCATCGGCCTGCCCGAGGGCCGCATCGCGCTCGCGCACGCCACGGTGTATCTCGCGACCGCGCCGAAGAGCAATCGATCGTACGCTGCGCTCGCGGCGGCCGAGGCCGACGTGCGGGAGGGCCGCACACTCGCGGTGCCGGTGCACTTGCGCGGAACGGGCTACGCCGGCGCTGGCCGGCTCGGCAGCGGCGATGGCTATCAGTATTCGCACGATTTTGACGGAGCCTATGTGCCACAGGCCTATCTGCCCGAGGGGCGTCGCTATTACGACGCGGGCGAGCAGGGAGAGGAAAAACGAATCGCGGAGCGTCTCGCGTTCTGGCGCCAGCAATTCGACGCCGCCCAGCCAAAATAGCACGGCGCGTCAGCGCGGTAGTTCTTTCACATAAACGGTCAGCGAACCGTCGGTCGTGCGTCGAATATCGGTGACTTGAAACGGACGCGCATCGTCTCGCGCCAGTTCACTGCCCACGGCGGGGACCGCCTTCACCGCGGGGAATGTGGCGATGATGCGCGTCGTCTTCGGACCGGGCTTGGTGCCCGGCAAAAGCAGGACGGCGCGATCCTCGGCGACAGCCTGAACGAAAAACTGGCCCGTCAGGTAAACCGTCTCGTCCTTGCCGAATTGCGCCTCCCCGGCCGAGCCAAGTTCCGTGGATTTCAGCCGGCGGCCCGGCGGCAGCGACGAAGCGATCGGCGGGGCGCCGGGTGCAGGCGACGCGGCTGCGGGCGTCGGCTGGATTGCGGCCGCAGCGGGAGCTCCCGGTTTGGCGGGCGTGGTCGACGGTTTTGCCGCGTCGGGGGCGGCGACCTTGGTCGCAGCGGCGGCGGCACCGGCGGCGCGGGAGTTCGATCGACCGGACGGCGCAAACTCCGTGCTGACGAGCAGGTCGGGTGGTTTGGCCGCCTCGGCGGTCGGGGGCGAATCCTTCGTGCGCAGAACCAGCGGGCCCAGTTTCGCCTTGCGCCGGTACTGCACGAACGTCTTGTCGGCGCCCTCCAGTCGATCGCCGCGCAAGACGGGCCAGTCAGCCGCGAGATTTAACTCGTTGGGCGGTTCCAGCGAGAACGTCGTGCCGCTCGTCTTGAGCGCAAACCCGCCGTAGGTGAGTGGAACGACCGTCAGCAGCATGCGCCCGTCGGGCAGCTTGGTCACGTGCACGACCGCGCCGAGATCGTAGGTGCGCTTGAGTTCGAGCTCGACGCCGGCGGTGAGGGACTTGGCGATTTTTGCGCCGGTCGCCGCGTCGGCGGGATAAACCTGCTCGACCAGAAATTTGGGGTTGTCGAGCGAGACGGCGAGTGCCGCGGCGCCGGACGGAAACAGGTCGCGCGGCACGAGTGGGAACGCCTGCATCACGCTGAACCGGCCCGTGAGGTACGGCACGGGTGAGGTCGTCTGCTGAAAATTCCGGATGTAATCGCGCGTGAGCTGTACGTTGAGCTTGCGCAAATCGAAATCGCTCATCACGGAATACCGCGCGAACGCCTTCTCCGCCGTGAGGAATTCGCCTTGGGGCGCGGCGCTCAACTTGAAGCGCTGCGGCGAATCCAGCTTCTTGATCCGCCGGAGTATTTTGTAGCTGAACGGCCGCTCCGGATGGCCGAAGACGGTGAACGTGCCGATCCAGGTCGCGAGGCAGAATCCCGTCAGCAGGAGCAGGAATACCGTCCAAAGAAAGATATGGTCCTTCCCGCCGCCGCCTTCGCGATCTTCGCGGCCGCGGCGGGCGCGGTCATCCCGCTCGCCGGCGAAGGGGGAAAGATAATCGCTCTTCATGAACCGGTGAACGGCCTGGGGACGCCGGTCGGCGCGTGCTCACGCCTCCACGGACGATTCAAATGACGTGCCGCAACCGCAGGTTCTCACGGCGTTGGGATTGATGATGCGAAAGCCCGCGCCCGTCAGGGCATCGGAATAATCAATCGTGCAGCCCCGCAGGTGGGGTTCGCTTTCCGGGTCGACAAACAACCGCACGTCAGCCGCCGGGGAGAGCGTCGTGTCGCCGTCCTCGTGGGCGGCAATCTTCATGCCGTACGACAGGCCCGAGCACCCGCCCTTTTCGATGAACAGCCGCAGCCCGAGCGTCTGACGGTCGCCCGCATCCGGGACCAGCTCGCGCAAATGTTGGACCGCGTTGTCGGTGACTTGGATCATAACCTCAGGTGTACTATCGCATACTTACTAACCGGCGGCCTGCGGGATCGTCAAATGGATGACGCACCCCCGCAACCCGGCTAGATTCGAGGGGATGGGCCGTATCGCATTGCTTTCCGAGACTGTCGCGAGCCAGGTCGCCGCCGGCGAGGTGGTCGAGCGGCCGGCCTCGGTGGTCAAGGAACTGGTCGAGAACAGCCTCGACGCCGGCGCCTCGCGCATCACGGTCGCGATCCAGCGCGGCGGCGTCGCGCTGATCCGGGTGACCGACGACGGCAGCGGCATGGACCGCGAGGATGCGCTGCTTTGCCTGGAGCGGCACGCGACGAGCAAACTGCGCAGCGGCCGCGACCTGGCGGCGATTGCGACCATGGGTTTCCGCGGCGAGGCGCTGCCCAGCATCGCCAGCGTCTCGCGCTTCCGCCTGACCACGCGAGAACCGGCGGCGCTCGCGGGCACCGAGGTGATCGTGAACGGCGGCAAGATCGAGGCGGTGCGCGACGCCGGTGAGGCGCCCGGCACGCAGGTCGAAGTGCGTTCGCTTTTCTATAATCTGCCGGCGCGCCGGAAATTCTTGCGTTCGGAGCCGACCGAGAACGGCCACCTCGAGGCCATGATGCAGCAGCTGGCGATCGGAAATCCGCGGGTCGGATTCACTTTCGTGCGCGACGAACGAACCATCTTTCAACTCCCGGCCGCGGCGCGGCTCGAGGATCGGATTCGGGATCTCGGCGGAGCGGCGATGCTCGATGAACTGATCGAAATCGACGGCAGTCCCGATGACGATGGCCGGCCCGCCATCCGTGGCTTTATCGGCAAGCCGGGCGTGAGCCGCGGCAGCCGCGCGGATCAACGCGTCTTCATCAACGGCCGGGCCGTCGAGAACACCACGATCCATCACGCGCTGCGCGAGGGCTATCACACGGCGCTGATGAAGGGGCGGCATCCCGTGACTTTCCTGTTCCTCGAACTGCCGCCGGCGGCGGTGGACGTCAATGTGCATCCGGCCAAGCGCGAGGTGCGCTTCCATCGGCCCTCTGACATCCATGATGCCGTGGTGAGCGCCGTTCGACGCTCGCTGGAATCTGCCCGGGCCGATTGGGCGCGCGGCTTTCATCAACCAGATCTCGCGGCCGCGCCAACGGGAGCGATTGCCGCGCCGGACACGGCCGTGCTATTTGGCGCGACTGACGTGGCGCATTTGCCGACGTCGGTGCCACGCGTGGCGCCCGGCGAGGTGCCGCCCGCCCGCCCGGCATTCCCAATGGAAGCGCCGATGACGTCGGTTGCGCCGTCCGAAGTGAGACCGCCGCAGCCCGGACCATTCCGAATTCTGGGCGTGCTGCACCGACTCTACGTGTTGATGGAAGGCGAGGGGGGCCTGGTGCTGGTCGACCAGCATGCCGCGCACGAGCGCGTCCTGTTTGAGGAACTGCGGCGCCGGTTGGAGGCGGGTGATGTCCATGCGCAAAGGCTTCTGCTGCCGCTCACCATCGAGGTCGGCCCGCGCGATGCGGAATGGTTGTGCCGCAATCTTGCGGATCTGCAACGACTCGGGCTGGGCCTGGAAGCATTCGGGCCGGGCACCTTCAAGCTGGAAAGCCTGCCACCCTTTCTGCCCGTGGATCGACCCCAGCAACTCATCCGCGAAGTGATCGAGGAGCTCAAGGCCGCCGGGACGGACACACCGCGGATGCGACTCGGCGAGGAAATGATCGCCAAGACCGTCTGCCGTCACGCTGTGAAGGCGAACGATCGCCTGCGCGGGCCCGAGATCGAAAAACTCATCGCCGACCTGCTCGCCTGTGAGTTGCCGTATTGTTGCCCGCACGGGCGCCCGACCATGATCCAGATCAGCCACGCCGAATTGGAAAAAAAATTTGGACGACGGACGTGAGCAGCGCTCCGGAGAAAGTGCGGTATGCTAGGCCCAGTTTGAACCCTGGAAGTGCCATTCAACCAACGCAATTGGTCCCCGCTGGAAACGATTCCGTCGCGGCGGCGGTCGCCGTTCTGCGCCGCGGCGAGCCGGTGGCCTTGCCCACTGAGACGGTCTATGGGCTGGCGGCGGACGCGCTGAACGCCACCGCGGTCGCGCGGATCTTTGAGGCGAAGGAGCGGCCATTTTTTGATCCACTGATCTGCCATGTGCCGTCCGCGGACTGGATCGAGAAACTGACGACCAGCGTCAATCCGCTGGCCGATCAAGTGGTGCAGCGGCTGGTTGCGCGATTCTGGCCCGGGCCGTTGACCCTCATTCTTCCGCGCCGCGCGGAGGTGATACCCGACTTGGTGGCGGCCGGTTTGCCGACGGTGGCGCTGCGCTGGAGCGCGCATCCGGTGTTTCGCGCGGTGGTCGAGGCCTTCGGCCGTCCGCTGGCGGCACCGAGTGCCAATCGCTTTGGTCACATCAGTCCGACGACCGGCGCGCACGCGCTGGCCGAGTTGGACGGACGCATCCCACTGGTGATTGATGCGGGACCGACGGACCACGGACTGGAATCAACGATCGTGCGTCCGCGGGAGGACGGCCGGCTGGAAATTTTGCGGCCGGGTCCGATCACCGCGGAGGCGTTGTCGGAAATCGCGGAGGTGGTCAGTGGCTTCGCGGCAGTCGCCGGCAACGATGCGCCGATCGCGCCGGGCCAGCTGGCCTCACACTATGCGCCGCGCACGCCCCTGGCGTTGCATGCGGGTCATGTGGCGATTCGCGAGAGTGCGTCGGCGGGTCGGGTGGGCCTGCTGGCTTGGCGGGCGGACCGGTTGACGGAGGATTTGGCGCGTTTGTTCGCGGTGGTGGAATGCTTGACGCAGGACGGTGACGCACGCGTCGGCGCGGCTCGGCTTTTTGCGGCGATGCGACGCCTGGATGGCGCGGGGCTCGCCTTGATCGTGGCGGAACCGGCGCCGAATGAAGGCCTGGGCGTGGCAATCAATGACCGGCTGACGCGCGCGGGGGAATCACGGGCGAAGGTGGAATCGTGACGATTTTACAAAATTTCTAAATTTTCTAAATTGGAAGGAGCGGAGGATTCGGCTTTCTCCCCTTGGAAAAATTATTTGATTTAGGCAATTTAGAAATTTAGTTCCAAAACTGCCACGTGCCCGCCGGGCACGGTTCTGTATCCGGTCACGGTCCCGCTACCCCGCTTTTTTTGGCGTCTTGCCGTAGGCGATCAAGAACAGCGACGAGAAGATGAGGTCGACCACGCCGGCCGACAGCGGCATCCAACCGGCTCGGCCCGTGGCGTAAAGCAAGACGCCCGCGATGCCGAACGCGATCTTCTCCATGGCCGACGGAATCATCATCGGACGGTACCGAATCGGATCGCGCGCGATCAGCACGAAGGCCACCTGCCAGGCAAACGCCACGCCCAGAAATCCGTAAAAGAATTCCGGATGCGTGATGGCGGGCGGAAAGTCGCGACCCGTTTTGTCCTCGAGGAAAAATTGCGGGATGATCGCGACAAAGCCGTACAGCGCGGCAATCCAAAAAATGCGGCTCGCAAAAGCGGTCATAGCGGCGGCAGTTAGTTCTGCGAAACGATTTCGCGCAGCACGAAGGGGAGAATGCCGCCGTGGCGGTAGTAATCGACTTCGATGGCGGTGTCGATGCGCGACTTCAGATCCACGCGCTGCTCGGAACCCGGGCCACGCTTGATCACCATCGTGATCGTTTGCTGCGGCTTGATGTCGGCATCGCTGAGCCCGAGGAAATCGAAGGTCTCGCTGCCGTCGAGTTTCAGCGTCTGGGCATTCACGCCGTCGGGGAACTGCAGCGGCAGGACGCCCATGCCGACGAGGTTTGAGCGGTGAATGCGCTCGTAGCTGACCGCGACCACGGCCTTCACCCCGAGCAGGGCAGTGCCCTTGGCGGCCCAGTCGCGGCTGGAGCCGGTGCCGTATTCGGCTCCCGCAAAAACGACGAGTGGCACCTTGTCCGCCTGGTACTTCACCGAGGCGTCGTAAATCGGGAGCGTCTGCCCGCCGGGAAAATACTTGGTGATGCCCCCCTCCGTGCCGGGCAGCATCAGGTTCTTGATGCGCACGTTGGCAAACGTGCCCCGCGTCATGATGCGATCGTTGCCGCGGCGGCTGCCGTAGCTGTTGAAGTCCTCGAACTTCACCCCGCGCGCGAGCAGGTACTCGCCGGCGGGCGAAGACTTCTTGATCGCGCCGGCGGGCGAAATGTGATCGGTTGTGACCGAGTCGCCGAAAATGCCCAGTGGCCGCGCGTCCTTGATCTCCGAAATCGTCCCGTGCTTCGTGGAAAAATCGGTGAAGAACGGGGGCTCCTGGATGTAGTCGCTCTGCGGATCAAACTCGTAGGCGGCGCCGGCCGACGACGGGATTTCATTCCACTTCGGATTTTGATCGGCGAAGTCGCGGTAGAGTTTGCGGAACACGTCGGGCTTGAGTGCGCTGGCCATCGCCTCGCGGATCTCCTGCAGCGTGGGCCAGATGTCGCGCAGAAAAACGTCCTGGCCGTCCTTGCCCTTGCCAAGCGCGTCCTTGGAGAGGTCGACATCCACCCGTCCGGCGATGGCGAAGGCGACGACAAGCGGTGGCGACATGAGGAAGTTCGCCTTGATGTTCTGGTGGACCCGCGCCTCGAAATTCCGATTGCCGGAAAGCACGGACGCCGCGACCAGATCGTGCTTGGTGATCTGCTCCTCGATTTTGGGATCGAGCGGACCGGAGTTGCCGATGCAGGTGGTGCAACCGTAGCCGACCGTTTCGAAGCCGAGCTGGTCGAGATAGACATCGAGCCCGGCCTTGGCGAGGTAGTCGGTCACGACGCGCGAGCCGGGCGCGAGCGAGGTCTTGATGGCGGGATCGACTTTCAGGCCGCGGTCGACGGCCTTCTTGGCGAGCAGGCCGGCACCCAGCATCACGCTGGGATTGGAAGTATTCGTGCAGCTCGTGATGGCGGCGATAAGCACGCTGCCATGCCCGACCTCCGTATCGACCTTGGCCATGTCGGAATGCACGGGGAATCGCGCGTTGATCTCCGCCACGGTCTTGCCGTAGCCACCCTCGGCCACTGGCTGGGAGAAGAGGCCGCGAAACGTGCTGCCGAGATCGGGAAGATTAATCCGGTCCTGTGGGCGCTTCGGACCGGCGACGCTGGGCTGGACCACCGCGATATCGAGTTCGAGATCGACCGAGTAAACGATCTCGCCCTTTTTCGGCATGCCGAAGAGCCCCTGCGCCTTAAAGTACGTCTCGAACGCCGTACATTGCTCGTCGGTCCGGCCGGTGGCGCGGAGATAATTGACGGATTCTGCGTCGACCGGGAAGAACCCCATCGTCGCTCCATACTCGGGTGCCATGTTTGCGATCGTCGCGCGGTCGGGCAGGGGCAGCGATGCCGCGCCGGGTCCGTAGAACTCGATGAATTTTCCCACGACCTTCGCGGAGCGCAGCATCTGCGTGATGTGCAGGGCGAGGTCGGTGGCCGTGACGCCTTCGCGCAGCGAGCCCGTGAGATGCACGCCGACCACCTCGGGCGTGAGGAAATAGACGGGCTGTCCGAGCATGCCCGCTTCGGCCTCGATTCCGCCCACGCCCCAGCCCACCACCCCGAGACCATTGATCATCGTCGTATGCGAGTCCGTGCCGACCAGGGTGTCGGGCAGATAAACCTTCTTGCCGTCGAGGGGGAGATGCAACACGCCCTTCGCGAGGTATTCGAGATTCACCTGGTGGACGATGCCGATGCCGGGCGGCACGACGCCGAACGTCTTGAATGCCTGCTGGCCCCACTTGAGGAATTGGTAGCGCTCGCGATTGCGGATGAACTCGATGTCGAGATTCTTGCGCAACGCGTCGGCGGATCCGTAGAAATCCACCTGCACCGAATGGTCGACCACGAGATCCACTGGCACCAACGGCTCGATGCAGGCGGGATTCTTATGCATGCGCGCGACCGCCGCCCGCATAGCGGCGAGATCGACCAGCAGCGGCACGCCGGTGAAATCCTGCAGGACGATGCGCGCAACGACGAAGGGGATCTCCTCGTTGAGCGGTTTCTTGGCGTTCCAGTTCGCGAGATTGCGGACGTCCTGTTCCGTGACCTTTTTGCCGTCGCAATTGCGCAACACCGACTCGAGCACGATCCGGATGCTGTGCGGGAGCTTGGAGACCGGTCCGACGCCTGCGGCCTCCAGTGCGGGCAAGCTGTGGAAATATCCGGTCTGACCAGGGCCGGGGGAGAATTCGCGAAGCGTCGAGAAGGCGTTGCTCATAGAGAAAAGGGCAGACTAGCGAAATTTCGCTGGCGCGCAGCAAAATTCTGGCGAAGGCAGGATTTTGCCGGAGGAAGCACGACCCCCGCCGCCCGCGCGGGGCGTCATTTCAGGGCGGAAACGGCGGCGAGAATGGCGATAAAATTGGGGAGTTGCTTGGGATCGTCGCTGCTCTCGGCGTAGGTGATCACGCCGTCGGTGCCGACGACAAAGGCGGAGCGCTTGGCGACGCCGCCCATGCCGAGATTGACCTGGGGCAGAAACGAATCGTAGGCCACATCGTAGCTTTTCGCCGTCGTGTGCTCGTAGTCGCTGAGGAGCGTGAGGGAGATGCCCTCCTTCTTGGCCCACGCTTCCTGCGCGAAGGGATTGTCGCCGCTGATCGCGAGCACGGTGGCGCCGACTTTTTGGTATTGCTCGATGCCCTGGGTCACTGAACAAAGCTCCTCGGTGCAGACGCCGGTAAAGGCCATCGGGAAAAAGAGGATGAGGACGGGTCCGTTTGCGGTGTGTTCGCTGAGCGAGACGAGCTTGAGGCCGTCGTCTTTCTTGCTCGAGAGTTTAAAGTCGGGGGCTTTGGTGCCAACGGAGAGTGCCATAAGGAGAGGAGTGGAATGGGGTCGGGATGGGCTGCGCATTTGTCCGGACGGACGAAGCGCATCGAGATTGTGACTGGGGCAGTGAGTCTGTCAAAGTCCGGGGACCGGATTCGAGAAAATTCCACCGCACGCTGATGCTTCTGGCGCTTCACAAACCTTACGGTGTCCTTTCGCAATTCACGCCGGACAAGCCCCGCCAGCGAACGCTCGCGGAATTTGACTTTCCGAAAGGCGTCTATCCGCTGGGCCGACTCGATTTGGATTCGGAGGGATTGCTCCTGTTGAGTGATGAGCCGGGCATGAACGCGCGACTGCTGGATCCGCGGGGCGGCCATCGCCGGATTTATTGGGTTCAAGTGGAAGGCGTGCTCCCCGATGAAGCGCTGCAGCATTTGGCGGGCGGGGTGGCGGTGCAGGGTCAGGCGACCCGCCCCGCCCGGGTGGGGCGATTGGATCCTGCCCCGATCCTAGCGCCGCGGGATCCGCCGATCCGCCATCGTCTCAACGCGCCGACATCATGGCTCGCGCTCGAGCTGACCGAGGGTCGCAATCGCCAGGTGCGGCGCATGACGGCGGCGGTGGGGTTCCCGACGTTGCGGCTGTATCGGGCTCGGATTGGCGATTTCGATTTGCCACCGGACCTGGCGCCGGGCGCGTGGCGGGAGTTGGATGCGGCCGAGCGAGCGAAAGTGTTTGCGTAGGTGGTTCGCGCTCGGCGCTCGCGTTCGACCAGGTCGCCGCGACGAGTCGGTCGATGTATCGTCCGCCATTCGCATGGATACGCTCGCCTGGGTTCTGACCGCATTGCTGATGATTATCGGCGTCATCGGCTCGGTCGTGCCGTTTCTGCCGGGGGCGGCGCTGGTCCTGGCCGGAGCGGTCGTGCACCAACTCATGCTGGGCGAAGGCAGCAGCGTGGGTTGGTGGGTGATCGGCGGCTTGGCAGTCATGGCGGCCTCCTCGTACGTGGTCGACATCTTGGCCAGCGCGCTGGGCGCCAGGCGCTACGGCGCGAGCAAATGGGGCGCCTGGGGCGGCTTCATCGGGGCGATCGTCGGGCTGTTCTTCGGGATTCCCGGCCTGCTGCTCGGTCCGGTCATCGGCGTTCTGGCCGGCGAGTTGGTCCTCGCGCGCAAGGAACTGGGTCCGGCCGCGGCGGCGAGCTGGGGAACGGTGGTCGGCACGCTGCTAGGTGTCCTCGGAAAATTCATCATCGCGGTCGCGATGGTCGGTGTGTTCTGCCTCTCGCTCTGGTGGAAATGAAATGATTTGGCACGTTGACGCATCGCAGCCAGATTGTCGGCGACTGGTTGATGACCGCTGCCGGAGGGATCGCAAGATTTCGCCCGGGAGAGGAAAGTCCGACCACCATAAGGCAACGCGCCGCGTAGAATGCGCGGGAACGGACGGCGAAAGCTGCCTGTAACAGACAGTGTCACAGAAAACATACCGCCACTGGTCGAAAGGCCGGGGGTAAGGGTGAAA
>JANMQT010000206.1:0-1923 GCA_031370675.1 Verrucomicrobiota bacterium
GGGGCTGACCTAGTTGGCCGCCCATCCCAAAACGCGGGTGTAGCTCAGTTGGTTAGAGCGCCGGCCTGTCACGCCGGAGGTCGCGGGTTCAAGTCCCGTCACTCGCGCCATTTTTCAATGGCTTATCCTCTCGGTTCCGAGAGACTTCCAGCTCGCTTTCGTGTGAGTTCCAACTTTGCGCTCTCGCCGCCAAGCTCGCTATGAGACCCACGGTAGGGCTCTATCAGCTCGCCACAGTTGACGATCTCCGTCTTCAAGCAAGTCGAATCCGGCTGCTTTAAGAACCCTTTGCGCCTCGTCGTCATCTCGGTCGACCATCGTACTAAAGTGCGGCTCCACAATTAACTTCAGCATTTTGGTGGCAACTGCTTCCCGGTCATACTGGGGACAAACAGCCCAGCGGACTGTAGATCCCTCGTCAATTACAATAAGACCGACCATTCGCCGGCGAAAGGTAGATTGCCCCTGTTCTGACGCGAGAAGGACGCGCCGTTTGTGTTTGGACAAGGAGATCTTCAGCCTGTGCTCATTAGAGCCCCAATGAGCGGAATTGGGCAGGGCAACGTCTAACCATCCGTGTTTATCTCGCGCCCACTCGAACAATAGGCACGCATCCCTCAGGCTCGCTGGAATCAGCCACATCAGAGTTCTACTCCGCGGCTGCTGCTCGAAACTGCACGGGAATGGACATTCACGACTGTCTTCCAGGCGCTCAATTCAATTCATCTAGCCAGACGATTTTCGCGATCTTCATGCAGTCTTCGCCCGACGTCGTTGCTACGGTGACATACTCATCTAGGGCGATAGTCTTCGTATGAATGTTAGTCGTCCCATATCGATCGTCGATCTCATAATCCGATCCGAAATCAAGTTTGCCATTGGGCATTAGGATGAATGGCTCGAGGTCGCTTCCGGACGCGAAACTCCCCGCCCAACCAGTCGTGGGTGCCTTGTTGATTACATGCCCCTTGTCATCGAGAAGCAGATCGAAGGTGAACGATGTCGATTCATCGACATGTCTGGATGCAATTAGGACGACGCGTGCAATTCGTGCCATTGGGCTACTCCTTGAGGCCAAGCATTTTATTCGCCCCAGTCGATAAGGATACGGACTTGGCTAACTTGAGCGCCGGCCGCTGCGGCAATCTGTTTTTTTGCTTGAAGGATAACGTCTCCCAGCGCTGGCGGAGTATGGCCTGCATCCCCCGGCCGATTCGAAGCTCCAACAATGCCAGCTCCGCTTTCGAGAAACTCGGAAGAGGTCTCCAGTGTTTGCGCGAGTTTCCTCAGGGACGGGCCTCGGGGGAAGGTACGTCCTCGTTCCCAGTTCCAAACGCAAGTCTGGGACACGCCAATACTACGACCTAGTTGCTCCTGAGTCAGTCCGCACTTGTCTCTCAGTTCTGCCATTCGTGCCGCGAAAGCCAGCTTAGCCGCCTTGGTCTGCATCATCGTTCCTCCGTTTGGCATGAATGACAATGGTAGACGAAAGTTGTTATGTCAACAACTTTCAACACATGTTAATGATATTTATGCCCTTTCAGTGCGAGCACGAGTGGGAGAAAGCCGATTGATTAGTGGGGCTTCGCTACTCGGGAAGGGCGTTCTCTCCGACCGGTTACGTCGGAGGCCGCGGGTTAAAGTCCCGTCACTCGCGCCATTCCCCACTCATGCCCGTCGAAAAATACGCCTTACGAGGCGGGCGTCGCGCCTGGCTTGGCGGCAGGCGCGGCGTGACCGAACGCCGGCTGCTCGGCCGCCGCGGCGCCGTCGAGGGCATAGCGCAAATTATCCGAAGCGGCGACGCGTTCGACGTAGGGCACGACCTTGATCTTCTCGACCGCAGCGCGGGCCGCCGGGCTGAAGTGGGCGGTAACGCGTCCGCCGGTGGTGGTCGTGACCTGAACCCCGCCGAGCCGGTTG
>JANMQT010000216.1:0-2218 GCA_031370675.1 Verrucomicrobiota bacterium
CACGTGTCGATGGGCAGCATCGGCGCGACCAAGCTGCGGCGCGTGGTCGAGAACGCGGAGACGGTGCTCGCGCTCGAGTTGCTTGGCGCGGCCCAGGCGCTGGATTTCATTCATCCGTTGCACGCGGGCGACGCGATCGAGGCGGCGCACAGGGCGCTGCGCAAACGCGTGCGCTTCCTGAACAAGGACCGGCTGCTGCGCACCGACATCGAACAGTCGATTGAGGCCGTGCGCTCCGGCGAAATCCTTGCCGCCGCCGAGCGCAAATGCGGTCCGCTGCATCGCTGGTAGGAATCGCCACAGAGGCACAGAGAGTTTTCTTTCCGGAGATTCGGGTGTGATAGCATTCTTCTCTGTGTGCTCTGTGCCTTTGTGGCAGAGATTTCTTTCCCTATGACGACGACCGCTCCGATCATCCGTGCGCCGCACGGCACTGAGCTGTCCTGCCGCAGCTGGCAGCAGGAAGCCGCCTTGCGCTGCCTCATGAACAATCTCGATCCGGAAGTCGCCGAGCGACCCGAGGATCTGATCGTTTACGGCGGCCGCGGCAAGGCCGCGCGCGACTGGCCTTCCTACCACGCCATCACGCGCGAGCTCAAATCCCTCGCGAACGACGAGACCCTGCTCGTGCAGTCCGGCAAGCCGGTCGGCGTTTTTCGCACTCACGAATTCGCCCCGCGCGTCCTCCTGGCGAATTCCAACCTGGTTGGGAACTGGGCGAACTGGGAGGTCTTCGACGAATTCGAGCGCCGCGGGTTAATCATGTATGGGCAGATGACCGCGGGTTCGTGGATTTACATCGGGTCGCAGGGCATCGTGCAAGGCACGTTCGAAACGTTCGCCGCGCTCGCCGACAAGCATTTCGGTGGTGACCTCGCCGGCAAGCTCGTCGTGACCGGCGGACTGGGCGGCATGGGCGGCGCGCAGCCGCTTGCGATCACGCTCAACGGCGCGGTCTGCCTCGGCGTCGAGGTCGAGCCCTGGCGCATCCAGCGCCGCGTCGAGACCGGCTACTGCGATCGCATGACGCACGATCTCGACGAGGCGCTCGCCTGGTGCGCCGCGGCGCAGAAGTCGCGCGAGGCCCTCTCCGTGGGCCTCGTGGGCAACTGCGCAGAGGTCCTGCCGGAACTCGTGCGGCGTGGCGTGCCGGTGGACGTGGTCACCGACCAGACCAGCGCGCACGATCCGCTCGTCGGTTACATTCCGGCCGGCTGGTCGATTGCCGCGGCCGATGAATTGCGCCAGCGCGACCCGGTCGACTACGTCAAGCGCTCGAAGGCGAGCATGGTGGTGCATGTCGACGCGATGCTGGCGATGCAGCGCGCGGGCGCCATCGCCTTCGATTACGGCAACAACCTTCGCAAGATGGCGCAGGACGCGGGCTGCCAGGACGCGTTCCGCATTCCGGGCTTCGTGCCGGAATACATCCGGCCGCTGTTCTGCGAGGGGAAGGGTCCGTTCCGCTGGGTCGCACTTTCCGGCAACCCGGAGGACATCCGCAAGACCGACGAGCTCGCGCTGCGCCTGTTTCCGCAGGATGTCACGCTCTCGCGCTGGTTCCGATTGGCGCGCGAAAAGATTCATTTCCAGGGCTTGCCCGCGCGGATTTGCTGGCTGGGCCAGGGCGATCGCGCGCGCATGGGCGAAGCCATCAACGAGATGGTGCGTCGCGGTGAACTCGACGCGCCGATCGCGATCGGTCGCGACCATCTCGACACCGGCTCGGTCGCATCGCCGTTCCGCGAAACCGAGGCGATGAAGGACGGCTCCGACGCGATTGCCGACTGGCCGATCCTCAACGCGCTGCTCAACACCGCGAGTGGCGCCACGTGGGTGTCGCTCCACCACGGCGGCGGGGTCGGCATGGGTTATTCGATTCACGCGGGGCAGGTCAGCGTGGCCGACGGCACGCCCGAGGCGTCGCGCCGATTGAGCCGCGTCTTGACGAATGATCCCGGCATCGGCATCGCGCGGCATGCCGACGCCGGCTACGGCATTGCCATCGCCGCCGCCGAGCGCCACGCGATTAAGCTGCCGATGCAGTTGCCATGACAATTGCAATCGTCCATTGCGGCGAATTGCTGACGTTGCGCGGCCGCGCGCGGCCGCGCGTCGGGCGGGCAATGGGGGAACTCGCCGTGGTGGGAAAAGGCGCCGTCCTCCTCCAGGGCAGGCGCCTTGCCTACGCCGGTCCCGCCCGGGGCTTTGTCGTGCC
>JANMQT010000278.1:0-4777 GCA_031370675.1 Verrucomicrobiota bacterium
CGCGCACGATCACCTTCTTGGTCCCCGGGCCTTGGATCACGAAGCCGGCGATCATGACGTTGGCACCGGTCCCCACCTGCCCGCGCGTCGCGACATTGATCAGCGAAGCCGCACTGCCGATTTCCAAGTCGTACACCTCGAGGAGGGCAACGCCTGTGCCATTCGGCTGATTGTTCTGGTCCAGGCCGCTCACCACCGTCGTATAGGCACCGATCGTCCCCGACGTGTTGGTAAAGCGATTCAACAAGACGCTCTCCGTGCGCGCCGGTGGCACCAGTCCAAGCTGAACGATCGGCGCTTGGGAAGGAATCGACTGGCCGTCCGCCCAATCATCATCAATGAGGAACGGAGACGTCGCGCCCGCGGCGTAAAGCTTCGCCACCGGATCATTGAGCACGCCGGTAACTCCGTTCGGGATCAGCCCCGGGCCGAGCACGCGCACGAGCGCTTGCTTGCCGACCGCCGTAGGATCGCTAAAGACGAATCCGGCGATTGCTTGCGCCGCCCCGAGGCCGACATTCACGCGCGTCGAGAGATTCACGATCCGCGCGGCCGGCAGCGGCACGGGGGTGTTAAAGCGGAGTTGGCCTGCGAGGAATTGCGGCGCCCCACTCGTGGACGACTGCGTGATTACGAAATCAGCCGCGATGGCGGTGATGACGCTGCCAGAATAGGTAACGCCCTGCAGGACCACCTGCGCGGACGAGACCGTGGAGTAGCCACTCTCGAGACTGACCGTGATAAATGGCTTCGTGCCATTCGCCTGGTCCGCGGAGACAATATTGTAGGTCCCGCTCGCGAGAGGCTGTCCGGCCGGCGTGGCAAAAGTAAAAACCCATTCACCCGTCCCGGTCATGCCGTTCTGCGCGAAGATGAAGCGATGGAGCGAGCGTCCGGCGGCGTCAGTTTCCGTGCGCCGGTACACCGCGCCAGCATATGCGGTAGACGAATCGATCATCGCCTCCGCACCCCGACCGACCGGTTCACCGGGACTGCTGTAAATGTGTCCGACCGCGCCCGTAAGCATTGTTCCGGGTGAATTTGGGATCGGCGCGGGCGTGGGGGTCGGCGTGGGGGCATTGAAGACGCCATAAATGGATTGCACGCCGTTGGTGTCGTCCGTCTGCATCACGTCGACACCGCTGCTGACGCGGGAATTCATGATGGCCGTCACCGTTTGCGGTGGCTTGGCTTGATCGGGATGATCGAGCCCGAGCACGTGGCCGAATTCATGAATCGCCACCCGGCGAAAATCGTAGGTGTTGTTCGTCCCTTGCAGCGGCATCGAGCCCCGGAAGGAATCCCAGTCGTAGGAGCTGTTAAACACCACATCCACATCCGAGAAGGTTTGGTCGGTGTAATAAGAGTAAACCGTGATGGCCAGGGTGCCGTTGCCGAACGCCGTCCCGAAATAGTTGTTGTCGAAAAAAACGCTGGTCATGTTATCCGAGTTTCCACTCGGACCGACCCCGTTTAGGGTTGGAATGAATCGCACGTTGCTACCCAGAAAATTGTTCCAGAGGCTGGCCGCGTTCTGGGCCACAACATCGAAGCTGGCGCTGCGATCCGTGAGCGTTGCCACGCCGTTCTTGCCCAGCTGGAGCGACAGCACGACGGCGGCTCCAGGCGGCCAGTGCTGGCCTTCAGGCGTAAAGGCCGACGCCGCCGGTCCGCGGCTGAAAATCAACACGCTGAACAACGCCAGCAAGGTCCCGGGCAGGCCGAAGCGCGCCGTCCAAGAGAGCATCGAACCGCGGACCGTAAAATCGTTTCTTGCCCTCTGGACCTTTTTCATGGTTCGTCCGGTGAAATTCCACGGCGCCTTAGCCCGGCCTTGATCTGCTCCGCCACCTCCTTCGAGGACATCGGCCGGGTCGACGCTCCGGCCGCGTCCGTCATCGGCTGCTTCCCGCGCGCGGCGGGTTCCTTGCCGACCAACGCGAGATTCGTCAGCGGCGTGCCGTCATGCAGAAACATCTGCTCCCGCCCGTCGGCCGCGTTGGTCACCACCCGCAGCCGTCCATGGTAAACGCCCACCAGCGGACTGAGCGCCCGATGGTTGTCCCGCACAAAAACGACCTCCATGTCCCCGGGCTGGAACTCCGGCATCCCGACAATGCGCTGCGTGCGCTCTCCGATTCTGCCGCCAAAAAATTCCAGCGTCTGCTCACCCTGCACCGCGCCACGGTAGGATTCCAGCACACGCAAGCGCACGAATGTCGCGATGTGCCGGTTGGCGCCCTCCCCCGACCAGTCGCTCTTCACCTCAACCACCTGCGCCTTGTAGATTTCCTGCGCCTGATCCAGCAAACGCTCAAAGTCCGTCGGCTCAACGGTCATCGCCCGGCCGTCGCGAACGGCAATCAGGCTGACACATACGAGCAGGAGGCAAATCAATTTGGCCATGCGGATTCGAGTTATCACGGGGCAGGATGCAAGGTAGGGGCTTTCCTTTTGCAGACCATCGCGAAACTAGTCGGCGTCGTAAATCTCGACCAGGCCAATTCCTGTGGTGTTTCCCACGCCGCTCACGATCACGGTGTACGCACCCGGTGGAAGCACCCTGTAGATCGCCGACTCGCGCGCATCGGTCGGTGTCAGATTCTTTGCGGCGATCGCTGCCAGATCCGGCCCGGAGTTTTGTAGGAAGTCGTCGTTTTGACCGATGACCGCGCTCGAGGAGTTGTAGAGTGTGAGGGTCGGATTCTGCAGGGCTCCGCTTACGCCCGCCGCCGTGAG
The DNA here is from genome assembly GCA_031370675.1 of Verrucomicrobiota bacterium. Taxonomy (GTDB): domain Bacteria; phylum Verrucomicrobiota; class Verrucomicrobiia; order Chthoniobacterales; family SZAS-18; genus SZAS-18. The sequence continues at coordinate 2,740 of JANMQT010000278.1, forward strand.
CGAGGGACCGATGGCACGCACGATGACCTTCTTGTTACCCGGACCCTGGATCACGAAGCCGGCGATCATGACGTTGGCACCCGTGCCCACCTGGCCGCGCGTCGCGACATTGATCAGCGCCGCCGCGCTGCCGATTTCAAGATCGTAGGCCTCGATGAGCCCGACCCCCGTGCCCGGCACGCCACCATTGGGATATCCACGCACGACCGCCGTGTAGCCGCCGTTGCTAAAGCGGTTCAAGAGCACGCTCTCGAGTCCATTCGTCGGGGCGAGACCCAGTTGGGCGACCGGAGCTTGTGAGGGATCGGCGAAGCCCGTCCCCCAGTCGTCATTGCTCAGGATGATGGTCGAACCGGAATACAGGTCGAGCACGGGGTCCGGGAGCACCCCCGCCACCCCGCTGCTGGCCAGCGAAGGCCCGAGCACGCGGACCAACGCCTCCTTACCCACGCTGGACGGATCGCTAAAAACGAAACCGGCAATCGCTTGCGCGACTCCGGTCCCGACATTCACCCGGGTCGAAAGATTCACGATCCGCGCGGCCGGCAACGCCACACCCGGGGTGTTGAAGCGAAGCTGTCCCGCGATGAATTTCGGCGCCGACGCCACGGCCGACTGGGCGATGCTGAAGTCCGCCGCGATGCTGGAGATGTTGCTGCCCGAGTAAGCCACGTTCCGCAACACCATCTGCCCAGAGGTCGCCGTCGAAAACCTTCCCTCCAGATTTGCGGTTTGATCGGTGGAGGAAATCGCATAGGTGCCGCTCACCAGATTCTGGCCCGACGCCGTGGGAAAGGTGAAGACCCACTCGCCGGTGCCGGCAACGCCGTTCTTCGCGAAAATAAACCGATGCAGCGTGCGGCCGGTGCCGCTCTCCACGTCGCGCCGATAATAAAGAGAGGTCGGCGTCGCGTAGCCGGTTGAAGAGTCGAGCATCGCTTCCGCGCCCAGGCCCACCGGATCGCCCGGACTGCTGTACACATGCCCGACCGCACCCGCGATCGTCTGTCCGCCCAACGGGATCGGAGTCGGAGTGGGCGTCGGGGTGGGCGTCACGACCGAACCATAGATCGCCATCATTCCGTTGATGTCGTCCTGAATCATCGTGTCCGTGTTCGTCACGTACGAATTCATGACCGGCCGCGGATTCGGAGTTTGCGGCGGGCTCGCCTGATCCGGGTGATCCAGACCGAGGACGTGCCCAAATTCGTGAATCGCCACGCGGCGCAAGTCATACGGATTGTTTGAAATGGGACCGGTGTAGGAACTCCACGCAAAGGCCGTATTGAAGACCACATCCACCTCGCTCGTGACCCCATTCGGGAGGTTTCCGAAATACGTGAGATTGGTGATGGCGAGAGCTCCCCCAAAGGTCTGGCCGAAAAAATTGTTCGCGAAAAATACGCCGTTGATCCCGTCGGACTGTCCGCTTGCACCCGTGCTGATCGAAGTGACCATGCGGACATTGCTGCCGAGATAGTTATTCCAGAGGCTCGCCGCCTGCGCGGCCGCCGCGTCGAAGTTCGTCGTTCCATTGGAACCAAGTCGCAGCGACATCTGAATGGCGGTGTTGCTCGGCCAGCGCTCTCCCTCGAGGGCATAGCCCGCCAGCTTCGCGCTCCGGCCAAAGATCAGCACCGCGAACAACGCGAGCAAAACCACCGGTGCTGCGACGCGCGCCATTCCGGCGAGCATCGAGTCTCGGGAGCCCCCGCCACGCGCTTCGGGTTCGACGATCTTCATGGCTCGTCCGACGCGATTCCCCGCCGCTGCAACCCGTCCCGAATCTTCCCGGCAAATTCCTTCGCGGTCAGCGCCCGCATCGGCGCTGCGCCGGCCTCAGCCGCCACCGCCGCCGCCCTCGCCTGCACGCCGGGCTCCTTGCCGATGAGCGCCAGGTCCGTCAGCGCCGCGCCGCCATGCAAATAAATCTGCTCGCGACCGTCCGCCGCGTTCTTCACCACGCGCAGCCGCCCTGCATAAATCCCGACGAGCGGGCAAACGTCCGTGTGGTTTCCCCGCACAAAGACGATTTCCA
>JANMQT010000290.1:0-2527 GCA_031370675.1 Verrucomicrobiota bacterium
GCCGACGAGTTCGAACTCGCGAGCGGGGTGCCAATCAGCGCGATCATCTTTGGCGGCCGGCGCGCGAGCACGGTGCCGCTGGTCTACCAGTCATTCGATTGGGAACACGGCACGTTCATCGGCGCAACGATGGGCAGTGAGATGACCGCCGCGGCCGCCGGGACGGTGGGCAAGCTCCGCCTGGATCCGATGGCAATGCTGCCATTCTGCGGCTACCACATGGGCGACTACTTCACGCACTGGCTCGAGATGGGGAAGAAGCTCACCCAACCGCCGCTGATTTTCGGCGTAAACTGGTTTCGCAAGAGCGCCGAGGGAAAATTCCTCTGGCCGGGCTTCGGAGAAAACATGCGCGCCATGAAATGGATGATCGACCGCTGCGAGGGCACTGCCGACGCGAAGGAAATGCCCATCGGTCACCTGCCCGAGGCGAAGGATTTTGATCTCGCAGGCATGGAAGGATTCTCCGCCCCCGACTTCGAGAAGGCCATCGCCTACGACGCCGCCGGCTGGCACACCGATTACCAGCTCTCGGGTGAATTCTTCGACAAACTCGGCGGGCACTGCCCGGCTGAACTGAAGGAACGGCTCGCCGAGCAAAAGGGTCGCGTCGGTTGAGCATCGCCTCGCCCGGACACCCAGTCTGCGGGCGGCGGCCAACCGCGCCGGGCTAGTTTTCCGCCCGGTCGAACCCCGCGTTATCCAGCGCTTCTCCGCGCCGAATCGGCGCGTCGTACCGGCTCCGGGCCACCGTCTCGAGCAGGTTGATATAGGCCGCCAGTGCCGGTTTGCGACGGCGCATCTCGCCGTAAAGCCGGGTGTTGTATTGATTCCAAGCGGCCCGCTTTTCCTCGTCGGTCCGCGCCAGAGTCACTCTTTTTTGCAGCGCCGCATACACCGGATCCGTGGCCACCAGATCGGTTTGCAGCCGCCGAGCACTGATCCGCATCTCGAGCGGCGCGGCCTGCAAGCGCGCCTGGGCCGCCCGGTCACCACGCCCGCGGGCATCGCCGCCGGGACCCAAATCATCCGAAAGCGGCTGCCGCGTCCGCTTCGTCGACGGCGGGATCGCAAACGCCGGCGGTGCCAGCAGTCCGCCGGCGAGCGCCACGGCCAGCGCGATGCAAATAGGCTTTCTCATCCTGACCCATCTTGGCGGGTCCCGGGCAAAAGCGCGACTCCAAATCGCGACCGGCTGGATTCGGCGCCAGGACCGCGGGGGTCGCGTTGACAGCCCAAGGGTGGGTGTTAGCGTCTTTTCATTCGAGAAGGGCGGGCATGGAACCGCCTTCCCCTGTTCTGTTTCACTGCGATGTACCTGCCGCATTCCAACGACGATTCGGCGGCGGTTTATCTCGACTATGGCGCGGATTCCGCCCAGTTCCGCAATGGCGACCTGCGGGTCACGGCGCGCGGCTTGGAGCTGAAGACGCGCTGGCATTTTGACCTGGGCGCGGAACTGGGCATCAACGTCCAGCTCGGGTGCAGCACAGAAAAGCGGTTGGTGAAATTGCGCGGTATCGTCGTCGGCTGTCATCGCGACAAGGCCTGCCCCGAGGAAACGCCCTATCTGCTCACGCTGATCTTTCTCGACCCGCCAGAGGACCTCGCCGAGGCGGTGCGCGAGATCAGTCAGACGCTCGCCCGCCGCACGCGCAACGGGAGCTGACTGCGCCTCCCTTCCCGTCATGCAAGACCACGGCTGGCGTGGATGGCTCGGGGCGCTGGGGACCCTGTTTCATCCGCCCCATTGCGCCGGCTGCGACACGCCTACCTCCGTGAGGGACCATCTGTGCGAACGCTGTCTCGCCGACGTGGAAAAACGCCGGCTGCGGCCACCGTACTGCGCAATCTGCTCCGAGCCGTTCGACGGCGCGATCGATCGCGCCTTCACCTGCCCGAACTGTCACGATCGACGTTTTCGCTTCGGCGCGGCGGTCGCGACTTACCGAAGCCGCGGTCTCGTGCGCGACTTGATCCACGCGTTCAAATACAACGGCCGGTTTGAGCTCCGCCACCCTCTCGCGAAGTGGCTGGCCATGGGGCTGCAGGACGTGCGGTTGAGCGAACCGGGCATCGATGCCCTCGTGCCCGTGCCGTTGCATCCGCGGCGAAAACGCGAACGTGGCTTCAACCAGGCGCAGGTTCTCGCGGAGCGCATCAGTGACGCAGCCTCGCTCCCGGTCGAACCGCTCCTCCGGCGCATTCGCTACACCACCACGCAGACCCATTTCGATCGGCGCGAGCGCATCGAAAATCTCCGCGGTGCGTTTGAACTCGCGAAGGGAGCCGACGTGCGGGATCGAAACCTCGTGCTCGTGGACGATGTGTTCACCACCGGTTCGACGGCCGACGAGTGCGCGCTGGTCCTGCGCCAGGCCGGCGCCGCCAGTGTGCGCGTCCTCACGATCGCGCGGGCGTAGTTAACAGCGTGATTGCGACGCAGGTGGTTCGCGTCGTCCCACGCGATGGGAAAATGGTAGGGACGAGCTTCCCGGTCGTCCGAAGCTGACGGATTTGACGCTGC
>JANMQT010000297.1:0-31512 GCA_031370675.1 Verrucomicrobiota bacterium
GAGCACTTCCTGGCGAGCGACCCGGCGGCGTTCGCGGCGCACACGCGGGAGGTGGTCTACCTGAACGATTTCGACATGGCGGTGATCGAGCGCGCGCAATTCGAGATCCGCTCGCTGCTCGGCGGCGGCCCCGGGCGCTACGAGGTCAGCGAATTCGAATTCAGCGGCGAGGCGGTCAAGAAGGGCGATTACGCGCACTTCATGCTCAAGGAAATCTACGAGCAGCCGAACACCGTGCGCGACGCGATGCGCGGCCGCCTCTCGCACGAGGAGGCCACCGCCCGGCTCGGCGGATTGAACATGACGCCGCAGGAGCTGCGCGACATCGATCGGGTGATTCTCTCCGCCTGCGGCAGCGCGTGCCACGCCGCGCTGGTCGGAGAGTATATTCTCGAGTCGCTCGCGCGCGTCCCGGCGGAGGTCGATTACGCCAGTGAATTCCGCTGGCGCAACATGCCGCTGAACAAGGACACGCTCATTCTCGCGATCAGCCAGAGCGGCGAGACCGCCGACACGCTGGCCGCGCTGCGCGAAGGCATCCGGCGCGGCCATCGCGTGCGCGGCGTCTGCAACAACGTCGCCAGCACGATCGCGCGCGAAAGCGGCGGCGGCGTGTACATGCACGCCGGACCGGAAATTGGAGTCGCGGCCACGAAATCATTCACCAGCCAGGTGGTCATCCTGGCCCTGCTCGCGCTGCTGCTGGGCCGCATCCGCCATCTTTCGTTCGGTGAGGGACTCGCCATCATCAAGGCCCTCGAGGCGCTGCCCGATCAGGTCGCGCGCTGTCTCGAGCTGGACGCGAAAATCAAGACGATCGCGGAGAAGTATGCGAACGCGGAAGGCATGCTCTTCCTCGGCCGGCAGTACAATTATCCCATCGCGCTGGAGGGCGCGCTGAAGATGAAGGAAATTTCCTACATCAACGCCAATGGCCATCCGAGCGGGGAGCTGAAGCACGGCATCATCGCGTTGATCCGACCGGAATTCCCGAGCGTGTTCATCGCGCCCGACGACACCGTCTTCGAAAAGAACATGAACAACATCGAGCAGGTCCTGGCGCGCAAGGGTCCGGTCATTGCCATCGGCACGGAGGGCGCCACCGGTCCGCTCGAGCAGATCTGCGACGACGTCATCGCTGTGCCGCGTACGCTGGAATTTCTTACCCCGCTGCTCACGGTCATCCCGCTGCAGCTCTTCGCCTATCACACCGCCGTGCATCTCGGCTGCGACGTGGACAAGCCGCGCAACCTTGCGAAGAGCGTGACGGTGGAGTGATGCCTGCGGCGCACGCCTATTTTGGGGTGGCGGGTCCGGTCCAGCGGTTCAGCCACGCCAGCACGGTCTCGTGCCACTGGATGCTGTTCTGCGGCTTGAGGACCCAGTGGTTCTCGTCGGGGAAATAGAGCAGCTCGCTCGGGATGCCGCGCCGCTGCAACGCGGTGAAAATGCCGATGGCATGCTCCGAGCCGACGCGATAATCCAGCGCCCCCTGCACCACCAGCATGGGCGTTTTCCATTTAGAGACATGGTTGAGCGGATTGTGGCGCTCGTATAAGTCCGGCTTTTCCCACTGGGTTCCGCCCATCTCCCACTCGTCGAACCACAGCTCCTCGGTCGAGTAGGTGCCGAGGCGCGTGTCGAAGACGCCATCGTGGCAGACCAGGCACTTCCAAGGTTCCGACCAGTTGCCCGCGATCCAGGCAATCATGTACCCACCGTAGCTGGCGCCGAGCGCCGCGGCGCGGTTGGCATCAAGAAAATTGTATTTTTCCAGCGCGAAGGCCCAGCCCTTTTTCAAGTCCTCCAGCGGCGCGCCGCCCCAGTCGCCGCTGACCGCATCCGAAAACTTCTGGCCGTAGCCGGTGGAGCCGTGGAAATCGATGAAGACGACCGCGTATCCGGCCGCCGAGTATGACTGGGGATTCCAGCGATAGTGAAACTCGTTACCGAAGCTGCCCTGGGGCCCGCCGTGTATCAGAAAGGCGACCGGATATTTCTTCCCGGCCACATAGCCCACCGGTTTCATCACGTAGCCGTAGACAGTTTCATCCTTCGCACCCCTGAAGGAGAATTGCTCGTATTCGCCGAAGTTGATGTCCGCGAGCGCGGCGGCGTTATGCCGCGTGAGTTGGGCGGGCTTGGCCCCCTCGGTCGCGGCGACCCGGAAGAGATCGGACGGGGCACTTAACGTAGACCGGGCATACACGATCCCATCGGTCGCAATACTGAAACCACCAACATTTCCCTGATCGGTCAGCGCCTTCGCCTTGCCGGTCGCGACCTCGATCGCAAACAGCCGGTTTTGGCCCAGCTCATCCGCGTTGGTGTAAAGCGTGAGCCCGTCCGCGGAAATCTTCATCGCCCCGGCGCTGCGATCCCAGCCGGGCGCGACCTCGCGCTTTTTCCCGCTGGCGAGATCCAATTCCATGATGCCGAACCGATCCGCCTCGAAGCCGGCGCGTTTCATCGCAAGGTAGTAGAGTTTCTTTCCATCGGGCGAGGCCAGCGGATAACCGTCCCAGGCCGGATTGTCGGCGGTGAGGTTGCGTGGCGGCGCACTGCCGTCGGCCGGCGCGCTGAAGAGGTCGAAATTTGTCGACCACGCCTCCGTCCGACCCGCGATCCGCGCGTTGAAGTAGAGCGTCTTTCCGTCCGGCGAGAAGCCGTACTCGGTGTCATCGCCGAAGGGCTTGGACGGGACGTCGCCGTCAATGCCGCGGGAGACGAGCACGGGCTCGCCCGCTGTGCTTCCCGCCGGATCGAGCGACATGGTGAAGAGCTGCGAGCGAGCGCCATTGGCCCACGCGTCCCAATGCCGGACAAACAGCTTGTCGAACAACATGCCCGTCGCCTTCGGTTTCGCCTTTTGGTCGAGGCGTTTCTTGGTGTCCGCGAGCGTCGCGGCATCGGGAAAGACTTCGAGCGTCACGGCGAGAAGGCGGCCATCTGGCGACAGCCTGAAGCTGCCGACCTCGAGGGGAAGCTGCGTGACCGGCTGGGCCTCGCCGCCGTCGAGCGACAGGCGCCACACCTGGCTGGAACCGGAGCGCGACGAGAGAAAATAGATGGCCTTCCCGTCGGCCGACCAACGCGGCGTGTTGGCGTCGCTGCCGGGCGCGCTCAAAATTCGCGGCACCGCGACGGGCGACTGGAGATCGAGCAACCAGATCCCGTTGACGCCCTTGTTGGCCTCGAGATCGGTCTTGCGCACCTGGTAGGCGACAAATTTCCCATCCGGCGAGATCCGCGGATCGGAAACACGCTCCATCATCACGAGATCGCGGACGGAAAATGGTTTCTTTTCCGCGGTTTTCACCTCCGCGCCGGAGAGCGACGGGGCAGCGACTATCGCAACGAGCGCGAAGAAAGGGGTAGCAATTTTCAGCATGGGAGTCGGGAAGTGTCGGGTTTTCGAGTCGCCGAACCAAGCAGATAAAGTTCGGCGCACGCGCGACCTGCCGTCCTCGCGGTGGACAAAGAGCGCGTGGTCCGCTAGAGCCGGGCTGTTCCGTGAGCACCACAACCGTCAGCAGCCTCCATATTCATCCCGTGAAATCCTGCCGCAGCATCGCGGTGGAAGAGACCTCCTTTGACGCCTTCGGCCTGGTCAACGACCGGCGCTTTCTTATCGTCGACGCCTCGCGGAATTTTCAAACGCAGCGGAGCGACGCGCACATCGCTCTGATCGAGGCCCGCTTAGAGAACGCTGCGCTCGTGCTGCAGGTCCCCGGCGCGCGCGAATTCCGCCTGCCGCTCGACACCGCCAGCGAGGGCGACCGGCCCGTCACGGTCTGGCGCGATACGGTGCCGGCCGGGGACATGGGTAACGGCGTCGCGGCCTGGTTGAGCGCGGTGCTGGGCCGGCCGAGCCGGCTCGTGCGCGCCGATGACAAATTCGAGCGCCGCCTGCCAACCGCGCGCATTCCTGCGGCTCATGCCGATGTGCTGGCGGACGTGCCGATCGCGTTCGTCGACGCGTTCCCGATCCTGGTCATCTCGGAGGCATCGCTCGAGGAGTTGAATGGGCGGCTCGCGACCCCGCTGCCCATGAATCGCTTCCGGCCAAACATCGTCGTGCGCGGCGCGGAGCCGCATGAGGAGGATCGCTGGAAAATCATCCGGATCGGCGGAATCGAATTTCGCGCCGGCGGCGATTGTGGGCGCTGCATCGTCACCACCACGGACCAGGCGACCGGCGAGCGCGGGCCGGAGCCGCTGCAGACGCTCGGGAAATACCGCCGCGACGAAGGGGGAGCGATCACCTTTGGTCAATACCTGATGCACCGCGGGACCGGGACGATTCGTGTCGGGGACAAGGTCGAAATCGTGGCGTGACTAGTGTGTGATCTGTAACCGCGCGAAGCGCTGCCCCTGCGCCGGGGCGATGGTTTCTTGCGCGACCACCAGCTTGATCGGCGACTCGCCGATCACGTCGCTTTCCGAAACAAATCCCGTCCCGGTCGGCACCGCGCCGCCCGCGCTCTGCGCGATCGTGGTCCAATTCACCAGGTCGCTGCTGGTCTGCAGCACGTACGTCAGATCCGTCGCCCGCGGATCGCGGCGGAAGGTGATGGTCAGCGTGGTGTCCGTGCCGGACGGCGCCGTCGAGATCTGAAAGCCTGCGCCGGGCGGATTTTGCAACAGCGGATTGAAGCCAAACGCGTACTCGACCAGGTTCGAGATTCCATCGCCGTCGAGATCGCCGGCGTCATCGACGAATTTCCCGGCCGGGAAATACTGCCTGAGCCAAAATTCACGCCGCGTCAGCGCCGCACCGCTGTAGTTGACCTGCAATCGCGGCCGCTGCGCTGAAGCCCCCTCGCGACTGACAAACCCATGCGCAGTCGGGCTGGCCGTGATCGCCTCATCGGCTGTCAGGATCCAACCGAAATTGGTCGCCGGGGTGGCCAGCCAGTTCTTCACGTCCGTGGCGAGCTGGGCCGACGTCCACGAAAATGGACCGAACGAATTGGTCACGTTCGCCGTCGCGGAGATGGTGCCGGAAAATGTGCCGCCGAGGGTCGTCCAATTCACCGGCGTGGTGGCGTCGTAGAAGCGCTGCGTCCAGGTCGCATCACCGGGCGTGGCTGGCGCGCCGCCGCCGCTGCCGTTCGAAGTGCCCTCGCCCCAGCTTTCGGTGAGACGATAGAGCGACATGTTGTTGTTCACGCCGGGGCCCACGTTGTTCAGCGTGAGGGTGAGCGTGGCGGCATCAATTGTGGATCCGGCGGGTACGCTGGAGTTGATGTCAAACGCAAGCAGGGCGCGCCGTACGGCCGTCAGGCTCGCCACGCGGCCGGCGAAGAGACTGCCCAACGCGTTGCTGGTCGAGCCGGACTCGGAGAACAGGGTGTTGTCCTTCACCGGGTTGAGTGCGGCTGAGTCGGCCGCCGCCGGAACAATCTTATAGATGCCGCCGGTGGCGCCCTGCGGGCCGAGCAGGACTTCCGTCGCAAGATAGATCTCACCCGCTTCATCGCGGCCCATCGCGAGCAGACGCACCGGCAGCGGATTGCCGCCGATTACGGTCAGGCGCACCGGCGGCGTCCAGACATTCGGGGAGGTTTCCTCGATCCCTAGAATCGAGCCGGACGCGCTGGCAAAGCTCTGACCGAAGTCGCCGAAGACATACTTGCCGGCGAGGCCGGAAATCACGCTCCCGCGGTACAAATAACCGCCGCAAATCGAAATACCAAGCTGCGGCAGGGGCGGAGAGACCACCACGTTGGGATGGGCGTATTCGGCGATGGGGGCCAGCAACGTCTCGCCATCATGGGAGACCAACGGATCGAAGTCGTAGTTCCCTTCCTTCACGCGCCAGCCATAGTTTCCGCCGGCCACCACGATGTTTATCTCCTCAACCTTATTCTGGCCAACATCGGCAACAAACAGACGCCCAGTCCCGCCCGGGCCATCATCGAAGGAGGCGCGCCACGGATTGCGCAAACCGTAGGCGAAGATTTCCTCGCGTACTCCCGTGACGGATTGGCCCATGAACGGATTCGTCGCCGGAATGCCGTACTGCCCACTACCGAGGGGGTCATTCGTGCCCAGCGGATCGATGCGTAGCAGCTTCCCGAGCAGGCGCGTCTTGTCCTGGGCGTTGCCAAGTGCTCCGGCGGGATGCGCCGACGACCCGCCAGTGTGCCCGGCGGCGTTATCGTCGGCATCGCCGCCGTCGCCCACGCTGATGTAAAGGTTGCCGCCCGGCTCCGGTCCAAAGACGAGCTGGCCGCCGTTGTGATTGAACTGCGGCTTGTCGAAGGTCAGCAGGATTCTCTCGGAAAGCGGATCCGCCACGTTGGGGTCCGCAGTGACGCGAAACTCGGAGATAGTTGTGCGGCAATCCACCGGGTCAGTCGTGCCCGGAAAATTCGGCGAGGGCGCGGTGTAGAAAACATAGAAGCGCCCGAAGCCGGGACTCAGCGGATTGCTGTAACCTGGATGAAACGCGAGACCGAGCAGCCCCCGCTCGTCGTACCCGGGGTTCAAGGCAATGACCCTGGACGTGATGTCGAGAAACGGGGTCGGCAGCAGCATGCCATTCTGAATGATGCGGATTTTCCCCTTCTGGTCGCAAATGAACAGCCGACCAGAACCGTCGCCCGCATGGCTGATGTTCACCGGAGCCTGCAGCTCGCCAAGCGAGACCGCCTTGAGGGCAATCGTCGGAAAAGCGGCCTGGGTTTCGACCACGCCCAGCAGGCCGAGCACCAGGGTGAAGATGATGCGGAAGAAAGACTTAAGCATGGATCTGGAGGCGGATATCAGACCGACTGGAGTAGGTCGAAAAAGGGGATAGAGAATACAGCACGAATCATTCTCGCCGGCGGGCGAAGGGGGGAGATGCCAGATTCCCCCCTTGGAATGAAACCCCAGCGCGCCCGGAAAGTTCACCCGCGGCGGAATTCCGGCGCGACGGCGAAATTCCGGGTGGAAGAACCCGCGGATCGCATGGAATGAAACCGGTCCGCCGAACTCCCACCCGCGACCCCATGCTCCCCGAAAAACTTTCGATCTGCGTCTTCGACGCGTACGGCACGCTCTTCGACGTGCATTCCGCCGTGGCGGCCCATCGTGACGCCGTCGGCCCGCGGGCGGACGCCGTTTCCGCGCTTTGGCGACAGAAGCAGATCGAATACAGCTGGTTGCGATCGCTGATGGGTGACTATGCCGACTTCTGGCAGCTCACCCAGGATGCGCTGGATTTCGCGATGGAAACCCATGGCGTCCATGCCGCGGACTTGCGGGAAAAACTCCTGCATTCGTATGCCGACCTGAAGGCTTATCCCGACGCGGCCGCCACCCTCGCCACCCTGCGCGGGCATGGGTGCCAATTGGCCATTCTCTCCAACGGCGCGCCCGCGATGCTGGCCAGTGCCGTCACGTCCGCCGGACTTGATGATGTGTTCGATGCCGTGTTGAGCGTCGAAAGTGTGCGCACCTTCAAGCCCGCTCCCAGCGTGTATGCGCTGGTCACAACGCATTTCAAAGTCACGCCCGACCGGATTTGCTTTGTCTCGTCGAACGCGTGGGATGTCGCCGGTGCGGCGTTTTTCGGATTTCAAGCGGTGTGGATCAATCGTTTGTCCCAGCCGCCGGAAAATCTGCCTGGCCGCGCCCAGGCGGTCATCTCGTCGCTGGCTGAGTTACCGTCGCTTTTCTAAGAATGCAGAATGGCGAATGCCGAACGACGGGGGAAATTCATTCGGACTTTGGCATTCGGCGTTTGGAATTTCAAACCGCTGGGGCGGGTTGGTTCTCCGCGCCAAACTGAAGATCATAAAGCCGCCGGTAATAGCCATCCCCGGCGAAAAGCATCGCGTGATTGCCCTCCTCCACGATCCGGCCCTGCTCCAGCACGATGATGTGATCCGCATTAACGATCGTGGAAAGCCGGTGCGCGATCGCGATGACGGTGCGGCCTTCCGCCAGCCGCTCCAGGGCCCGCTGCACCATGCGCTCGGATTCCGTGTCGAGCGCCGAGGTCGCCTCGTCGAGCAGCAGAATCGGCGCGTTCTTGAGCAGCGCGCGCGCGATGGCGAGCCGTTGCTGCTGGCCCCCGGAAAGCCGGCTCCCTTTGTCGCCGACAATCGTCTCGTAGCCGTCCTGCAGTGCCTCGATGAATTCATGCGCATAGGCTTTGCGCGCCGCCTCGATGACCTCCTCGCGCGTCGCGTCGAGCCGGCCGAACCGGATGTTGTTGAAGACGGTGTCGTGGAAAAGAAAACCCTCCTGGGTCACGACGCCGATCTGCGCGCGCAATGATTCCTGGGTGAACTCGCGCAGATCCCGGCCGCCGATCGTCACGCGGCCCGCCGTGGGATCATAAAACCGCTGCAGCAGCGCAAAGATGGTGGATTTGCCGGCACCACTCTGGCCGACCAACGCGTAGCTGCGGCCCGCCTCAATTTGCACCTTCAGCCCACTGACCACGAATGGTCCCTCGTCATGATAGCGGAAGTCGACGCCTTCAAATGCGATGGGCACCCGGCCATCCTTCAAGTCCACGGCGTCGGCCCGATCCTGCACGGTCGCCTGCTGCGCCATCAGCGCGAAGATGTTCTCGGTCGCGCCGCGCGCCTGTTGCAGAGTGAGGTGCATCTTGCTCAGCGTCTTGACCGGCTCATAGAGCAGGAAGGTGCCGCCGAGCAGGGCGAAAAAGGCGTCAGAAGTCATGCCGATGGTGAACGCATAAAGCAGCGCGAGCCCGGCGCCGAGTGCGCCGACCGCCTCGACCATCGGGCCGACGATTTCGGACGAGACGCGCGCCCGCAGGCTGCTGCGCAATTGTTCGTTGGCGGAGGCCACGAACTGATCGGACTGGTGTTTCTCGCGGCCGAAGGACTTCACCACGCGGATGCCCGCGAACGTTTCCTGGAGCAGGATCGTCATCGTGCTGTTCTCCTCCTCCTCGCGCTGGCCCGAGCGACGCACCCGCTTGCCGAAGTAGCGAACGGGCAGGATGCAGATCGGGAAAAGCACGAGACACACCAGCGTGAAGCGCCAGTCGAGAAACAGCAGGGTGGCCACCCCGATGACGACCGAGAAAGGCTGCTTCACGAGGTCCGCACTGACGGACGCGAGCGCGAACTGGGCGACGCTGGCGTCGTTTGTGACGCGCGAGATGAGCTGCCCGGCGCGGCTCTGGCTGTAGAAATCCATCGATTGTCCGACGAGGTGCCCAAACAATTTCTGCCGAATGTCGCGCAACACACGCAGGCTCACCCAGTGCATGCAATACGCGTTGAGGTACGCGAAAAAACTGCGCAGCAACATGACCGCAGGAATCGCCAGACACGCAGCCCAGACGGCGGGCGTCGGCGTGCGGCGCACGCGCTCGACTTTCACCGTCGCGCCGTCGGCGTCGGTTTTCTTCGTCGAGAAGACGGAGAGGAAGCCCGTCCGGAAAGTCCCGGTGATGCCGGCCGAGTTTTGCGACGAGGGCAGGGTCGAGGAGGTGACGTTCTTTACGACCAGCGGGAGCAGGCCGTTGTTGCAGATGGCGAAGGCAAGGCCCGCGAGCAGCCCGAGAAAAAAACGCGCGCGGTACGGCCGCATGTAGCTGATCAGCTGCCGGTAAAGGGGCCAGCCGCCGCGCAACGCCTCCAGGGTCCGTCCGAGCTTCCCGGACGGGGGCGGCGACAGGACCACGGGGTCTGGCGTGGCTTCAGGCATCCGGGCCTTGATACCCGCGAAGCGTGAGAATGTCGAATCGCCGCGCTTGCCCAGACGCGCGCGGCATCCGACCATCGGCCGCGCATGATGATTGGTCTGGTTAGGCGCGGATATTCCAGCACCGGGGGCGCCGAGGCGTTTCTGCGGCGCTTTGCCGGGGCACTGCCCGCCGCGGGCCATGCCTCGCGCCTGTACACCACCTCGGACTGGCCCAGCGAAGCGTGGTCGGCCGGCGAACTCATCCCGCTGTCCGGCCGGACGCCGCGCGAATTCGCCGACGCCTTGACGACCCGGAATCCGCGAGGCGAATGCGATCTCCTGTTCAGTCTTGAGCGCGTGTGGGCGTGCGACGGTTACCGCGCCGGCGACGGTGTCCATGTCGCCTGGCTGCAACGCCGGGCGGCGATTGAGCCGCCTTGGCGCTCAAAGCTGCACCGCTTCAACCCGAAGCACCGCCAGCTCCTGGCGCTTGAATTCGCGCTCTTCGCGGGCGGCGGCGCGAAAAAGATCATCGTGAACTCGCAGATGATCGCATTCGAGATCCGCGAGCACTACGGCGTGGCGCCGGATCGGCTCCGGCTGGTTTACAACGGACTTCCCGCCGAGTCGTTTGCTCGCCCACCGCGACCGGAGCGCGCCGACCGCACCGAATTGCGCGTGCTGTTCGCCGGGTCCGGCTGGATGCGCAAGGGACTCGCGTCCGCCATTTCCGCCGTGGACCGGTTGCCGGCGTCGCTCAATCCCGTGCTCCTCGTCGCCGGCCGCGGAGATCCGGAAAAATTTCCCGCGAGCAACCGCGTGCGCTATCTCGGGGCCGTGGCCAACATGGGGGCCCAGTACGACGCGGCGGATTTGTTTCTCCTGCCGACCATTTACGATCCATTTTCCAACGCCTGCCTCGAGGCCCTCGCGGCCGGGCTGCCGGTCATCACGACCCGCGCCAACGGTTTCGCGGAGATTCTACCCGCGGACGCCGCCGGGACGGCTGTGAACAATCCCTCCGATGCCGCTGCACTCGCCCTCGCGCTGGAACACTGGGCCGATCCAGCGCGCCTGCGCTCGGCCCGCCACGCGGCGCGCGAAATTGCCGCCTCATTTACCATCGAGAAAACGGTCGCCCAAACGCTCGAGGCGCTCACCGGCCCGGCCCCGCTGCCGCGCTGATCGGTCTAGGCCACGATCCGGAAAACCTGATCCAGCCGCGCGATCTGGAAGACCTTCATGACGTTTGGCCGGATGCCCCCAAGCGCAAACTCGCCGCCGTACGATTGCGTGCGCTGCATCGCGTCGATCATCGTGGCGAGACCGGAGCTGTCCATGTAGGTCACGCCGCTCAGATCGACGCGAATGTTCGGGCAGCGCGACGCGATCAGCGGATCGAGCCGGGCGAGCACCTGTGCCGACTGGTGCAAATCAATTTCGCCATCGAGGGCGACCACCGCGGGTTCAGCAGACATGACAGACAGGATTCCTTGGCCGCCGATTTTCTGCAATCGACCGCGTCCGGCGAGGAAAATCGTGCGGTCATCCCGCTTGCCGCCCGCGCGCATCGCGTCTCCCTTTGACCGGCATGGCCACGCCGCTCACCCTCGCGATCGAGACTTCCGGCCCGCGCGGCGGGATTGCGCTCGGTCGCGGCGACGGGGAAATCCTCTGGCAGCAGGATTTTCCGACGGGACCGGCAGCGGGTGGCCAGCTCTTTGTCGCATTGGAAGAATGCCTCCGGGCCGAACCGCCACCTGCGCGCATCCTGGTGGGCGTAGGCCCCGGCTCGTACGCGGGCGTGCGCATGGCCATCGCCGCGGCCACTGGAATTGGATTGGCCCTCGACTTGGAAGCGATCGGCTTGCCGTCGGTCTGCGGCTACGACGTTTCGGCATCGGCTTTCCATGCCATCGGGGACGCGCGGCGCGGCGCGTATTACTACACGGCCGTGGTCGGGAGCCGGTGCCAGCGCGGTCCGGAAATTCTCCATGAGGACGCATTGCGCACGCGACTCACCGCCCAGCCCGACTGGCCCGTGTTTTCCGTCGAACCGCTGGCGAATTTTCCCGCGGCGCACCGGGCTGTCGCAACGGCGGCCCGCCTGCTGACGGCCCCCGTCGAGCATCCGTTACGAGACCTCGAACCGATCTACCTGCGCGAGCCGCACATCACCCAGCCGCGGACCCGCGTGCCTTGAACGCGACCGCTGCTTGCCGTTGCACCCCGAACGTGGCGACAATGCCCCCACATGATTGCCGCTAACACCCGCTGCTGGGCGGAAATCCATCTCGACGCGTTGACGCACAACGCCGGCGTCGCCCGCGACCTCGCCGGACGCGACTCGCGCGTGCTCGCGGTGGTAAAGGCCGACGCGTACGGGCACGGAGCAGTGCCCATTTCGCAACATCTCGCGACCCAGTGCGGGGTCCGCGACTTCGGGGTCGCCAACATTGCCGAGGCCGAACCGCTGCGCGCGGCGCTCGACGCGGAAGTCTCGATCGAGTTGCTTCCCCCCGCCCTGCCCGGCGAATGGCCGGCGGTCGCGCGACTGGGCCTGACCCCGTGGATCTCCCACGCGGACGAAGCCCGGGGCTATGCGCGCGCGGTGGCGGAGGCGGGACGAACGCAGCCGTTGCCGGTCGTGGTGGAGACCGACACGGGCATGGGTCGCACCGGCGTCCTGCCCGACGGACTGTCCGGATTGCTCGAGGTGATCGCGGGTCTGCCCGCGCTGCGCCTCGTGGGGCTGGCCACGCACCTGCCGGTCTCGGACGCGGACATGGATTTCACGCGGAAGCAGCTCGCGCGATTCGAGGAAATCAAACGCGTACTTCCCGCCCAGGCCGCGGAATTTCGCACGCAATCGCGCAACAGCGGCGGCGTGCTGGCCTACCCGGTGGAAAATGGGGAAATCGTCCGCGTGGGTTTGATGCTCTACGGCGTCTCGCCGCTGCCCGATTCCGCGATTCGCCTGCGTCCCCTCCTGACGTGGAAGACCCGCGTCACGCTCGTGCGCGACCTGCCGGCGGGTCACGGGGTCAGCTACGGCCGCACCTTCGTCACACCCGGACCGATGCGAGTGGCGACCCTCGCGGCGGGGTACGCGGACGGCTACCCCCGAAGCCTGGCGCACAAAGGCACTGACGTCCTCTTGCGCGGAAAACGCCATGCCCTGCTAGGCCGCGTGACCATGGACCAGATGATGATCGACGTGAGCGACACCGCGGGGATCACGCCAGGCGAGGAGGTGGTGCTGCTGGGCACGCAGGGCGAGGAGGAAATCACGGCGGTGGAAATCGCGACGCGTGCCGGGACCATCGCCTGGGAGATCTTCACGGGGCTTTCCCCGCGCGTTGCGCGCGTCTATTTGTGAGGCCTGCCATGTCCGCCGATTCCTCCTCCGTCCAGATCATCTTCAACACGATCAGCGCCGCCGAAATGGCCCAGCTGCCGAAGATGACGCAGCTCGGGCTGCTGACGGGATTCAAGGCGGACATCTCGAATTTCGATCAGCTCGACCCGGAGAAATTCGGCATCATCCGGCGCGAGGGAAAAAAGCTGCGGCGCTACCGGATGAACGACTACCGGGTGTATTTCGAGCGCGTACCGGAGGGCCTGGCCATTCACCGCATCCTGCACCGGAACACGCTCGCGGATTTTCTCTATCGCTCGAACCTGCCGTTCGCGGAAGACGAGCAACTCGGGGAAGCCAAGTCGTTTTGGAAATTGATCGAGGAGGGCGAGAAAGCCCAGCGCAAGCCGTGAGCGCGCCGGTCGACGCGGCCCCCCGGGCGGTGATCTTCGACATGGACGGCCTCATGATCGATTCGGAATCTATTTATCAGATGGCCTGGCGGCGGGCGATTCGCGAGTTCGAGCGGGAGATGCCCGATGAAACCTTCCGACGGTTTCTCGGACGAAACAGCCAGGATTCCCACGCGCTGCTTGCGGAAATCTACGGGGATAAATTCGACGTGGGAGGATTCCTGGCCCGATGCGGCAAGATCGCGGGCGACCACATCGAAACGCACGGGATCCCGCACAAGCCGGGCCTCGGCGACCTGCTCTCCTCGCTGGAAGCCCGGGGCCTGCCGAAGGGTGTGGCCACTTCCACCCGACGCGAGTGGGCGCTGCGCAGCCTGGGTCCGCTCGCGGCGCGATTTGAAGTGCTGACCACCGGCGACGAGGTCACGCGCGGCAAGCCCGCGCCGGACATCTTTCTGCTTTGTGCGGAGCGCCTCAACGCCGCGCCGCCAGACTGCCTGGTCCTGGAGGATTCGGAGGCCGGCGTTCGCGCGGCACACGCGGCCGGGATGCGCGCGATCATGGTGCCGGATCTCGTTGAGCCGACCGATGACGTCCGGGCGTTGGTGTGGCGTGTGTGCGCCTCGCTGGACGAGGTTCGGGAGATGGAGTGGGAAAACTCGAAATTCGACACTCGAAACTCGAAGAAAGTCTAACTTATTGGAACCAGGGAAACGCACAGGGCTAATTTGCCGTTTTCCCACTTCAATTATGTTCGACACTTTCTTCGAGTTTCGAATTTCGAGCTTCGAGTTTTTCGACCCGGCTACACGCGTCCCAAAAACAGGTACCAAGCCGTCACGACCAACAGCAGTACCCCGACGACCCACCAAGCTCGCCGAATCACATTGCCGTCGCGCATAGGCCGGCGTGGTTCGTCCTCGAAGGCCTCGTCAGGCAAATCGAGGCCGTCGTAGTCCGCCTCGTCATTCCAGCCGGTCTTTTCGCAGGAGCCGCACTCCCGGCATGACCGGGCCCCGGCGGAAACGAACTCGCCGCAGACCGGGCAATCACCGGGGGGTCGGAAGCGCGCCATGGCTCACATCATCCGCTGCATGAAGATCACGTCGAGCCACCGTCGGAACTTGAAGCCCACCTCCCGCAGATGCGCGGTGGTGACAAAACCCTGCTGCTCGTGCAGAAGAATGCTCCCTTCCTGGCTCGATTCAATGCCGGCCAAAATCGAATGCACCTCCAGTTCCCGCGCCCGGTCAATCAGGTCCGCCAGCAAGGTACCGCCGATGCCGCGCCGCTGCCGGTCCTCCCGCACGTAGACGGAATTCTCGAGCGTGAACCGGTAGGCGCAGCGCGACCGGTACTTCGAAAGCGAGGCCCAACCGACCACGTCGTCATCGATCACGGCGACCGTCGCGGGATACGATCCGCGATGCAGCTCGAACCACGCAGCGCGCTCCGCCTCGCTCACCGGGTCCTCGTCCAGCGTGCAGGTCGAATGCAGAACGTAATGATTATAGATGGCGTTGATCGCCGGGAGGTCGGCGCGCTCCGCGAGGCGAATCATCATGCAAAGGAACAAGGAACAGGGAGGAAGCAAGAAGACAAGACCTTCCGCACACCCGCAACATTCCCCGGGGCATCAAATCTTTTCCGTTCTTGTTCCTTCGTCCTTGTTCCTTCTCAAAGCGCCGGCCGCTTTTTGTGCCACTCCGTCGTCTGCTCGTATACATGCGCGATGCGCAGAAGGTTTGATTCCGCGAAGGCGGGCGCGAGGAACTGCAGGCCAATCGGCAATGGCTTGCCGGGCGACAGCGTCTCGTCCAGGCCGCCCGGCACGCTGATGCCCGGAATGCCCGCGAGATTCGCCGCGATGGTGAAGATATCGGCGAGGTACATCTGCAGCGGGTCCGCCGTGCGTTCGCCCAGCTTGAACGCGGCGCACGGCGACGTCGGGCAGACGATGGCGTCCACCTTTTCGAAGGCCTGCAGGAAGTCCCGCTGGATCAGGGTCCGGACTTTCTGCGCGCGCAGATAATACGCATCGTGATAACCGCTGCTGAGCACGTGCGTACCGAGGATGATGCGCCGCTTCACTTCCGGACCGAAGCCCTCGGCGCGCGTGCGCATGTAGTGGTCGAGCAGACCGGTGGGTTCACTGGCGCGATGACCGTAACGCACGCCATCGAAGCGCGCGAGGTTCGCGGAGGCCTCGGCGGTGGCGACAATGTAGTACACGCCCACCGCGTGTGCGGTGTGCGGCAGCGAGACCTCGACGATTTCCGCGCCGAGTTTCTCGCAATGTGCGACGGCGTCGCGCACGGCCTTGGTCACGGCCGGCGTGATGCCCTCGATGAAATATTCCTTTGGCAGGCCGAGCTTCACGCCGCGCAGGTCCTTTGCGCCCTGCAATGCCGCGGCATAATCGGGCACCGGGTCGTCGACGCTGGTCGAATCCAGCGAATCCTTGCCGGCCATCAGCCCGAGCAGAATGGCGGAATCCTCCACCGTCTTGGTGAACGGGCCGATCTGGTCGAGTGACGACGCAAACGCGACCAGTCCATAGCGCGAGACCCGGCCGTAGGTGGGCTTGAGCCCTACGCATCCGCAAAGCGCGGCGGGCTGGCGGATCGATCCGCCGGTGTCGCTGCCGAGCGTCGCGAAGGCAAGATCGGCGCCAACCGACGCCGCCGACCCTCCGGAAGAACCGCCGGGCACGCGATCGAAATCCCAGGGATTGTGCGTGATGCCCTTCGATGAATTCTCGGTCGACGAGCCCATCGCGAATTCGTCCATGTTCAGCCGGCCGAAGGGAATGGCGCCCGCGGCCCGCAGCCGCGCGACCGCCGTGGCGTCGTAGGGGGCGATATATCCGTCCAGAATGTGCGAGGCGCAGCCGCAGGGTTGCCCCTGCACATTGAGCACGTCCTTCATCCCGATCGGAATGCCGCCGAGGGGAAGATTCACGTCCGCCGCGGCCGCGGCCTGCCGCGCGCCGGCCAGATCATACGACAGATACGCGCGGACCTTTGGGTCGATCTGCTCCATCCGCGAGGCCAGCGCGTCGATCACGTCGACCGGCGATAATTCGCGGCTGCGCAACGCCATCCGGAGGGCGCCGACGGAAAGAAAAGGAATGTCCTGCGGAGTCATGGCTCGCGAGTGGCGCTAGCGGCTCCTATCCCACGACCTTCGTGACGACGAATAGTTCGTTTGCCTTGCGGGGCGCGTTGCCGAGCGCCTCGGCCGGCGTCAAACCCGGGCGCGCGACGTCCTCGCGAAAGACGTTGAAGACCTCACTGGTGTGCGCGGTGGGCTCGATGCCGGTGACATCGACTTTTTTCAGCGCCTCGACGAAGGCGAGCACGTCGCCCAGTTGATTCTGAAAAGTGCGGGTTTCCTCGTCGGTGAGGTTCAGGCGGGCCAGGGTGGCCACGTAACGGACGTCGAAATCGGGAGCGGACATAAGCGCAGAATGGAGCGCGGAAACTGTTTCAAGACAGCGCGCTCCACAACATGAAGATCACGATCAGCAGAAAAACAACCAGCGCCCAGGTCTGCTGCTTGATGGCGCGCTGCTCGACCTTGAGGCGAACGGCGCGCCGGGGGCCGGGGGAGCGCTGGCCCGCGAGCGCGCGCGGCCGATCGATGCTGGTTTCACGCTCCGCGGCCGCCCGCGCCTGTACCCGCTCGACCTCCTTGCGCCGCAGCTGCTCCGCCACTTTCGGCGCCTGCTCGATGGCGCGTTGTGCCGCCTCGATTTCCGCCCGCACCCGCTGCTGTTCCGCCCCCAGCTGATCGAGGTTACCAAAAAGGGCAGGCGTCTCCGACTCCGTCGATTTCGAGGAACGTTTTTTCTTCGGCATGAGGGTTCGGTAAAATCGATCGGACTATAATGAAAACGCCGCGTCGGGAACAAAAGACGGTTCGCGCGAACGCGGCGGGGCGCGGCACTATCCTTACGCGACTCGCCACAGTCGCCAGCACAAAATGCAAAAGATCATCAAGGCGATCACGAGGAGTGGAAGGGTGAACGCGAAGCCCGCCTTGAGCCAGTACAGGAACGGTTGTTCACCCGCGCCGCCGCCAGCACCGGCCGCGTCGACCGCGTCACTGCCGTCGGTCTCGGGTCCGAGCAGCTTGACTCGCGCCTGATTGTAATCGTTGCGCGCGACATCCACCAGACCCAGCGCGCGGGTCAATTCCTTGCCGGCTTCCGCCTGGGACCAGCGCGTCGGTTCGATGGCCTCGAGCGCCGAAAGGTGACTCCGGAAATTCCCGGTTCCGCCCTCGAGCTGCTCGACGCGACGGTGCGCATCGGCCGTCTGCCGTTCGAGGAAGGCGAGCCCACGCGTCAGTTTGTCGAGCAATTCCTCGCGCCCGATTTGAAACTCTTCCTGGCGTCGCGCCAGATCCTCCAGATCGCGCTTTTGCCGCTCGAGCATTTCCTGTTCGCGCCGCAGGTGCGCGAGTTTTTCCTGCGTTCGCGCCACGTCGTCCGCGAGTTGTTCCGGCGTGAGCGAACCCTCGGCCTCCTCGGAAAGCAATTCGCCCGTGGCGGACTCAGGGTGGGTGGCGAGAGACGATTGCAGTTTGCTGTAGTAGCGGGGCATGGGGCGAGGCGCGTGGGACGGTCCCCTTTATTATCGTGTCACGCGACGCTTTGCCACCGCTTTCGCGCGGTGCCGCAGATGAAGGGCTCGCCAGCGGCCGCGACAGCGCATTTCCACCAACTGCAGCGCGGTTGATCGGGCCGCCGCCAGCACTTCATGCGTTTGTTCCGCGAGCAGACCCGAGATGATGAGATCGCCGTCCGCCGCCAGGGCGCGACGCAATTTCGGCATCACACGGATCAGCACGACGCTGAACTAATTCGCGGTGATGACCGCCCAGCGCTGCGCCGGTTTCCATTCATGGACGTCGGCCACGGCGAACTTCACTCCGCCCACGCCATTCAAGCGCCCGTTTTCGCGGGCCGTCCGCACGCAGGGGGGATCGTAGTCGAGGCCCAACGCGGCTTCCGCGCCCAGCGCCCGCGCGGCGAGCGCGAGCACGCCGCTGCCAGTACCGAGATCCAGCAGGTTCCACCGCATCGACGCTCGAGCCTGCGCGCAAGTCAGCAGGAGGCGCAGGCACATCGCGGTGGTCGCATGTTCCCCCGTGCCAAAGGCCAGCGCCGCGGGAATCGCCAGGACCACGCGGCCGGGATACTTCGCCCGGAGCGGCGCGAGTTCCTCCGCGCGGCCCGTCACAACGAGCCGGCTGCCAAAACGCAACGGTTTGGCGGTGGCCGGAGCGCCGCGCCGTCGCCACGATTCCGGGCGCAGCGGCTGGAGAGTGCCCCCAAAACGCGCCACGATGCGTTCTCCCTCGGCGCGGTTCAGGCAGTAAAATTCGAGGCGCAGCCCGCGGGCGCCCGCCATCTGGATGACCGCGAGTCGCGAGGCGTCCAACCCCCGCAGGCGCTCGACCCACGCGTCGGCCCATTTGGCGGAAGCCAGCTTGCGCCAGACGAACCCGGGATCATCACGCTGTCTCACGCGAGGCAGGCGCGCAGGCCCTTCTCGATTTTCGCCTCGTCGAGTTTCTTGCCGATGAAAACAAACTGGCTGCGCCGCACTTCCCCCTCGCGCCACGGACGATCCCAGAAAATGTGGAAGCGATTGTTCACCCCGTGAAAAATGGCCCGGTGATTGTGCCCGGCCACCGCCAGAAATCCCTTGGAGCGGTAGACCTTCTCGCGATCCGTCAGTTGCTGCACGAAGGCCTCGAATTTTCCCACGTCGAAGGGCCGCTCGAACTCGAACGCGCACGAGGCGATGTCCGCATGCGTCCGGTCCCCGCGCAGTTCATCGAGGAAGGCGGGATCCACCGCGAGCTTCTGGTCGACATCGAACGCGTGGACATCGAGGAGCAGCTTGAGGTTCACCTTGCTCTGCTGCGAACGGATGATGGCGCAATGCGGATTGAGGGCGCGAATGCGCTGGGTCACCTGCTTCGCATGGTTCTCGTCGACGAGATCCGTCTTATTCAGCAGGATGGTGTCGGCGAGGGCGATTTGCGCCCCGGCGACATCGGTCTCCTTCATCTGCCGGAAAATCTGCTCCGCATCGACCACCGTGATGATGCCGTCGAGCTGCACGAACTGCTGCAGGGCGGGAATGTTCACGAAGGTCTGCGCCACGGGTCCGGGGTCGGCGATGCCGGTGGTTTCGATCAGCAGGTAGTCGAATCCGCCGCGCTTGAGCAGCTTCTGGATGCCGAGGACCAGGTCCTTGCGCACCGTGCAGCAGACGCAGCCGTTGGACAGCTCCACCACCTCGTCGCGCTGGTTCTCCACCAGGGCGCCATCGATCCCGACCTTGCCCACCTCGTTCACGATGACGGCGAACTTGTATTCGCTCTGCTCGCGCAGGATGTGGTTCAGCAGCGTGGTCTTTCCCGCGCCGAGAAACCCAGTGAGAATGCTGACGGGGATGACGCGGCGCTGGGAGGCGGCGGCGGCGGGGACGGGCGGGTTGGTGGTCTGGCTCATGGTCGGGCGAGGAACCCGGAAAATAACAAACCGGGCAGCTCTCTCAAGCGGCCCGGTCTGCGGAAAATCGTGCTGACAGGAAAAGTGGGCCTTAGCGGTCCTTCTTCAAAAGGGGAAGACCGGTTTTCTCGTTTTCGTCGACGATGTATCCGGCGGGCAGGGCATCGATCGCGCCGACCTTGGCCTCGCCGGCAAAGTAATAAAGCTTCACACGATGGCCACCTTTGAGCTCCTGATCACGCTCGTGCAGGAAGTAGGTTTTGCCGGACTTTTTGCTTTTGACGCTGAAGGCCATGGTGAGGTTCGGGTTGGGGATTGGGGTCAGTTAAGGTTTCCAGGCAATCAGCGGATGAGGCCGGCCTTCTTCAGTGTGGAGTAAATTCCATTCTTTGCCATCGTTTTCAACGCGCGGGCCGTGCATTTCACCTCGACGTGCTTCCCGAGCTCCGGGACGAAGATCCTCTTCGCGTGCAGGTTCGGGGTGAAGGTCCGGGGGGTCATGGCAGTCACGTGGCGACCGACGCCACCCTGTTTCTTGCCGAGACCGCGGCGGTGAATAGTGTGGCCGCGGCTGACGCGCGCTCCGGTAATGTCGCAAACTTTTGCCATAAAAAGGGATTTCTAAAACGGGCGGGAAAGGTGATTCCACTCGCTGCCCCCGTCAATAGCTATTTTCCTGCCACGGTTTACGCATGCTTGAGCTTTCCCAACCGTTGCTTTCGCCGCGATCGGAGATCAGGCCGTCAACTGTGAATGATCAGGCCGATATCCTCCGGCAATTTGGAGGCGACCTCGGTCACGACATTGCCGCGCAACAACTTGGCCATGTACTGCCGGCCCGAGGCGCCCAGCAGGACGTAATCCGCCGCCACGGTCGCGGCCAGGTCGAGAATGGTCGTGGCCGGGTCGTCGCTGACCGCGTACATCGGCACGACGCAGACGCCCTTCTCTTCGGCGAGATTGAGCATGAAGGCCATGATGGCGTTGGCCTGCGGGTCGTCCTGCCACCGGGCCCGCGCGGCTCCGTGCGGGCGGCCCATCAGGAGGATCGACACCTCCTTGATGTAGAGGCAATAGAGGGTCGACTTGCGCAGGACGGCCTCCTCAAGCGCGAAGCGCAACACCGGCGTCAGCCCGCGGGCGGCCACCAGCAGGCGGCCGTGGTCGACCGACGGCCGGCGCATTTCCGCCACGGCCTCGGGCGTGACGACGTTGGCCAACGCGGTGGGCACGGTCATCGTCTTCAGGCCGGACAAGCGGTGCGAATAGGTCCGCATGCCGAAGCCCAACCCGATCACGCAAAGGACAAAGAACAGCGCGTCGGGCTTAGTCCGGGCGAGGGTGAGTTCGACGGCGGCGAGCAGGAGAAAGCAGCCGACCATGAGCACGCGCTCGATGGCGTGCATGGGGAGCTGCTTGTTGAACGAACAGGCGCCGAGATTCACCGTGATAGCCCCGACGACGCCGATGGCATAAAGCCCGGCAAGGGCCTCGCCATTGCTGGCAAAAAACAGGACGATAATCGGCAGGACCGAGGCGACGACCAGCGGCCAGCGCGGCACCCCATGCCCGTTCAGGCGGGTCATGACAGGCGGCATTTCGCCGTCCTGCCCCATCATGTAGAGGAGGCCAATCATGGCGACAATGGCGGTGTTGACCGCGCTGAGCAGCAGGAACGCGAAAATGACGCCCACCACGGCACCAAAGATTTTTCCGAACGCCGGTGTGATCGTCATCGATCCAAATTGCTCGGCCAGGAATTTCAGCATGTCGTCCTGGCGCGTGGCGAGCTCGGGCCCAAGCGCGATCGGCAGAGAGAGCATGGCGAGACCCAATAAGGCCGTGCCTACCACCACCTCCAGGGCGACGATCAGGATGGCGCGGTTCGCCGTCCGGCTGACGCGCGGTTGATCGGCCTTCGCCCCGGGATCGAGCCGCATGACGCCCGTCATGTTCGCGATGGCCTCCACGCCGCTCAGCGCGAGGATGACGCCGACGAAATGCACCCAGACGTGCCGCGCGCTTTCGTGGGGCGGCTGGATGTTTTGCAACGTCCAATGCGGCATGCTTAAGCCGAGAATCGCGATCACGGCGATGACCGTCGGCACGGCCAGCAGGACCGCCAGGCTGCCGCTGTGGCGCGGTCCGTACCCATTCAAAAAGCCCAGCACAGCAATGATTCCCATGGCGACGAAAGCCGCGTATTTCGCCGGCACGCCGAGGTAAATGATCCCGAAATACGCGCTCAAGCTCGCCGTGACCGTGAGATCTGCCACGAGTAGGAGCGCGCCGAGCACGGCGAGGGATCGACCCTGCAAACGCGCCGCGGAATACACGCCACCGCCCTCCGGAAAAAGGCGGCAGACGATGGAGTACATGTAGCCGACCACGCCGGTCAGCGCGCAGACCGCGAGGATGATCCAGAATGAGCCGAAGCCCGCAACGGCAAAACCCATGCCAATGACGTAGGCCTTGCTGGTGCCCCAATCGCCGTAAAGCAGAGCTGCGGCCCGGCGCCAGTCCACGTTGCGCGGGCGGTGAATCGGGGCGCCTTCGGCGTCAATTGCAAGCGGTTCGGCCATCGGGAAACGGGATCAGCGGGTCGGATGATTCGTGGATATTAGCTCTTTACGCAAGCTCGCGGCGCAACAGCCCAGCATTCGCGGAACCCCGGGGAAAAATCCCCAGGGCGTTCGGCCAGCCAGCCCGACACCAGATTGACGGGGAAAAAAGCTCCGGTCTCCACTTCTGCGGCCGGCCAGCGGAACGGCCCGTCGTCCCGCAGCCGGTAAAGGCGGACGAATTCCCAGCCGTTGTCTGCGGTGGGCGGCAACGTCGCCACCAGCTCCAGCTTCTCCGCGGCGAGCTCGCCCAAGCCCAGCTCCTCCGCGAGCTCGCGCGTCGCCGCCGCAGGATAATCCTCGCCGCGCTCGAGATGACCGGCCGCGCTCGAGCCCCAGCAGCCGGGGGCCTGATCCTTCCAGGCAGAACGACGTTGGAGAAAAATTTCACCGACCGAATTGAAAATGAAAATGTGCACCGCGCGATGGCGGAGATGCCGGTCATGCACCTCGCCGCGCGGCGCCTGGCCGATGACGCAATCGTCCTCATTGACCACATCGAAAATCTCCGAGGTCCCGTCCTGCGCGACTCCCAGGGGGGAAAGATGATTCGTGAGGGAAATCCATTGGGCGAGCGAAAGCTCCTCCGCCCGGGCCGTCTCAGGAATTCCGATCGACGACGCCAGCGCCGGCCACGACGCATCCTGCAGTTCCGCCTCGAGCATCTTCCGGAGTTGCTTCCGACGTTGGGAAAAACCCGCGCGGGCGATGCGCTCAAAAACCTCGGGATCGCACGGCGGCAATTCGTCCGGGGCGCGCCGGTTGAAGTCGATCAACGCGGAATCCACCTTGGGCTCCGGCAGAAACACGCTCGGGCGGAGGCGCCGCCCCTCGGTCATCCGCCACCGGCGGCCCAACAGCACGGTGGGCAATCCATAATCCGCGGACCCGGCCGTGGCGCGCAGGCGGTCGCCCATCTCGCGCTGCACGAGAAAGAGGCAGCGTTGCGCGGGCGAAAGCGCGCTGGTAAAATGAAAAATCAGCTGGCTGGAAACGTTGTACGGCAGGTTCCCGAGGATCTTGACCGGCTGGCGCGGCCAGAGCGTTCGCAGATCGAATTCCAGCGCGTCGGCATGGACCACCTCGAGATCGCGTCCGCGAAATCGATCGCGCAGGAATTCCGCGAGCACGCCGTCTTTCTCAATCGCGGTGACCGAAGCACCCGAGTCCAGCGCAAAGCCAGTCAAGGCGCCCAGGCCCGGGCCAATCTCGACCAGCCGTTCGCCGGGACGCGGGTCGATTTCGGCAACGATGGCGCGCGCGACATTTTGATCGTGCAGGAAATTCTGCCCGAGGCTTTTGCTCGGCTCGCGACCGAGCGAGTCGAGCGCCGCGCGAATATCCGAGAGTTTCAAGGCCGGTGGATTGTTAGGTGGATGCGTTCCACGAATCGAGCCCGACGGCTGGCGCCGGGAGCGTCAACGTTCGAAAAATCGCGTCTATTCGCGTCGAATTCGCGGTTCCTCAGCCTTCGCCCTTGCGGGCAACATCGGTGGCGGTTCGCGCCGCTGCCGCTTGAACATCTTCTTCGCTTCGCCAAGCGAAACGCCCTCGATGTAATACGCCGTCGCCGTGCGCCCCAGCGCGTAGGTGCCGCCGGCCGCGACCACGCCCGAGATGGCGTTGCCCCAGCCGGGGAAGAATTTCACAAGGGATCGCGCCACCTCGCGAAAGGCGAAGCCCGCGCCGAAATTCAGGCCGAGCGTGGCGAGAAACTGCGCGCCCAGGCGGAAGCTCGCCTCGCGGCCGCTGATGTAGAGGATGCCCGACACCATCATGATCTGCAGCGTCAGGAGCACCGGCAGATCCGCGAGCGGAATCGGCTGCGTGCCGATCGCGCCGCACGCGGCGGTCACGGATTTCACGAGCGACTTCGCGATCGCGGCTTGGCCGTCGCGTGCGCCGCTCAATCGCGCCATGTCGAGCTTGGCCTCGTTCGGCAGTTCCGCGACGAGGAGGTTCGCCAGCGCCTCGATGTTGCGCCGGTGATCGCTGGCTTCATCGAGTGTCCCGTCGGGCCGGAAGCGAACGGCCGTGGCGACGCCGAGCGTGGGCGCGAGATGGCCGCCAAACTCGGGCCGGTCGGCCAGTGCGACATCCAGCGCATGGCGCGCGGCTTCGAGTTCCGCTGGCGCTGGCTGTTCGGTGACGCCCGCCACGGCCACGCCAATCAAACCCGGACGATGCTCGTGTCGATCGCTGACGAATTGCATCAACACATTGAGACCGTCGAAGTCCCTGGCGTCGCCGGTCGAGACTCCGTGAAGATGCAGCACGAGGTCAGGCGCCTCGGCGGACGCGGCCACGCGCGCCGCGTCGTTGAGCGCGCCCAGCGGGCCGTTCGGGCGCGCGTCCAGGACGCGAATCGTCCCGCGGCCGCCCCGCGAAAATTCCTGCCAGCCGCGCGACTGCGTGGCCTCCGGTGGCAGCAGCGCGCCGAACAGCGCGGAGAAGAGCGCCGCCGCATCCACGGAAGGATCGCCGGTCAACGCCAGGCGCGGCGGACGCTGGCGCAGGAACAGTTCCTTAAGCGGCACGATTTCACGCAGGATCGGTTTCTGCAGCCCTTCCGGCAGCCGCTCAATCAATCGTTCCAATTTCTCGAATTGCTCGAGGAAGGCTCTGGCTTTCATGGGAGGCAGGTGTCGCCGGTCGGCATCACGAGGGGATCGGCGCGGGCGGCCGGGCCGGTCTTACTTGAGTTCGGCGAGCAACACGTCCACGTGCTCCTCGGGTTTCACCTTTCGAAAAATCGCACGCAGTTTTCCTTCGGGTCCGATGACGAACGTCGAGCGCTCCGCACCCATGTAGGTCTTGCCGTACATGCTTTTTTCGACCCAAACGCCGTAGGCCTCGACGATCTTCCTGTCCTCGTCCGACAGGAGCGGAAATGGCAGGCTGAATTTCTCGATGAACTTCCGGTGACTGTCGGCGTCGTCCACGCTCACGCCGAAGAGTATCGCCTTCCGGCTGAGTTCGCCCCAGACGTCACGCAAGCCGCAGGCCTGCTTCGTGCAGCCGGGCGTGTCGTCCTTTGGATAAAAATAAAGCACAACATTTTTCCCGGCGAAGTCGCTCAGCGCAACCTTCGTTCCGTCGCCGGAATAGTGGCCGCCGATCGCCATCGCGGAAAACGCCGGCGCGGGGTCACCCACCTTCAATTCCTTGCTCATGGCGGGAGTGTCCGCGCGGATGCGGGGAATCTCAAGCCGGGAGGCACGAGTCGGCGAAACGTCCGTTCCGTTTTCCCCGCCCGCGCCCGGGCCGCACGCCGCCTGGAAGCACCCGTCGCGCCGGCCCCCGTGGTGGAACCAATTTCAGCACAACGGGAAATTTGCTTGCCAGGGCGCCCCGGTCCGTCGCACCTTCCCACCAGCACATGGTGGTACATCACTAATGACTGACGTTGTATTCGACAGCGCAACCGGCGGCGTCCGGTAAACTATGCCGCGATTTCCCGTATCGCCGCAAAAGCAGGACGAACTCCTGCGTCGCATGCAGTCGCTCCAAGTCCTGGAGCATCAACTCGAGGAGGGCTATTTCCACGCCGGCGACGGCATGCACGGCGTGCATCTGACCCACAAGCCGACGGGCATCCGGGTGCGCTGCGGCCGCGAGCGCAGCCAGGGCATGAACCGGTTCTACGCCCGCCGGCTCCTGCTCGAGGAACTTGAGGCCCGGCAAAGCGGCCGCACGCGCCACGAAGCGAAGGCCGAGAAGTTGCGCGACGAAAAACAGCGGCGCCGGCACCATCCCGCCGCCCCGCCGCGCCCCACGCCGCTAATTCAACGCATCGCGAGCGACACGACGCCGAGCTTCGCTGATTTCATGCGCCGCATGACTGCCTACACGCTGCGACCGCTGGAGCCCTAGAAAAGCCACGAAGGAACCGGAAACAAGGGCGGGGCGGCCCGTACGGGGTCCGATCCATCGACTGACGTCCCTTCATTACCTTTGTGGCCTCGTGGTAAAAACAACGGGGCGCCCACGCTCAGGGAAGCTTCAGCCATTGCCAAAAGGGTCGACGCGCGGCAGATTCGCGCCGTGTCCGACAAAGAAGAAGCCATCACCGCCGACGGCGTGGTCAAGGAGGTGCTCCCTGGCACCATGTTCCGCGTGGCCCTGCCGGGCGGCCAGATTGTGCTGGCTCACATCTCGGGCAAGATGCGCAAGCACTTCATCCGCATCGTGCCGGGTGATCGGGTCACGTTGGAGCTTTCGCCTTATGACCTGACGAAAGCTCGCATCACCTTCCGCGAGAAGTAAGCTTTCCCCCAACCAGCCGGGCCTCCGCGTCCGATAGTCCGGTGACATCCCTGCCAACCCAACCTATGAACAACGAGACACCCCACCCCGAAGAGACGAGCAACGAGGCGGCCAGCCGCTTCGAGGCCGGCAAGGCCCACGCCAAGCGCGCGGCCGATGAATTGAAGGCCGCAGCCAGCGCCAAGGCGCAGGAATTACGCGACACTGCCACCACGAAGGCCCAGGAATTCCGCGAAAACGCGACCGCCAAGGCGCAGGAGTTTCGCGCGAACGCGGGGGCCAAGGCGACCGAATGGCGCGACTACGCCCAAGATTATTACGGCACGGCGCGCGAGCGCGCGAAGACGTTCCAGGACGATAGCGAAGTCTACATCCGCGAGAACCCGATGCGCGCGGTCGTCACGGCCCTGGGCGTCGGATTCGTGCTCGGCATGCTCTTTCGGCGCTAAGCCATCGATTCGCCCGGAGTGGAAGCACCGAACCCGAAGAGCCGCCCGGTTCCCGCGCGGGAGCCAGGGCTGTTTGACAGCCTTGCGTCGCTGCTGGGCTCGTTCTCGGGATACATGCAGGCGCGGCTCGAGCTGCTTGGACTCGAGTCCCGCGCTGCAGCGCGCAATTATCTTCGCGTCCTGATCCTCGCGGTGGTCGCCGTGCTGGCCCTCGTCCTCGGTTACATTTTGGTGGTCCTCGGTCTCGTCTTCCTCATCCAGGCGTGGACCGGCTGGAGCTGGCCTGCCCTGACCGCGGTCTTTGGCGGTGCGCATCTGCTGATCGTCGTCCTCTGCGCGCTGAGCATCAAGGCTCGCGTCAGCGTTCCGGCCTTTACCGAAACGCTTTCCGAATTGCGAAAAGACCATGCTTGGTTGAACCGCGAAACCCCGCCGGCAGATCCCGGCCGCCCCCAATGAGCGACGAGGAACGCAAACGTCAACTCGCGCTGGAATTGACCCGCGCGCGCGCCTCGATATCACGGCAGGCCGGGGCCGTGCGGCATGGGCTCGATTTTCCGAATCGGGTGAAGGAATCCGTCAAGGGGAGCCCCGTCGTGTGGATCGCTTGCGGCGCGGGCGCGCTCGGCCTGGTCTCCCTCCTCGTGCCATGGCGCCGCCGACGCGAGGAGCCGCAAAACGTTTGGTCCGGGCTCGCGTCGAAATTCGGACCACCCCGGCCATCGGCCGCGAAAGTCGCCGGGGGCGGCGCCGTGGTCGGCATTGTGCTGACCGCCGCACGGCTGCTGCTTCCCTTCGTGCAACCGGCGTTATTGTCGTTCATCACGCGCAAGGTGAACAACTATGTCGGCGGCGCGGCAAAGAGAAAAACGCAGAAGTAGCCGCGTCGACGCAGCGCCGCTGCAGCTAGGTCCGGAACAACACGGACTCGCGATTAAACATCCGGGCGGCGAACCACAGCGCCAGAGCGGCGTAAAGGCAGGTCGACGCAAACACGAGCGCGATGTAGCCCCACGGAAACGCGCCTGTGAAAATCTCCTTGCTCACGAGGCTGAGATTAAGAATGGGGATGAACGCCAGTCCGGGACTCATTTCCACGCCCGGCAGCAATCCCGCCACCGCCGGAAGAATCGCCACCAGAATCAAGGGACCGGCGTAGCTTTGCGCCTCCTTGAAGCTGCGCGCAAAGGTCCCCAGCGCCAACAGGAGCGCGGAGAAAAGGACGGCCAGCGGCACCAGCAGCACGAGCACTGCCAGCACGGCGCCCGGCGCCACGGTGAAGGTGCCAAGGCTCACCTTCCCCTGGATCGCCAGGCCAAAGAGTCCGCGCGAAACCAGAAAAATTGTCGTCATCGAGAGCAGGGAACACAGCGCGGTGACGATCGACGCCGTGAGCACCACGAAGAATTTCCCCAGCACGAGCTGAGTGCGCGAGGCGGGCGACGAAAGAATCGTCTCCATCGTGCCGCGCTCTTTCTCACCGGCGGTCAGGTCGAGCGCCGGATAGAGGGCGCCGGTCAGGCACAGCAGAATGACGATGTATGGCAGCACGGAGCCGATGAAATTCCCGCCCACTTTCTCGGCCGGCGCCACGTTCTGGCGCGTGGTGTTTAACGGGCGCGTGAAATCCGGCGGCAGCCCGCGGACGGCGAGTCGATCGATCAACACTTGATCGCGATAGTCGCGCAGGCATTTCTCAATCGCTTCCGCGGCAAAGCCGGAGCGTAGTTCGCCCTGGTAGTAGTAGATCTTCACCGGCACGGTCTCAGTCGCCTGGCCTATGCGGTGGTCGAAATCCCGCGGCAACTCGACCGCCGCGCGCAGGCTCTTGTTCGAGATGCGCGCCGCATAGTCCGCCGTGGGCGGGATCAGCTTCAGTCCCTTATTCGAGGCCAGCGCCTCCCGAATCCTCGGTGAATCCTCCGCGCCGAGCAGCGTGACCTCGGGCACCTGCTCCAGCGCGGATTGCACCAGCTTCGCCGACACGCCGCTGAAGAGCAGCATGATGATCGGCATTACGACCACCGGGACCACGAGCATGGAAATGATCGTGCGCCGGTCGCGCAGGATGTCCTTCAATTCCTTGCGGTAGACCGTGAAGACGGGGCTCATGCAGAAAGGAACACGGGAGAAGGAGAAAGGAGAAACGGATTCAGCACGATGCGGCGTCGACGATGGCGACGAACGCGTCCTCGAGATCGCCGCCCCCGTGGGCGGACTTGAGCGACGCGGCGGTCCCCTCGGCGAGGAGGCGGCCACCGTGGATGATGCCGATGCGATCGCAGAGTTTGTCGGCCTCCGACATGATGTGGGTCGAATATATGACCGCCTTGCCCGCCGCGCGACATTCGCGCACGAAGGCGACGATGGTGCGCGCGGACATCACGTCGAGGCCGTTGGTCGGCTCGTCAAAGATCATCACCGGCGGATCATGAATCAACGTGCGTGTGATCGACACCTTCTGTTTTTGCCCGGTGGAAAGCTTCTCGCAGCGACGGTCGCGAAACTCGTTCATGTCGAGGCGACCGAACAGATCCGAGGCGCGACTCGCAATCTCTCCATCCGTCAGGCCGTGCAGGCGGCCGAAATATTGCACCATCTCGAACGCCGTGAGGCGGCCGTAAAGCGCGGTCGCGGTCGAGAGGAATCCGAGGCAGCGACGCGCCTGTTCGGGCTCGCGGACCACGTCAAAGCCGCCGACAATCGCCGTGCCGGAGGTCGGGCGCAGCATCGTCGCCAGCAGCCGCATCGTGGTCGTCTTGCCGGCGCCGTTCGCGCCGAGCAGGCCGTAAATCTCGCCCGGCGCGCACTGAAAACTGACGTCCTCGACGGCGACGACCGGGCGCGTGCGGTCGGGGAACACTTTGCCGAGTGATCGCGCCTCAATCATCGCGTCGACTCTGCGCCTGAACCGGGATACCACGCAACGGTCTTTCTTGGGACGGTTCCCGAGTCACCCAGCCGATGTTGCAAAAGTTCTGCTGGACACATCCGGACGGTTCCCCCGAAATAAGCGCCTCAGGTTCAACCCAGCCGAACTTATCCATCCCCGCAGCAATCCATTATGAACAAGTACGTCGTTGAATTCATTGGCACATTTTTCCTCGTCCTCACGATCGGTTGCACCGTGATTCCGGGCTTCGCAGGCGTGATTCCGCCCCTCGCGATCGGCATGGCCCTGGCGGTCATGATCTACGCCGGCGGCCACATCTCCGGCGGTCACTACAATCCAGCCGTCACGCTCGCCGCCACCCTGCGCGGCGCGTGCACCATGACCGACGCCATTCCCTACATGGTGTTCCAAGTGCTGGGCGCCGGCGTCGCCGCGTTCGCGGTGCGATTCCTCGTCGGCGCGCCCAAAGCGGCCGCGGGCACGCTCGCGGTCGGACCCGCGTTCCTTGCCGAGTTCCTCTTCACGTTCGCGCTCGCGTGGGTGGTGCTAAACGCCGCGACCGCGAAAGCGAATGCGAACAACTCGTTCTACGGACTCGCCATTGGCGGCACCGTGATGGTCGGCGCGTTCGCGGTGGGCGCCATTTCCGGCGGCGCTTTCAATCCGGCGGTCGCGATCGGTGCCACCATCATGGGCCTCGTCCAGGCGAGCCAGGTCTGGATTCACCTCGTGGCCGACTTCCTCGGTGGTGCCGTCGCGGCCGTCGCCTTCAAGACGCTGAGCACGGGAGATAAATAATCTCGCGCCAGGAGAATTCTTCCCGCATGCCTCGCTGCCCCGGGCCGCGGGGCGTTTTGCTTTTCAGCCCGTCACCATGAGCGCCCGTAAATCATCCCCGATCCCCGGCATCGCGGTGAAAACCCGGCTCCACGCCGGCAGGACGATCGGAGATTCGACCCGATCCACAACTGCCTCCTCCAGGGCGCCCGCGAAAGCCAGTGTGGCGGCCCGTTCCTGCTCCTCGTCGTGCCGGAGACCGTTAAGCGAGGCGTCGTGCGCGTGTCGCTTGACGGCCTCAGCCGCCGTCTTGCGATAGCCCGTCACCAGCGCGCGGAGATCTTCCGGGTCAAGCGTGATCCCCTCGGCGCGCAACTGCGCCACAAACACGCCGGCGATCTCTCTCGCCATCTCGACCAGGCCCGCCTCCGCGCCACCGCGCCCCGCGCGCAGCGCCCGATGCCGGTGCTCGTAATTCGGGCCCAACTCCACCTGGCACACGCGCTCGGGCGGGAGGCGCCGGTGAATTTCGCACAACATCCCAAT
>JANMQT010000308.1:0-5913 GCA_031370675.1 Verrucomicrobiota bacterium
ATGTCCTGCGTGGTGTTCGTCACCGGACGGAAGCTGCCGCGCTCGACGAGAATCGCCTTCTTGTAGATGAACTCGTCGGGCCGCACGACCTCGCCCTGCGCCGTGAACATCGCCGCGTCGGAGAGCCCGAGCTGAACGAGCTGGAGGACCATGAGGCGGTTATCAACATAGTGAAAATCCGGTCCTGTGAGCCGGATCATGTCCACCTGGATCCGCTCGACGGAAAGATTGTCGAGCAGGGCGCCGATCAGATTTTCGGGCGTCTGGTACTGGTAGAACGCGCCGTGGACGAGGTTCACGCCGATGATACCGAGGGCCTCCTGCTGCTGGATGTTTTCGCGGTCGAGCATCCGGACGTGGATGACAATGTTGTTGGGTTCGGCGCGCGGATGGGTCTGGAAGCGGATGCCCATCCAGCCATGCGATTCCCCCGGGCGGTTGTAGGCCTTGGCGGAGACGGTATTCGCGAGGACAAAGAAGCTGGTCTTCCCGCCGCGTTGATCATTCAGCCGCTCAATCAGCAGCTTGTACTCGTACTCGAGCATCGTGATCAGGCGCTGCTGGCTGACGTAGCGCTGGCTCGGACCATAAATCGCGTCCGAAAAAGTCATGTCGTAGGCCGACATCGTCTTGGCCACCGTGCCGCTGGCGCCGCCCACGTGGAAGAATTTCCGCGCCACCTCCTGGCCCGCGCCGATCTCCGCAAACGTCCCGTAGCGCAGGCCGTCCAGATTGATCTGGAGGGCCTTCTCATCGACGGTCGGCTTAACTTTGTCGTTCTCCATATGGCGGGTGCGAAAATCCGCCGCCACCCTACGCGCGGCCCCCAAACTGACAAGGCTGCAGCATTGCCGCGGCAGTTGGTTTTGTCGTAACCTCACGGGGATGACGGCCGAACGAATCCTGCGCGCGGCCCAGGGCTACCTGGAACTGGGCATGGCGGGCGAGGCGCTCGCCGAGCTCGACGGCCTGCCCGCCGTGTACCGCCGGCGGTCCGACGTGCTCAAGCTGCGTGTGAGCGTGGCGTTGCACGCGCGGCGGTGGAAGGACGGTCTGGCGGCGAGCCGGCGTCTGTGCGCGGCCGAGCCGGAGGAGACCATCGGGTTCATCCATGCGGCGTTCTGCCTGCACGAACTCGGTCGCACCGAGGAGGCCCGAAAAGTCCTGCTGCACGGCCCCTCCGCGCTGCTCAATGAGGCCACGTACTATTACAACATGGGCTGCTACAACGCGCGGCTTGGCCACCTCGAGGACGCGCAGAACTACCTCCGCATGAGTTTTTCCCTCGACCGCAAGCTCCGCGAATTCGCCCGTTGCGATCCGGACCTGAAAGTCGTGCGGCATCTGCTCTAGCGTGACCGCCGGGCGACCGCCGCGGGATTTGCATGATTGAAATCAACGTCGATTCCATCCGTCGCGTCTTCGACGAAAACTTCGCGGCGCGCGGGGAAATCGGCGCGTCGGTCTCCGTCTGGCAGGCGGGACGCGAGATCGTCACGCTCGCAGGCGGATTCGGCGACCGCGAACGATCGCGGGCATGGACCGCGGACACTCCCGCGCTGATTTGGTCAGCCACCAAGGGTCCGGCCTCCGCCTGCGTCTTGCACGCACTCGAGGCGGCCGGAATCAGTCTCGCTGAACCCGTCGCCAAGTGGTGGCCGGATTTTTCGCAGGCCGGGAAGGAGAGTGTGACGATTGCGGAGTTGCTCTCGCATCGGGCCGGGCTTTCCGCGC
The DNA here is from genome assembly GCA_031370675.1 of Verrucomicrobiota bacterium. Taxonomy (GTDB): domain Bacteria; phylum Verrucomicrobiota; class Verrucomicrobiia; order Chthoniobacterales; family SZAS-18; genus SZAS-18. Next base: position 1,735 of record JANMQT010000308.1, read on the forward strand.
TCGACGCAAAGGTGTCAGTGCTCGATTACGGCGCGGTCGTCGCCGCACTCGCAGCCCAGGCCCCGCAATGGCCGCGGGGCGAGGGCCACGGTTATCACACGCGCACCTTTGGATTTCTCGAGGACGAGCTGCTCCGCCGCATTCAACCGCCGGGCATGACGCTCGGTCGATATTGGCAGGAGAAATTCGCCGGGCCGCTCGGGCTCGACATCTGGATTGGCCTGCCGGACGAATTGCATTCCCGCGTTGCGACGACCTATCCAGCTCGTGTCCCGGGCCTCATGGCGGAGACTCCGGATCCTCTTTACGTGGCGCTGGCGGACCCCGCTTCGCTGGCGCGCCGCTCGTTTGTGTCGCCGGCCGGATTGCACAGCGTCGCGAGCATGATGACCGCGGAGGCCCGGCGCACAGAGTTTCCGGCATTTGGGGGGATCGGCAGCGCACGTGGGCTGGCCAAGTTCTATGCGCAACTGGCCTCCCCAGACGACGGCCTGTTCTCACCGGTGTCGCGGGGCGCGATGAGGACGCCGATGGTCTCCGGGATGGACCGCGTGCTGTGCTCCGAGACAGCCTTTTCGGCCGGATTCATGCTCGACCCGTGCGACGCGCTGGGCGCCAAGCGACGGCAGATCCTTGGACCGTCGGCCTGGGCGTTCGGCCATCCGGGGGCGGGCGGATTGCATGCCTTCGCGGATCCGGAAAATCAGATCGGCTTCGCCTACGTCATGAACCAGATGGAACTCGGCGTCTTTCCGAACCGCAAGGGGCTCGCCCTGGTCGAGGCCGTGTACAGCCAATGACGAGGACGCTTGCCCTGAGGCATTGCGTCTGCTCAGATCGATTCCAACATGACCTGGTACTACGCCGAAAATAACGCCCAGGCCGGGCCCGTGACGGACGAACAACTCCGCGGCATGGTCGCGGAGGGCCGCCTGGACGGAACCACGCTCGTGTGGAAAGCCGGCATGGAGAATTGGACGCCGCTTTCCCACGCGCTGCCGGCGGTCGCCGCCGCCGCGCCCCGGCCCGTGCCCGTCGTCTCCACTTCCACGGAGGCGGTGAAAAGACCCTTTGGCCAGCTCATGCCAGAGACGGCCCTGTGCAGCACCTGCGGGCAGTTCCGGCCGGTGGAAGACCTCGTGATGATCGCCGGCCAGCGCGTCTGCGCCTCATGCAAGCCGCTCGAACTGCAAAAATTGCAACAAGGCGACAGCGTCGCGCGACTGAATTACGCCGGCTTCTGGATTCGGGTTGCGGCCTACTTCATGGACGCGATCGTCCTCATGCCGCTGAGCCTGCTGATCAATATTTTCCTGATCCCGAAGCTGCTCTCGACCCCGCCGGACCAGACGATGGGCCTGCAGGTCATCTTCCAGTTCGTCGGGTTCCTGCTCAACGCCGGCTACAAAATCTTCTTCAACGGCAAATTCGGGGCGACTCCCGGCAAGATGATCGCCGGCTTGAAGATCGTGCGGGAGGACGGATCACCCATCGGCTATGGACTCGCCGCCCTGCGCATGCTCGCGGAAATCGTGAGCGCCCTGACGCTCGGCATTGGCTACATCATGATTGCCTTTGACAGCCAGAAGCGCGCGCTGCACGACCGGATCTGCAATACGCGCGTCATCCGCAAGTAGTGGGGCCGCCGGACCAAACGGGTCGCTCTCGCATGGCCGCGCCGAGCCAGCGCCAGTTCGCCTGCCGCAAATGCGGCCTGGCGCTGCCGTCCGATGTCTTTAACACGCCCGAACTCGCGGCCTGCCCGCGCTGCCAGAATTCCCTTCTCGGCCGGCTCTTTCCCGCCTTCTTCGCCGCCCCGCGGGAGGGTCGCACGGGCGAGGTCATCGGCGTCGACGATCTCTCGAGCTGCTTCTTTCATCCGGATCGACGCGCGATCGTGCCGTGCGGTGAATGCGGGCGATTTCTTTGCGCGTTGTGCGATCTCGAAATCGAGGGGCGCCATCTCTGCCCGACCTGTCTCGAGGCCGGTCGAAAGAAGGAAAGTCTCGCGGTCTTCCACACCACGCACACCCGCTGGGACAACATCGCGTTTCTGCTCGCGGTCCTGCCGCCCGTCACGGTCTTGGGCTGGTACTTTTCGGTGTTCACGGCGCCAGCGTCGATTTTCATCTCGATTTGGAAATGGCGTTCCACCGGGGACGCCATCGTCCCGTACAGCAAGGGCCGATTTGTGGTGGCGCTGCTTGTCTCGACGCTGACCCTGGCCGCGTGGGCCGCCATTCTGTTTACCGTATTTGGCCGGAGATTCCGCTAGCCTTCCGCCATGGCCGCGCCCACCACCTCCACGTATCGACGCCTGCCCGGACGGACGGCCTGGTTTCGCTTTGGTGCGTCGAATGCACCCTCCAGTTCGCTCTGGCTGGGACCCGATCACCTGCTCAAGATCGAGCGCTCCGCGAGCCGCGAGACGTACAAGCGGTTTTTCTATCGCGACATCCAGTCCATCCTCTTGCAAGCCACCGATCGGCGCAGGATCCTGACCGCGTTGCTGGCGTGTCCGGTCGTGATCGCGTTGGCATTGCTCCTCGGGCAAATTGCGATCGGGTGGGTCTTCAGCCTGCTCCTAGTGCCTTTCGCCACGCTGTTGCTGGTCAATCTTGCGCTGGGCGCCACGTCCGACGCGGTGCTCGTGACGGCGGTTGGTACCGAGCGACTTTCTTCGCTCTCGCGACTGGCGAAGGCGCAGGCCGCGGTGAAGACGATTACGGATGAAGTCGAAAGCGCGCAGGGTTCGCTGGATTTCGCGCAACTGGTCTCGCGCTGGCCGACACCGAACCCGCCCGGTGCTTGAGCCCCCTCGCATGGATCTCGCCCGCCAACGTTGTCTGCTGCATCCGCTGCGCGAGGCCGCGGCGCGCTGTCCGTCGTGCCGCCAATTCTTCTGCCGCGAATGCGTGACGGAACACGATGGCCGGTTCATGTGCGCGTCGTGCCTGCGCAAGTTGATCGCCGGCCGGGGCCAAGCGAAGAGCGCCCGCGATCTACTGGCCAACGCGATGGCCGCGGCCCGTCTCGTTGCGGCGCTCGCCTTGCTGTGGTTCGCCTTTTACCTCGTCGGTCTCTTTCTCGTGCGCGCACCCGCGAGCTTTCACGACGGCACCATTTGGGAAGAGGCCGGCCGATGACCCCTTCCCGACCCGCGCTCGAATATCTGGAGGAAGCCGTGCACCTGCTGCGGACGGCTCCCGCGCGCCTGATTGCGCTTTACCTCACGGGCACGATTCCGTTCCTGCTGGGGTTCCTCTTCTTTTGGGCCGACATGAGCCGGAACGTGCAGGCGGAGGACCACCTGATCGAGGCCGCCCTGGGCCTGACGCTTTTGTTTGCCTGGATGAAGTGCTGGCAGTCGGCGGCCTCCTCGGAACTGCTCGCGCATTGCGCCCGCGCGTCGCGCCCGGCCTGGACGTGGCCGCGGATCCGCCGCCTCGCGTACCTCCAGGCCGCGTGGCAGCCCACGAAGTTGCTCGCGCTCCCGCTGGCCGCGCTGCTGACCCTGCCCTTCGCGTGGACCTGCGCGTTTTATCACCAGCTGGCGATGTTTGGCGATGGCACGGCCGAGCCCGCCGTCGCCTATCAGCGGGCCAAGGAGCTGGCGGGATTGTGGCCGAAGCAGAATTTCATGGCGCTGCTGCTGATCAACGCATTCGGTTTTTTTGTTTTCCTCAATATTTTCATCATCGGGGCCGCGCTCCCGGAATTGGTCCGGATGTTCACGGGCCTGGAATACAGTTTCTCCATGAGTCCGTCGGCCTTCATCCTGAACTCCACCTTTTTCGCGGTCGCGCTCGCCGTCGCGCACCTCTGCCTCAACCCGCTGACTCTCGCCTTCTACGTCGTGCGCTGCTTCCACGTCCGTGCCGTGCATGACGGCAGGGATCTGCTCGCCGTGCTTGGCGAGGTGCAGCAAAAAAAACAGGAGGAAGGAGCCAGAAAGAAAAATCAGCCGAAGGCCGCCGCGATGATCGTCCGCGCACTCATGCTGATTTCCTCCTCGTTCCTGGTTCCTTGTTCCTTTGTCGGCGCCGCCGAACCGGCGCCAACTGCGCGTGTCGCACCGGCAGAAATTGACCGGTCTTTAAAGGACGTGTTCGAACGGCGCGAATTTGCGTGGCGCATGCCGAGGAACCTGATCGCGCCCAAGGCCGGGGCGCCGAAGGG
>JANMQT010000331.1:0-9662 GCA_031370675.1 Verrucomicrobiota bacterium
CTCGATCTGCGGCCGGAACAATTCGATATGTGTAGCGTGCTGGAAGGTGTCCTCGATGATGTCCGGGCTCTGGCCGAACCGCGCGGACTAGCCGTGGAAGCCGACCTTCCAGATCGACTTCCATTGTTCGCCGACCGCTCCTCGATGGCCCTGATTACACAGAACCTGATGGAAAACGCCGTGAAGTACAACACGCCAGGCGGCTGCATTCGCGTCAGCGCGCAGGCGGCAGACGGTTGGATGGAAGTCACCGTCGCCAACCGTGGTGAGGCCATTCCCACCGAGCAGGCGCCGCACGTTTTCGAACGCTTTTATCGTGCGAGGTCGGACGCGGCGACTTCGGGCCACGGACTTGGTCTGAGCATTGCGCGCGAACTGGCGGCCGGCCATGGGGGCGAGATCAGGTTGGTGCGTTCGGATTCGGAATGGACGGAGTTCAAGCTCCTGGTGCCCCAACAGACGTTGGAAGCAGGAGAAGAGGTGCGTACAACGGGCCCGCGAAGGTAACAGGCGCGTTACCCTTGCCGGCTTTGCGGGAAGCGATGGCAACCACAGTTTGAGGAAGTCCGTTCAGCTATTCCTCACCCTCAAATCCACTCCACCATGAAAATCTGCATCCGGTTCGGCGCGCTCTTCGCTGCCGCTCTTCTGTTCGCGACGTCTGCGTCCGCGGCGTCCTTCCAGCTTATCACCCTTCGGGGAAATGTTACTTCACTCAATGGCCCTTGGGATAATTCCGTCGCCATCGGCACCCCGTTCGTAGCCACCGTTCGCGTCGACCTCGCCGCTCGCGATCGCGACCCTGCGCCAACTCTCGGTGTCTTTGTTTCCGAATCTTCGCCCATGACGGTTTCCGTCGGTGGCTACAATTTCGCCGCGGCTAGTTCGACGGTCGAGATTGAGAATGGCCCCCTCGGAGACGCCTACGAGTTTGAGAGTGAGGACGGCATCAATGCTGCCGGATTCACCGAACTGCACCTGAACGCCTCGCTGGAGAGCACCAACCCATCGCTCCTCGCCAATGACGCGCTTCCAATCCAGGACTTGCCGATCTCAGCCTTCAACGACAAACACGAATTCCGGATCCGGACCAACGAAGGTGAGCTCCGCGCGAATATCGTCTCGTTCGTCGTCGACGGTCTCACCCAGACCGCCCCCGCAGTGACGAAGCGCCTCGTCAATGTCTCGACCCGCGCAAAAGTCGAACTAGGTGACGACCGGGTCATCGCCGGCTTTGTCATTACCGGCACCGATCCAAAACGTGTTCTAATCCGTGCCCTCGGCCCAAGCCTGACAGCTTTCGGCGTCAGAAATGCCCTCGCAAATCCGTCCATTCAGATTTACGGCGGGACACCGGCGCAGTTGATCGCGCAAAACGACAATTGGCAGGACACGCAGGCCGTGGAGATCGCCGCCACGCCGTTCGCGCCGACCAACGCCCTTGAATCCGCGGCGCTCCTGACACTTCCCGCCGGGGCCTATACCGTGGTGGTATCGGGCGTGAACAACACCGTCGGTGTCACGCTGGTCGAAGTCTACGAACTGTAACCTCGCGCCCGCGCCGGGACTCGTCTGCCATCTTTCCGCCGGTGGCAGACGATCGCCGGGGCGATTCGGATGCCAAGTGGCGGCAAATCACGGCCCGCGCCGACGCCAACGATCCAACAACACGTAGACCACCGGCACCACGATCAGGCTCAACAGCGTCGACGTGATCAATCCGCCAATAATCGCGATCGCCATCGGCGCGCGCAGCTCCGCGCCGACACCCAGGCCAATCGCGATGGGCATCATGCCGAGGATCGTGGCGAGCGTGGTCATCAGGATGGGCCGCAATCGGACCGGGCCCGCGCACAGGATCGCGTCCACGCTGCCCAGACCCGTGGCGCGGAGTTGATTGGCGTAGTCCACCAACAGGATCGCGTTCTTGTTCACGAGACCGAAGAGAAAGACGATGCCCAGCAGCGAGATCATGCCGAATTCACTGCGGACCACGAGCAGCGCGAAGACCGCGCCCACGACCGCGAGCGGCAACGAAAGGATAATCACGACCGGGTCCACCCAATTGCGGAAGAGCAAGAGCAACACGGCGAGAATGCATGCGACCGAAAGACAAAGCGTCACGGCGAACGCGCGGAAGACGTTTCCCACGTTTTCCGAATCGCCGCCGAGCTGAAGAGACACACTGGCGGGAAGCATCTCGCGCGCGATCGCGGTCAGCTTTCCCGTCGCATCCCCAAGGCTCAGGCCTTCGCTCAGATTTGCGCTGATGCCCACCGCTTCGAGCCCGTCGAGATGTTCGATGTGCAATGCTTCGCTGCCGGCGCGCGCCGAGGTCGTCACGTCCGCAAAACCCGGGATGGTGCGGAGTCGCGCCGCGAGGTCGGCGGCCACCCGACCGAGGATCGCTCGATCCGTCCCCACCAAGGCGAAGTCGATCGGCTTTTGGTCTCCCAAGTCGACGAAGGGAATGTCCTCCACGCTCGTGGTCACCCCTTCGATTCCAGGCAGCGCCCGCCGCAGTCGATCTTGGATCACCGATGTGTGCAGCCCACGCGTCTTCCGCACTCCGACATAGAGGACGCCGATGCCCGGATCGCCGTCGGGCGAGCCAATCACCGTATAAAGGCTTTCGACATCCGAAAAGGCGCGCGTGAAGTCCTCGATCTGTGCGGCCGCGGCTAGCGAGGACCCAAACGGTTCCGGGTCCGCCGGCGCCGCGTGGTAAACGATCTTGAATTCGTCGCGATCGAGTCGAGGCATGAAGCCTTTTGGGATGAGCGGCACCAACGCAAGGCCTCCCACCAGGCTGGCGAGCGCCAGGGCAATGACTGTCCCGCGACGCTGCAGCGCCCATTCCAAAGCGCGACGATAACGGGCGCTGACCGCCGTCCAAACTACCCCTGGCCCGCGCGCCGGCGCCGGCTTCAGCCAAAATACCGCGAGCATGGGCGACAAGGTCCGCGCGACGAGCAGCGAGATCAGCACCGCCGCGGACACCGTCACGCCAAAGGGCTTGAAAAACTGACCGACGGTCCCCCCCATCAGGCCGACCGGGAGGAACACCGCCACAATCGTGAGCGTGGCCGCCGCCACGGTGAGTCCGATCTCCCGCGTGGCCTCCAGGGCGGCACCGCGCGGCGAAGCGCTTCCTTCCTCGAGATGCCGCGCGATATTTTCCACGTCCACGATCGCGTCATCGATGATGATGCCGATGACCAGCGCGAGTGCGAGCAACGTAATCGTGTCCAGCTCGAATCCGAAAAGCGCCATGACGAGCGCGGTGCCCAGTAGCGACGCCGGGATTGCGAGCGCGGAAATCAGCGTCGCGGGCCAGCTCCCGAGGAACGGAAAGATCACCAGCACCGAAAGCGCCACGGCGATCAGCAGGGCCTCCACGGTCGAACGGGTGGCCTCGCGAATGTACTCGGCCTGCGTGCGCGCGAGCACGAGCTGCACGCCGGGTACTCCGGTCTGAAGTTTCCCGACCACTGACTTCAATTCCTCGACGACATGGAGCGTGTTGGCGTCACCGCGCTTGATGACATCGAGCGCGAGCACCGTCTTCCCGTTCAATCGCACCATGGTCGGAGCCTGGCGGACGGTGGTCGCCCCACCCTCCCCCGGCGGCTCACCGAGTAGCGTGACTTCCAGCACGCCGGGCGCCTTTTGCAGCGCCGGAATGATTTCGGCACGGGCGATCCGGGCCAGGTCCGGCAGTGATTTGTCGGACGCGGAAATCGCATATGTGGCGACCGACGTCTGGTTGAGATTGAGCGCGATGACCTCCCAGTGCGCGCCGGCCGGCAGTTTGAGCGATTTCATCCTCGCTTCCACCTTGCGGGCGCTGCTTTCGAGATCCGTTCCGACCGTGTACGAAACCGTCACGGCGACGCGGCCTGGGTGGATCGACGCCCGGACTTCGTTCAGGTTCTCCAATGACTTCAGGTGGTTCTCAATCGGGCGGGAGAGCTGCTCGGCGGTGTCCGCGGTGTCCGTCATCGGTCCACGCGCATTGACGACCACGACGGGGAACGTGATGTCGGGCAGCAGCGAATAGCGCAAGGTCCGAAAGGCGAAGATCCCCGCCACGGCCACGCCAATCCAGAGCACGAACGTCAGCCACGGGAACGCGATCGCGATCCGGGAAATGTTGAAGCGTTCGCGCGCCGACAAATTGTTCATGAGGTGTCTTCGCTTGAGAGGGTAGATCCCAAGTCGGTTCGCAGATAAACGGAAGGCCGAACGCGAATTCTGCCAACGCTTCGAGACTTGGCCGACGCAATTCAAGTGAAAAACTGGGATTTCAAGGCGAATCCGATGCCGATTCGCGATCCAAAATACGAAACGGCCCCTGCCTCGCGTGATCGTGGATCTCGCGAGCGTCATTCACGCGCGCACGGCTGCGTCTCGGCCCCGCCGCCCGGACCATTCCCTTGCGAAGTGGCCAATCCCGGCTACCTTCCGCGCTCAGTTTGCCCTGTGGTGTAATGGTAACACAGCGGTCTTTGGAACCGTTTTTCATGGTTCGAATCCATGCGGGGCAGCCAGAAACAACAGAGTAAATCACCCAAAACCCCTGGACGCGATAGGCTGTCGCGCGCCATTGCGGAGTCTCCGGCCCCGGCCGGCGGTTCCAACAAGCCGAAAACATGTCCACCGAAACTACTCCTGCTTCCGAAGTCAAAGTACCCTCCGAAAACGTCAAAGGCCTTCAGCTTCATGACAAAGACACCGGCAGCGCCGATGTCCAGATCGCGCTCCTGACCGAGCGGATTGCGCACCTGACCGAGCACCTCAAGTCCCACGTCAAGGACCACGCCTCCCGCCGCGGCCTGCTCATGCTCGTCGCGCGCCGCCGCAGCCTGCTTGATTACTTGCAGCGCACGGCGAACGATCGCTACAAGGCGATTCTCGCGAAGCTCAACCTGCGCAAGTAACGACCAAATTTCACGCAACGGGGCCAAACGGCCCCGTTGCGCTTTCCGCCCGAAACAAACAAAAAACCAAAAACAAACGACCACGCGGCGCCCCCGCCGTTCCTGCTGACCACCGCGCTTCATCGGTAGGTTTCAGCGCTGTCCCGACTCCCGCGGGACCAGCCTTGAAACCTAAAGATGGGGATCCGGTCAGTCTGAGCCGCGTTCCGCGAACGTGTGGCCTCAGTCCGATAATATGATCCATCAAGCCACCGCCCACGTGGGCGAAACCCCCATCGTCATCGAAACCGGCAAGCTCGCGAAGCTCGCCGACGGTGCCGTCACCGTCCGTCAGGGCGATACCATCATCATGGTCAGCGCGGTCTCCGCCACCTCCATCAAAGAGGGCCAGGACTGGTTCCCGCTCAGCGTCGATTACCGCGAAAAGGCCGCCGCCGTCGGTCGCTTCCCCGGCGGTTACTTCAAGCGTGAAGGCCGTCCCAGCGAAAAGGAAATCCTCACCTGTCGCATGACGGACCGTCCGCTGCGCCCGCTCTTCCCCAAGGGCTATCTTTACGACACGCAGATCATCGCCGTCCTGCTCAGCGCCGACGGTGAAAACGATCCCGACATGCTCTGCATCAACGGCGCATCCGCCGCGCTGTCCGTTTCCGACATCCCGTTCGCCGGCCCCGTGGCCGCCGTGCGCGTCGGTCGCGTCGACGGAAAATTCATCGCCAATCCCACCTTCAGCCAGCGCCTGAACAGCGACCTCGACCTCGTCTACGTCGGCAACGAAAAGGAAGTCGTGATGATCGAGGGCGCTGCGCTCGAGATCGCCGAAGACGACTTCATCGCCGCCCTGAAATTCGGTCAGGAGTCGATCCAACCGCTGATCGCCGCGCAGAAGGAACTCGCCGCCAAGGTCGCGCCCGTGAAGCGCACGCCCGCCCTGTTCCAGGTGTCGGACGAGTTGATGGAAGTCGCCTATCAGATCGCGGGCGACCGGATCGAAGCTGCCATTTACACGCCGAGCAAGACCGCCCGCAACAAGGCCGTCGGCGCCCTCAAGGAGGAAGTCTCCACCGCCATTCTCGCGAAGTTCCCGACCGCCGGGAAATTCGAGATCTCGCAGGCGTTTGACTACCTGCAGAAGAAGGCGTTCCGCACCAGCATCCTCGACAAGCAGAAGCGCGCGGACGGCCGCTGCGCCCTCGATTTGCGGAAACTCACTGCTGAGGTCGGCCTGCTCCCGCGTTCGCACGGCAGCGCCCTGTTCTCTCGCGGCGAGACCCAGGCGGTCGCGCTCGCGACCCTCGGCACGCTTAAGGACGCGCAGGACCTCGACGGCTACGTCGGCGGCGAAACGAGCAAGCGTTTCATCCTGCATTACAATTTCCCGCCATTCTCGGTGGGTGAAACCGGCCGCACCGGCGGCGCCGGACGCCGCGAAATCGGCCACGGCGCGCTCGCCGAACGTTCGATCGCCGCGGTCATCCCGTCGGAAGCAGAATTCCCGTATGCGCTGCGGGTCTCGAGTGAAATCATGGAGTCCAACGGCTCCACCTCGATGGCTTCGGTCTGCTCCGGCTGTCTCGCTTTGATGGACGCGGGCGTCCCGATCAAGAAGCCGGTCGCCGGCATCAGCGTGGGCCTCGTCTCCGAGTTCGACGCGCACGGCCAGCTCGGCCGTCACGTCACGCTGACCGACATCATCGGCAGCGAGGATCACTTCGGCGACATGGACTTCAAGCTCTGCGGCACGGCCGACGGAGTGACCGGGTTCCAGCTCGACCTGAAGCTCAAGGGCATCAGCCTGGAGCTCATGGCGAAGTCGATTCACCAGGCGCGCGACGCCCGGATGAAAATCCTCGACGTCATGAACAGCGTCCTGGCCGCTCCGCGCACGGAGATGAGCCCGTATGCCCCGCGCATCGAAACCATCAAGATTCCGCAGGACAAGATCGGCCTGATCATTGGCCCCGGCGGCAAGACCATCAAGGGCATCGTGGCCGAGACCGGCGCCGAGATTAACATCGAGGACGACGGCTCCATCAACATCTACTCGAACAATGGCGACGCCATGGCGCGTGCGAAGGAAATCATCCTCGGCATGACCAAGGAACTGGAGGTCGGCGAGACCTACCACGCCCGCGTCGTCACGACGAAGGAGTTCGGCGCGTTCGTCGAGTGCCTGCCCGGCAAGGAAGGCCTCGTCCACATCAGCGAGCTCGCGGATTTCCGCGTGCAGAAGACCGAGGACGTGGTCCGCAAGGGTGACATGATCTGGGTCAAGTGCATCGGCATCGAGGACAACGGCAAGGTCCGCCTCAGCCGCCGCGCCGCGATGAAGGAACGCGACGCCGCCGCCGCCAAGACCGGCGTCCCGGCCGAAGAGCCCGCGCAGGCCTGAGCCAGCCCGCTCCACGAAAAATTCAGGGGCGCGAGCGAAAGGCTCGCGCCCCTTTTTCGTTTTGAGGACGGGCTCGCGATTTTGCCCAGATTCACCATTTGCAAAGCGGCCCGTGGAATCGGAGGATTGACGGCATGGATTCGACGCAGGACTTCCTGCAGACCCCCGACGATTTCGCTCGGGAGCTGCGGAAGATTCGCGCCGAGCAGCCGAAAAGCACCTCCGCGGAGGCGGAGGCGGAAATGCGCGCCAGCCTCGCCTCCGTCCGGAAGACGCCCTTCAGCGAGAAGGACGAAGCCTCCTCGAATGGGCCGGACAAGCCGGCCGGCTGATTGTCCCCGCGCTGCTCGATGCGGTGCAGTTTGAGCAGGGTGAGCACCAGGGTTTCTACGATCAGACGAGCGACCGCTGGTTCAAGATTACGCTGGCCGGAAAGGCCGGCTTCGTGCTCCGCGCGCGCGATGCCGTGGAGGGCGTGGCCGGAAATTTCGAGTCGCGCCTCGCCACCCCTTTGGAATACCTCGAGCGGATCCGGCTGGCGAACGAGAAGTTTGGTGACGATATCCGCTTTCTCGGGGTGATCGACGCACCGGATGGGTGGCGGCTCGTGACCTCACAGGCCAACCTTCCCGGCCCGGCGCCGACCCAGCGCGAGGTGCTCCAATTCTTCCGGTGGCACAAATTCCGGGCGGTGAACGACAAGACCTACTACCGCGCGATCGACAACGTGTTGGTGGGCGACGCGCACACGGGAAATCTGAAGAATGTGCGCGACGGCGGTATCATCCCGTTCGACGTGTTGCTCTGCCAGCCGGATGCAGCCCTGCGCCGCTGCGTGGAGGCGCCCGAAACGCTGAGCTTTGATTAGGTGGAACGCGACCTCCGGGCGCGTTGACGAAATGGTAGGGACGAGCGTGCCCGCTCGTCCCAAATATCGCTGACCCGATGAAGCGCGCGGCAGACATGATGATGAATTTCAGACGCAAAAAATGGGACAACCGGGGAAGGTCGTCCCTACCCCTCTCTTCGGCTCGAGACGAGCCGAACCACCTTGTCGTTGGACATCGCCGCGTCCTTTGTGCTTAGTCGTCAGGCTCCACGCCATGCCCGCCTTTCTCTTCCGTCGCACCCTCGCCCTCATCGGCGTGCTCTGGGCCGTGGTGACGCTCACCTTCTTCATGATCCGCCTGACGCCCGGCGGACCGTTCGATCGCGAGCGCAAGATTCCCGCGTCGATCGAGAAGGAACTGCTCAAGCGCTACAAGCTCGACGGCACCGAGGGTCGCGCTTGGGGCGTGAAACTCGGCGCGAATCTCGGCCTCAGCGAGTCACTCAAGGTCACGCTCGGCAACACCGGCTCACTCGGGCAGCAATACTTTTCCTATCTCGGCGACTTGCTGCACGGCGACCTGCGGCTCTCGACCAAGTATCGCGACCGCTCCGTGAACGAGATTCTCGCGCAGACCCTCCCGCTCTCGATGCTGCTCGGCGGCCTCGCTTTTTTCATCGCCTCGACCGTCGGGATCTGGCTCGGCTGCTTCGCCGCCGTCCGACGCGATCGGCTCGGCGATCACATCGCCATGTTTGGCGCGCTCGGCGCGATCTCGGTGCCCACCTTTGTGACGGGGCCGCTCGCGATTCTCGCCTTCGCGCTGCTGATTCCCATCTTCCCGGTCGGCGGACTGAACGGCCCGTGGAGCCTCGTGCTGCCGGCGCTGGTCCTCGCCGCGCCGTATGTCGCCTACATCGCGCGGCTGATGCGCACCTCGATGCTCGAGGTGCTGGGCCAGGATTTCATCCGCACCGCGCGCGCCAAGGGGTTGCCGGAGCGTGAAATCGTCTACAAGCACGCACTCAAGGTCGCCATTCTGCCGGTCGTTTCGTTCCTCGGACCGCTCGCGGCGAATCTCCTGACCGGGTCCATCGTCGTGGAATCAATCTTCAATCTGCCCGGCATGGGCGGGTTCTTCGTGAATTCAATTCTCAACCGCGACGGGTTTCTCCTCGGCGGCGTCGTGATCGTCTACTGCGCGTTCCTTGTCCTCATGAATCTCGTCGTGGATGTCGCGTACACCATGCTGGACAAGCGGATCAAGCTCTACTGAAATGGCCGTCGTCACCGCTCCCGCCCACGCGATCGCCACGCCGCAAAAACTGCGGCTGCCACCGCTCGCGTGGATGTCCGCGGTCATCCTCGCGCTGGTGACGCTCGGTGCCATCTTCATCCCGATGCTCCTGCCGGCAGCCGACGGCCGGCCCAGCCCGGAGCAATTCCTTCCACCCGGCTCTCCGGGCCATTTGCTCGGCACCGATCTCAACGGCCGCGATCT
>JANMQT010000024.1:0-38490 GCA_031370675.1 Verrucomicrobiota bacterium
GGTCCTGAACTCGCTTGGCATTGTCACGGTCTTAAAACCGTCGCTCGGCTACAAGCAGTGCGCGGAAATCGCGCGCGAGGGTTACGAGACCGGCAAGTCGCTGCACCAAATCGTGGTCACTGAGCGGAAGCTTCTGACCCAGGAGAAATGGGACGACGTGTTTTCTTTTGAGAACATGATCCACCCGAAGTTTGAGCAGTAGTCGGGCGTCGCGGAAGGGCTGCGCCAATCGAGTCTCAGGAATGTTGTCCTGACGACTCGGTTTCGCCGGCTTGCACTACAAAGTTGAAGTCACGCGGCGGAATGTCCGCTCGCTCAATGAGGGTGGCCTTAGAGCCACCGGCGAACGCGATTCTTATATGCGGAGTATTCTGCGCCGAACATGGCCAGTAAGATCCTTTCTTCCGGCGCGACCTGAAACCGGGCAATGTAGAAAACGAAGGCGAGCGGACCGCCCAGTGTCCAGGGAGCTGACAACTGGACTGCCCAAGCGACCAGGACAAGGACAAGACCCACGTACATCGGATTGCGCGTGATTTTGTAGATGCCGGAGGTCACGAGGCTGGTGGACTTTTCGGGGTTCATCGGGTTCACGGTCGTCTTCGCGCGGTAAAATGCGATGAACCCGGCCAGGGCCGTGGATACACCGGCAATTGCCAGGATCAGGGTGGCCCCGAGGCGCAGCGGCGACGGCATCTTCAACGACGGCGTGACCGACGAAAGCAGCCACATGGCGGCTGCCGTGAGGGCCGCAACGATCGGCGGCGGAATCTTGAGTTCGAGAACGTTCACTGAGTAATTCCTGCGCCCCAAACTGACCGACCGCCGAGGCGCAAAGCAAGAGCGAAGTCAGGATGAGCCTCAATCCACCGAGACGCGTCGCCACAGTGCCTGGTACTGCCGCGCGCGGAAATCATTCCGGTTGGAGGACCCGGCCGAGGCGACGTCCAAATAGCGCGACTAGCAGGCCCCCGCCGGTCGCGATGGCAGCGTGCATGCCCCAGAATTGGACCGGGCTCATTCTCTCGTAGAAGCCACCGAGCCAGCCGATCAGGTTGTTCGAAATGAACAGGCTCATGAAGGCCAGCCCCATCAAGGTGGAGTTCACCCTGGCCGGCGCCGCGCGCGAAACCAGGGCGAGCAGCGTGGGCCAGTAGTAGAGGAAGGAAATTCCCAGTAGGCCGCTATAGAGAAAGGGCCAGATCGGGCTGACCGGTGCACTGCCCGAAGTGAAGCATGCAGCCACCAGGATCAGGTTGCTGGCGGCGGCAATCCAGGCGCCCGTGCCGATCTTGGCGAGTTCATCCTGCTCGCGACGTCGCAAGGCCTGCTGACGCCAGATCCAGAACACCAGGGGCACGCCGATGATGCTGAAAACTGAATTGATCGATTGGAACCAGGGCACCGGGATTCGGAAGCTGCCAACCTCGAGCGCGACCTGCTGTTGGATCCAGATCGGACTCACGTTGAAGATTTGATAGTAAGATGTTGATTGGAAGATGGTGATGGTCATCACGGCGATGAGCGCGTAGACAATGCGCCGCTCGGCGGCGGTGAGTCGGGCGCCCTCGAACCGGCGCCGCTCCACCCGCGCCGGCAGGTACCGATAGCCGTGGAGATAGGTGGCCAGGCCCAGCAGCATGAAGATCGCGGCCACGCCGAAGCCATAGTGCCAGCCATAGACCTGCGCGAGCAGACCGCACAACAGGGGTCCGGCGACCGCCCCGACATTGATGGCCGTGCTGAAGATGATGAACCCGCGGGTCCGCCGCGCTTCATCCTCGCGGGGATAAAGCGCGCCAACCTGCGCCGAAATATTGCCCTTCAGGAATCCCGAGCCGATCACAAGCAGCAGCAGGGCCCCGAGGAACGACCGGTCAAAAGTCATGGCGATATGGCCGGCGCTCATGCACAGGGCGCCGATCACCACACCATTGCGCTGTCCGATCCAGCGATCGGCAATCATGCCGCCGAGCAGCGGGGTGAAGTACACGAAACCGGAGTAGAGACCGAAGATCTGCGAGGCGAGCGCCTGCGTTGAGAGCGGGCCGAAGAGCGACTCCACGGCGGCACGGAACCCGGCAAATCCTGCGATCTGCTCGATGTGCCCGGGCAGCAGCAACTGGTTCACCATGTAGAGGGCGAGCAGCGCCGTCATTCCATAAAAGGAGAACCGTTCCCATGCTTCGGTGAAGGCAAGGTAAAACAGGCCCCTCGGATGGCCCATAAAGGCCGTATCGTCGTCGCGCGTGACCGCAGTTTTGGCCGTGCTCATGGTGGTTCGCTCCAGTGCTTGATTAGTCTGCGGTGTCGCTTGCTTGGGGCGGCTTTTCTATTGGAGAAACGGAGAGAATCTCAACTGCCTGAGCATCCGGTATGAGTCGATAACAAATGAGAAGAATACCGGCTAAACGCATGCTGTGCTCCGAGGGTGGACGGCCGAGGCCGGCCACTCAAGCGGATGCATCAACAGGTGCCGGTGAAAGTCTGCCAAGAGACGCTGCTTTGCGTCCCACGGGTGAGCTGCTGCTGCCGAGGCGAGCTTGATCTCGCGCTCAAAGGCAGCGCGCTCGCGCAGTTTCCAAATTTCTTTGAGCGACATACGTGCTAGCGCCTAGCACCAAACTGAGCAACCAGCGGCGCGGAATGTAAAGTCTCAATGCGTCTGTTACCCAATCCGCGGAGTCAGTTACCGCCAGTGTCTGGTCAGGTTGCGGGTGAGGAACGAGCATGACCACCGCGAAGGCGAGTGAAGCAGAAGACCACCAGCCAAAGCGTTACGAAATATATACAAAACCAACCAACAGCGGCAACGAACCAACCAAGCGCCGTAGGAAGCGGCCAACCGCTGGGCGAACCAGTGAGTGTGGGTAAGCCTAGGTGCTCTAAAAACTCAAGCGCGCCAAGGGTCCACCAAAACGTGGTGCCAGCAACGGATGCTCCAAGTGCGGAAAGTAGGCAGTGGAACCCAAGCAACAAGGCGCCTCCGATTGCGATGAATCCAATACGCATCATATGAACGGGAGCGCAGCCTTGTATTTCTTGCGGGTGAGAAGACCTCAATTCATTCGTGTAATTTCGCGCAAATTCTCGGTTCCTTTCCTTTCTTACCCTTTCCGGTGGCTAAGTCGCCAGCTTCGCGTCGAGGGTGATGGTGGTGTTCAAGAGGCGGGAGATCGGACAGTTGGCCTTCGCGCCGGCCGCGAGTTGGGCAAACGCCTCGGCTGCGACCCCCGGCACTTTCGCGGTCGTGTCGAGGTGGATCGCGGTGACGGTCCAGCTCTTCTCGGGCAAATTCTCCAGCGTGAGCATGGCGGTGGTCTCGATGCTCTCGGGCGGATGACCCGCGCTGCCCAGGGCGAAGGAGAGCGCCATCGTGAAACAGCCGGCGTGCGCAGCCGCAATCAGTTCCTCGGGGTTCGTGCCCAGGCCGTTCTCGAATCGGGTCGAGAACGAATATTGCGTTTGCGAGAGCGTACCGCTTTCAGTGGAGATGGTGCCCTTGCCGGATTTGAGATCGCCGTGCCAGACGGCGGAAGCTTTGCGTTTCATGGATGGGGATGGGTTGGGGTGGATAGATTTCCTTCGAGCATACCGGGCGCGCCGATGCTCGTAAAAGATCGATCGTGTCACCAGACGCCGGCCCTGACGACGAAGATCGTCAGGTGGCCATCTGCGCGTGCTCCGCCGTCTCCCGCGGTGCTGCCCCGGCGTTCCCATGGACCCGGTCCTCGTGCTCCGTGAACCGCACAGCCACCGGCTTGCTCACGCCCGGCTGCTCCATGGTCACGCCGTAGAGCACGTCGGCGCGCGCGATGGTGCGCTTGTTGTGCGTGATGACGAGGAACTGGCTCTGCTGCACGAAACGATCGAGCACCTTGATGAAGCGCCCGATGTTCGACTCGTCGAGCGGCGCGTCCATTTCGTCGAGCACGCAGAATGGGCTCGGCTTCACCATGTAGATGGCGAAGAGCAAGGCCACGGCGGTCATGGTTTTCTCGCCGCCGCTGAGCAGCGTAATCGACTGCAGTTGCTTGCCCGGCGGGCGCGCCACGATTTCGATGCCGCATTCGAGGGGATCGTTTTCGTCGGACAAAATCAGATTCGCGCGGCCGCCGCCGAACAACTCGGTGAACATCTCCTGAAAATTCCCGCGCACGCGCTCGAACGTGCTGGTGAACAGCTCCAGCGTGGTGGCGTTAATCTTGCCGATGATGCCCTGCAGCTCGTCGCGCGACCTCGTCAAATCGTTGCGCTGCGTCTCGAGGAAATGGTTGCGCTGCGCCAGCTCGTCATATTCCTGGATGGCATCGACGTTGACCGCGCCGATGGAATTCAGGCGCTCCTGAAGCCGGGCGACGATCTGCTCGACCTCGGGCCACGGCTCGCCCTCGGGGACGGGGTCGTGCTTGCCGCGCCGTTCCGCCAGCGCGGCTTGAAGGGCGTCCGGCTCCGGGGTGAAGAGCGCGAGATCGACGGCGTAGCGTTGGGTGATTTTCTCGCCGAGATTTTCCTGGCGCAGTCGCACCTGCGTCGCGTGCACCTCGATTTCGCCGCGCTGGTCGTGCAGGGCGGAGGAGTCCCGACGGTGCGTGCGCAGGGCGCCTTCCAATTCACCGATGACGCCGGCGACGTTGAGCCGGGCCAGCGCGAGACGTTCGGTTTCCTTGTCGGCCGCCGACAACTCGGCGGTGGCCAGCCGGATGGCCTCCTCGAGCCCGGCGATCTCCGCGTGGTAATGATCGAGGCGCGCCTGAAACCGATCCAACTCGGCGCGGCGCTCGGCGAGCACGGCGGCCCACTCGTCGCGCCGGGCCGCGAGTTCCTGGCGCTGGCGGCTGATTTCGTCGCGGCCGCGCTGTTCGGCGGCGAACTGCGCGCGCAATTGCGAAAGTTGTTCCGCCAGCTCGTTTTCCTGGCGGCGCAATTCATCGAGCTGGTGACGATGCGCGCCGATTTCGTCCTGCGCACCGGTGACCACGGCCAGTGAAGTGGCGATGTCGGCGCCCAGGGCGGTGGCGCGCTGACGGGCGTCCTCCGCGCGCTGGGAAATTTGTTCCTGCTCCCGGCGGAGCGCTTCCTCGCGTCGGGCGATTTCACGTTCCTCCCGCTCCAGCAGGGCGACGCGACCGGTGAGATCGGAGGACTGCACTTGGGCGGCTTGCACGGCGTTGCGCAGCTCCTGCAGCGTCGTGGCCGCGTGCGCGAGGCGGGCCGAGGCGGACTCATGCTCGGAATCGACCGTGGAAACCTGCAACCGGGCTCTCTCGGTGTGGGCTTCCAATTCCGCGATCTGCGACTTGCGCTGCAGAATCGAGCCTCCGCCCGCCGTCTCCATCCGACCGCCGCGCCAGATGCCGTCGCGGGAAATCAATTCACCAGCCGGCGTGACGACGTTTACGTTCGGACGCGCCGCTACGATCTGGCGCGCCGCGTCGAGGTCGGGCGCAATCCAAGTGTCGCCAAGCAGACGCTTCACGAGCGGCATCGCGCTCGCGGTCACCTTCACCTTGCTCAACGCATGCGCCGTCGCGCCCGCCGGTGGATTCGACGCGTCAAAATCCGCAATCCGCAATCCGAAATCCGAAATCTGCCTGACCGGCGCCACGCTGGCGCGGCCCAGTTGCTTCGTGCGCAGCGTCTCCAGCGCGCCCGCCGCCAGATCCGGATCCGCCAGCAGTACCGCCTGCAAATTTTCCCCCAGCGCGGCCTCGATGGCCGGGATGTATTGAGGTTCGGTGACCTCGATGAGCGAGGCCAGCGCGCCGAGCACGGCGGGCTTGAAGAATTCAGGCCGGTCCAGTCCGTGCAGAATTGCCTTGGCGCCTTCCGCGAGGCCTTCGCCCTCGAGGTTGAGCTGGCGGAGGACCTCCAGCTTGGATTGCAGACCCGCGGATTCGTGGCGCACCCGGGCGTGGCGGGCGTCAATCTCCTGCAGCGCAGTTTGCGCCGCGCTCAACTCCGATTCCGCGGAGCGCAATGCTTCGCGGCGGCTCTCAGCGGCGCGCGCCGTCTCGGCCAGCGCGGCACGGGCTTCCTCGAGACCGGTTACGGCCGTCACTCGCGCCGGCGCAAGCGCGCTCAACTCGCCGACAAAATGCTGGTGCTGGTTGGTGGCGGAGAGCGCGGTGGCTTCGGTGCGGGAAAGTTCCGCGCGGAGAAACTGCAGTTTGCCCTCGGCGGCAATGGCCGATTGCGCGGCGCGCTGCCCGGCCGCTTCGGCCTCGGCGCGGCGCGTGCGCACGGTCTGCAGCGTGCCGTGTTCCTGATCGATGCGCGACTGCTGGGCCAGGAGCAGGTCGTTGAGTTCGCGTTCCTGGGAATCGGTGGCGTGCAGCCGCTCGGCTTGCAGGCGTTGCTTTTCCTCGGCCGCGGCGATTTCGGAATTCAGCCGTTCGATCAAGCCGCCGCCCTCGTTGATTCGTTCCCGGTTGAACTCGAGGCGCGATTGCGATTGCACCAGCCGGTTCTTCACCTCGTTGGCGAAGCCGCGCGCGGCGGTCAGGGCCTCGTCGCGTTCGTTCAGCTCGCGCTGTTGCTCCGCGAGTTGGGCCTCGGCCCCGGCGATGGCGGACTCGGTCTGTTCGCCCTTTGCCCGCAACTCGGCGGACTTCGCCTCGAGCGCCTCAATCTCGCCCTTCCACCGGCGGTATTGTACGTCGGCGAGGTGGGTTTCGAACAAGCGCAACTGCCCGCTGAATTCCTGATGGCGGCGCGCCTTGGCGGCCTGGCGTGACAGCGAATTGAGCTGGCGCTGCACCTCCTTGAGGATGTCGTCGAGCCGCACCAGGTTTTGCTCGGTCTGCTCCAGCTTTCTCAAAGCCTCGCGCTTTTGCGACTTGTAGCGCGTGATGCCGGCGGCCTCCTCGAAGACGGCGCGGCGATCCTCGGGCCGCGAGCTGAGCAGCTGATCGATCCGGCCCTGCTCCATGATCGAGTAGGCGGTCCGGCCGATGCCGGTGTCCATGAAGAGCTGTTGGATGTCACGCAGGCGGCAGGCGGTGCCGTTGATGAGGTATTCCGACTTGCCGTCGCGATAAACGCGCCGGGTCAGCTTCACCTCATGAAACTCCAGCCCGAGTTCGCGTTCGCATTCCGTGAACGTCATCGAGACCTCGGCCATGCCGACGGCGGCGAGCGAGTCGGATCCGCTGAAGATGACGTCGGACATTTCGCCGCCGCGCAGGGCCTTGGCGGACTGCTCGCCGAGCACCCAGCGGATGGCGTCGAGCACGTTGGACTTCCCGCAGCCATTGGGTCCCACGATGGCCGTGACCCCGCGGCTGAACGTCAGCTTCGTCCGGTTGGCGAACGATTTGAAGCCGTGCAGTTCAAGGGACTCGAGAAACATGGAAAATGGGACGCGCGAACGATGGGG
The DNA here is from genome assembly GCA_031370675.1 of Verrucomicrobiota bacterium. Taxonomy (GTDB): domain Bacteria; phylum Verrucomicrobiota; class Verrucomicrobiia; order Chthoniobacterales; family SZAS-18; genus SZAS-18. The sequence continues at coordinate 7,379 of JANMQT010000024.1, forward strand.
GCGGGATTGGTAGGGCAGACCCGCGAACGTCACAAGGAAAATGATTCTGCCGAGAGGTCAAAGGCGCATTGACGATTTCTGCGAACCGGGTTTATGCCCGGTCATGACCAAACGCTGCCCCTGGTGCACCGATGATCCCCTGTATATCGCCTATCACGACGAGGAATGGGGCGTGCCGGTGCACGACGACACCCATCTTTTCGAGATGTTGATCCTCGAGGGCGCGCAGGCCGGCCTGAGCTGGCTGACCATTTTGCGCAAGCGCGAGGGCTACCGCCGGGCCTACGAGGAATTCCAGCCGGAAATCGTGGCGAAGTTTGGCGCGCGCAAGGTCGCGTCGCTGTTGAAAAATGTCTCGATCGTTCGCAATCGCGCGAAGATCGCCGCCTCGATCGGCAACGCCAAAGCGACCCTGCAGGTCCAAAGGGAATTTGGAAGCCTGGACAAATTTCTGTGGAGCTTCGTCGACGGCCGGCCCATCCAGAATCGGCGGCGAAATCTCCGCGCGGCGGCCACGCACACGGCGGAATCCGACGCGATGAGCAAGGCGCTGCTCGCGCGCGGATTCAAGTTCGTGGGCACGACGATTTGCCACGCCTTCATGCAGGCGACCGGGATGGTGAATGATCACCTCGTGACGTGTCCGCGGCACGAGCCGGTGCAAAAGCTGGCGCGGGCTAAAACTTGAGTCGCTTGAAGACAAACTCGGGCAGCGCGCGGACGACCAGCATGATCCAGCGCCAGAAGCCTGGGATGTAGGCGACATCCTGGCGGCGGCGGATCGCCCGCGCGCATAACCGGCCGGCGCGCTCGACCGGGCAGGTCAGAATTCCATTTGGCAAATGCGCGGTCATCGGCGTCGCAATCACGCCGGGCCGCAGTTCGGTGAGCTGCGAGCCCTCGCGCATCAGCCGGGCGCGCAGGCCCGAGCAAAATGCGATCAGAGCGGCTTTGGTCGCGCCGTAGAAGGCGTTGGAGGCGCGGCCGCGTTCGCCCGCGACCGAGGTGATGACCGCGAGTTGCCCCGCCTTCTGTTCGCGCAGTAGATTTGCGGCGGCCGAGGCAAAGCGCACCGCACTGGCGTAATTGTTTTCGATCTCGGAGTCGGCGTAGGCGAGGTCGGTGGCCGCGCGCGCCTCGTCACTGAGGGAACCATGCGCGATCAGCACGAGATCCAGCGGTCCGCCCAGCGCGGCCACGGCCTGCGTCGGAAACGCGCCGGCTACGGCAGGATCACGAAAGTCGCAGGCCTGCGCGATGCACTGCGGCGATCCATGCGCGCGCAGGTCGGTGGCGATGGTCTCGAGCCGTTCCGCGTTTCGTCCGACAAGGAAGAATGACGCGTGCTCGGCACCGGCGAATTCGCGGGCGGTGTGGTAGGCGATTGCCGAGGTGGCGCCGATGATGGCAATGCGCATGAAGAAGCGTCGAGGGTCGAGGGCCAGAGATCGGTGTGAGGCTCGAACCTAAGGCGCGAGGCGGATGCGGTAGAAGCGTTTTGTTTGGGCTGAGGCGACTGGAACCACCACCGAGAGGAGACCGCCGGTGCCGTCGACGGGTGGTCCAAGTGCGTTCCACGTCGGTCCAGTGAGGTCCGCGCTCCATTCGAGTTGGTAGCGCTTTCCCGTGGTGGAGCGGAACGAAATAGTCGCGTCGGTGCCGGTGCGGAGGACGGCGGTAATGGCGAGGACGCTGGCCGGGTCGCGCGGATTCGTGCCCGCGAGGAACTCCTGCAAATTCGTCTGGCCATCGCCGTCGCTATCGAGGGCCGCGTCCGCGGGATCGTTGGGATTTAGTCCGTTGACCGTCTCATACACATCCGGCATGCCGTCGCCATCGGTGTCGGCGAGCACAACGAGACTGACCGGCGAGCTGGTCGTGACGAAATTCCTGTTGTCGGTGGCCCGCGCGGTGAGCGAGTAGGTCCCGGCGAGAATTCCGTTCAGCGTGGTCGTAAATGGACTGGACGTCGCGACGCCCGCGGAAACGCCGTCTCGGAAGAACTCGACTTTGCTGACGGTGCCATCGAGGTCGCCCGCAGTGGCGGTCACCGCAATGTTGGCTGGAGCGACAAATGTCGCCGCGGCGGCCGGGGCGGTCAGGCTGACGGTCGGCGCAAGATTCTTGATCATGGTGAACGAATCGTCGAGGGCGCCGGTCTCGCGCAGGAAGGTGGCGTCGAGGCGGTTTCCGTAGATGTCGATCACCATCGAGCCGAGTTGATTCAAGGAGACCCGCATCGCCGGATGATTGAGTGGTCCGCCGCCAATCTGTCCGCTGCTGCCAACCACGGAATAAACCGCGCCCTGGTGCGCCGTCAGCGCGGTCGGCTTGACGTAGGCGCCGTCGGCGGGTTCGTGTCCGTTTCCGCCATTGAGTTTCATGGCCGCGGTGAGCGTATCCGATGTGCCGTAGTGGCCGTCGATCAAGTACGACCGCTCATACGAGTGGCTGTGTCCCGTCAGGATCAAGTCCACTCCACCGGCTTCGAGAATGGGATTGAAAATCTGCCGCATCTCGATCAGCACGGCTTCCGTGTCGGAGTCATGCGAGCCTTTCGTGTACGGTGGATGATGCCAGAACGCGATCAGCCACGTCGCCGTGGTGGAGGCAAGATCACTGCGCAACCATGTCGCCATCGCCCCGTTGGACGAACGATCGGAGGTCATGCTGTCGAGGCAGATGACGTGGATGTTCCCGTAGTCGAACGAGTAATAATGCTTGGAGCCCGACGGGGCGCCACCGCACTCGCCGGCGGTCGGAAACGTGAAGATGCTGAAGTACGGATAGCTGTCGTTGTTGACCGTTGATTGCGCCGTGTCGTGGTTCCCCAGCGTGGGCCACAGCACGGACCGGCGCAGCAGGGCTGGGTAGACGTCAAATACCCCCGCCTGGTATTCCGGATCGAGCCCGTTGGGATAGGCGTTGTCACCCATCATCAGCCAGAAGTTCACGGCCGTCGCGCCATTGAAGGCATCGAACGCATCGCGCACCGCGGTTTGTCCCAATGTGCCGGTGCCCGCGTCGCCGATGGCCCAGATGCGGGTCGGGCGGATCGCGCCCGGGGGCGGGGACGTGACGAAGAAATGACTCGCGTCCCCACCTGCCAGGGCACCGGTGGTCGTGCCGACGGAGTAATAATATTTGGTCTCCTGGGCGAGGCCAACGAGGGAAACAATGTGGTCGGTCACCAGGGTCGTCACGTCGGAGGACTGGCTCAAATTCAACGGATCGGTTCCGTAGCGCACTCGGCTGTTGGTGGCGACATCCGTGCGCCAGCGCACCGTAATCTGCGAGGGGGACCCGCGCTGCAGATAGGGTGCCCGCGTGACCGTGGCAGCCGGGGCGGTCAGGGGTGCGGCCATGAGCGCGCCAAGCAGAATCAAGCGCGGAAATCTCATGGCGATGCCGCGATCAGCGCGCGCAACCGGGCCTCCAGCTCGCCGGTGGTGGACGTCGTCCGACGCGACGCGGGCAGGGTGTCGAGCAAGCCCAGCGCTTCGCGCGCGGCCGCATTCGCTTCCGCGTCGCGTCCGGCGCGGCGGAGGATCCGTGCGCGCAGTTCCAGCCACGTTTCACGACGGGGCGCGCGCAGGGCCGCTTGATCCAGACGTCGCAACGCCGCATCGAATTGCCCAGCGCCGGCCTCGACCTCAATGGCCCGCGCGACCAGCGGCACCGCGGGTCCGATCCGCACGATCGCTTCGTCGAGTCCGCGCAGGGCTTCATCCACGCGGCCGAGGGCAACCAGCGCACCGGCGCGGGCGAGATAGTCATCGGGCTGCGGCTCCGGGGTCAGCGCGAGTCCGCGGTCGAAATCCGCGATCGCACGCTCGCGATCCTGCAGCCTGACGAGGCAACGCGCCCGCAGCAGGAGGGCCGCCGCGTGATCCGGATGGCGGGCGAGGTGACGATCAAACGCCGCGCGTGCGCCTGTGGGATCCTCTGCTTCGGCGCACGTGCGACCGCGGGCGAAGTCGACGTCCGCATGTTCTGGATCGACCCGCTCGACCGATGCGAAATCCGCCAGGGCATCGGAATACTCCCCGTGCTCGCGGTGGAGCTCGCCACGTTGGAAGTAAAGCCCGGCGTTGTGCGGGTCGCGCGATAATTTCGCCGTCACCGCGTCGATGCGCTCGTGCAGGTCGCCGTGGGCGAGCGCCGCCAGCGGGCAGAGAGCGAGGAGCAACGCGGGCAGTTTCGTCATGGGCGCGATCCATCCGAAGCGGGGATGCAATTATCCGGAACAGCAGGGATCAAGCCGCGTTCATGCGGCGCCAGAAGCCCGACGAGAATGCCGGATCCACGTGGCGCGTGAATTCGTCGAGCCGCGGATACCCCGCGCGAAAGGTGGCGGGCGACATGCGTGCGTCCTTGGCGGGATTGATCCGGCCGCCGGCCGCGAGGACGATTTCGTCGAGGGCATCGAGCATCCGCAAGGTTCGCTCGCCGAGGTTCGGGACATCCAGCGCAAGGCTCAGTCCGGCTTGTGGGAAGGACAGCAGGCCGGGGGAGGAGAGATCGCCATAATCCTTGAGCACAGTGACGAAGGAGCTTTGCTGGTGCTCCCGGCGCGCGCGGAGCAGCGCGCGCACCGGCTCCGGGCCGGCGGGGGCGGGAATCAGGGACTGGTGCTGGTAGAATCCGGCCCGGCCGTAGGCGCGACCCCAATCGTCAAGCCGATCGAGCGGATAAAAAAACGGTTCAAAGCCCACCACGGCCGACGCGCGAAACGGTTTGAGAAAAAACAGGCGGCTTAGCGCGCCCAGCATGCTCGGACCCAACAGACGCGACGGCAGCCAGGGCGTGGAAAAACTTCCGCCCATTTCGGTGGCACCCTTTCCGGCGATGAAACGGCCTTCGCTGAAAAGCCCGCGACCAATTTCCGCAGCGGGTGCTGACGCATCCAGCCAGGCGACGCGATGCGGAAACGCGGGGTCGGCCGGTTCGGCGAACATCGCGATGCAATCGCCGCGTCGCGTGCGCGTCTCGATCACCGGGCCCGGAATGCGCTGGAGGGGAAAGGTCGCCGCGCCGATCAGTCCGGTCAGTCCGAGCCCGCCAATCGTCGCGGCGTAAAGCTCCGCATTCTCATTGGTGGAACAGCGCATCGGCGACGGTCGATCGCTGCGGTGCAGCTCGAACGCCGTGACGTGCCGGCCGAAGGTCCCGGCGGTCGGATGATCCTTGCCGTGGACATCGTTTGCGATTGCGCCGCCGAGCGTGAGATGGCTCGTGCCCGGGGTCACGGGTGGAAACCAGCCGTCCTTGACGACCAATGCGAGCAACTCTCGAAAGGTCAGGCCCGCCTCGGCCGTGATGACGCCGCGTTCGCGATCGTAAGTGAGGACGCGATTTAGCCCGCGCGTCCGCAGGATCAGGTTTTCCGGGTTAAGGCAGACGTCGCCGTAAGTGCGGCCCTGGCCGTAGGGGAGCACGTTCTGCGTCCCGCGGGCCGCAAGCGCGGGGGCGATGGAGTCGCGCCAACCTATCGACTGGGCGACCGGAGCGGCTGACGCGGGCAGATGGTTCCAGCTGGGATGGTCGGTGTGTTGCCCCCTGCGCACGCCGTGAGCATTTCATGGAATGCGGCCATCCGCCACGCCTGTCGTGAACCGCGGGCTGGACTATGCCAGGTGAAGCAGCCGCCAAAGTTCCAACGGCAACCAATGGATCGGCTCCGCACTTCTGCCGGAAACGTGCATCGCAGGCAGGAGAAGACCGGCCACCGCGCCGGCGGCGAGCAGTCGCTCACCGCGAACGGTACGCGCCAGGCTGATCGAGCCGCAGAGCACGCCGGGGAGCAGCAGAATCGTGGTGCGGCTGATGTCCGAAGCGAGCACTATCGAGCCCGCCAGAGTGACGCCCACGGCGCCGGCGCACAGCGCGGCGGAAGTCATTCCGCGTGCCGACGCGATATCGCGCACACCGGTGAAAAGAGGGAGCCAGGCGGCGCGCAGTCCCATCCACCATCCCAGCGGCGCGTAGGCGAGCCACGTGACGAATTCGCTCGCGATCGTCCTCAGGAACCAGCCGTTGGCCAGGTCTTCGTCGCCGACGCTCAGACTGATGCGGATGATTCCGTAGGGCAGCAGGGCCAGGGCACACGGCCAGATGATGACAGTGAGGCGACGCAGCAGTTCGGTGATGGACTCGCTCGAAGGATCGCCGGCCGTGCGCACCGTCCGGCAAATCACCGCCAGCGGAAGCGCGACGATGAAGCGCTCGTCGATCCAAACGCAGAGCAGGCACGGCACAACCAATGAGCGCCAAGTACGACCAAGGGTCACCGACACGATGCCAACCAGGTACCATGCGTCATTGATGCCGAGCCAGTGCATCGAGGTGAGAAAGCCCCCGGAACCGGCGACCAGAAGCATGGTGGCGACGCGCGCCCGCCGGTCGACGCCCAGGCCGCGGAGAGTCCAGTGGATCTGGGCCAGCAGGGTGACGAGGCCGAGCCACGCGATGATGAGGGCGGATTTTCCAGTCAGGCCCAGCCAGTGCGCAACGGTGGGGGGAAGCAGGCGCCACCGCAGCGCTGCCTCGACGTCCGGATCCCATGGATTTTGGCATTGCTGCAGGAATCCGAGAGCACGATCCCATTCATAGGAGCCGGGCGTTGCGCCCGCCAGAGCCCGCAAATGCGGGGCAAAGAAAAAAAAGGTCACTCCGATCACGACCAGCGAAGCGCAGAGCGATTCCAACATCGATCGCAGCGTCGATCCCGCGGGCGCGCCGGTCGCGGATGTCTTCATCGGGCGGAGCGCGCGATCACCAGGAATTGGCGTCCGACCGTCCACCAAAGCCACGGCACCCGGAGGAAAAAGCGCACGACCCACATGGGCCACGTCCGCTGGCCGCTCATGCGGTACGGCAGAAATCGTCCGACGCAGCGTTCGATGGTGTACCCCTGCAGCCGAAGCACCTCGGTCATCGCCAGCTCGGTCAGGGCCAGGTAGTGGTCCCAAAAATCCCAATAGTGCCCCGGGAGATACTTGATGTTGGGACCGAGACAGATGATGCGACCGCCGGGTTTCAAGCACCGCTGCGCCTCCGCCAGCGTAGCGCGCAAGTCGTCCTTGGTCCGCAGATGCTCGAGAAAGTTGCTGGTAAACACGACGTCGAGTTCGCCGTCGCGCAGCGCCCACGGTTTCGCACAGTCTTGTTCCAGAAATTCCACCCCGGCCTCCAGGCGTCCGCGGGTCTCGGGGTTCAGATCCATTCCGATTTTCCGCGCCGCCTGAATCTGGTTGATGAATTCACCCCAGCCGCAACCCAGATCAAGGACCACCGCATTGGGCCCGATGATGGGCTGAAAGAAATCGGCCGTCAGCACGCGCCAGACGGCGCGCCGGTAGTCGGCAGCGCCCGCAAAACGCGCGGCATATTCGCGGGCGAGCTCTGCCTTCAAATCAACTTCATTCATGGGCTGGGGGCGGTGAACGGGGCGGACGCGCGACGGTAGTCGCCGCGGCTGAAATACTTTTCCAGCCAGACGTAAAGCACGATGAAAAGATAGCGGCTGCCCATTTCCTTGATCTTGAGCTTGGCTTCACCCGAACTGCGATTTCGCCAGGAAATCGGAATCATCGTCCAGCTAAACCCGCGGACGATGGCCTTGAGCGGCAGCTCGACCGTGAGATTGAAATGCGGCGCAATCAACGGCCGGCAGCCTTCGATGACCTCGCGCCGGTACGCCTTGAACGCATTCGTCGTGTCGTTCAGCCTGATCCGGAACAGCACGCGGATGAAAAAATTTGCCAGCCGGTTCAGCTGGTATTTCACCGGTGGATAATCCACCACGCTCCCGCCGCGCACAAAGCGGCTGCCGAAGACGCAATCGTAGCCCGCATTCAGTTGCTCCCAATACCGCACCGCGTCGCGCGGGTCGTCACTCTCATCCGCCATCATGATCACCACTGCGTCACCCGTCATTTGCTCGAGCCCGCACGCCACGGCCCGGCCGTAGCCATGAGCACCGGCGTTTTGCACCAGGACCAGCTGCGCGATGCGCTGCTGCAACCCGGTGAGAATCTCCCACGTTCGGTCGGTGCTCCCGTCGTCGACCACCACAATCTCATGCGGGAGCGCGCGGGCGGAAAACTCCCGGTGCAGGTTTTCGATCATGGGCGCAATCGAGCCCTGCTCATCGCGCGCCGGAACGACGACGGAAAGCAGGCGCAAAGCCGAACCGCCCGGTTCCGGGGAGGTTTGATTCATGGAGGGTCAACCGATCGCCGAAAGCTCGAGCCAGCCGGGATGCTGATCTGCGTGGACGGCGATTTCGTGCAGGATTTCTGGGAGTGAAACCTCCGGATGCCAAGCCCAATCTTTGCGGGCGCGGCCGGAATCAAGCACCAGCCACGGGATGTCCGCTGCGCGAACCTCCGCTTCCGATCCGATTGCGTGCTGGAATCCGAAGCGCTCGCGGCACCACTCGGAAATCTGGGCCAGGGAGAACGCATTGGCCCCGCCGCCGCTGACGTTCGACCAACGCGGGCGGCCCGGAACGCCGTCGGCGGCGAGCTGTTTCAGCACCAGCGCCGCGAGGTCGCGGGGATGCAGCGCGTCGCGGACCTGGGCGCCGGTGCCGCCGAATCCGAGGTACTTCAACGGCGCGCGCCGGAGATAGGCATTGAGCCAGTAGGCGAGGATGCCCTGGTCCGGCCGGCCGAATTGTCCGGCCCCGGCCAGCAGTCCGCAACGGTTGATCCACACCGGCAAACCCAGGCTGGTTCCATATTCAAGCGCGAGAGCCTCACTGCATAATTTGGTCGCACCGTAGAGGGAGATCGGTGCCGCGGTCGAAAACGATTCGTTGATGCCGTCGGCGGACACGCCGGCCGGGAGCGGTGTATCGCGGCGCAGGTCGAATGCGTTGCCCGCGTGAGCCAGCGGCAACGACGCGAGGGCCTCGATGGAATAGACGCGGCTGGTGCTGAGCAGGAGAAATCCGGCGCCGTGCTGCCGGCAGAACTCGAGCAGATTGATCGTGCCCAGGAGATTATGTTCGAGGACCTGGCGGGGCGTCGACTGCGCGTCGAGACCGGCGAGCACACTGGGGTTCGCCGCGGCATCAATCACCCAGTCGACCGCCGGGAGCGCGTCCAGGTCGCTTGGCAATCGGACGTCGCCATGCACGACGCGCACACCGAGTTTCCGCCAGGCCTCGCGATTTATTTCGCTGCCGGGCCGCGAGAGGTTGTCGATTCCCCACAACTCGAGGTCGGCGCCACTTTCGCGGAACGCCCGCATCAATGCGCTGCCGACGAAGCCGTTGGCTCCCGTGATCAGGACCTTCATGGCCTCCGGGATAGTCCACGCCGGTCCGCGGTGCAACCACCCGGTGAGCCAGAGGTCGCGCGTGCGGTCGATGCCGCCACCTGCTACGGTCCCCGTTCTCCATGAATCTTGCGACCTACGTCCACGACCTGAGCCCGTTCCTGATTCGCTTTGGCGAGAGCTTCGGCGTGCGCTGGTACGGACTCGCGTACGTGGCGTCGTTTCTCATCGGTTACCTGCTTTTCGTCCGACTCGCGCGCCTGGGTTACTCCGATATTCCGCCCTCGAAGGTGGGCGATTTCATCACCATGACGGCGCTCTTCGGGGTGATCGTCGGCGGTCGTCTCGGCTACGTGCTGTTCTACCGGCTGGACGATTACCTGCGGGATCCGATCAGCATCTTGAAACTGAACCAGGGCGGGATGAGCAGCCACGGCGGCATCCTGGGGATCTTCATCTTCACCTGGATCTATGCGCGCTGGCAGAAGGTTTCGTGGACCAATCTGGGCGACAATCTCGTCTGCGTCGCGCCGGTCGGATTGTTTCTGGTGCGTTGCGCCAACTTCATCAACGGCGAGCTGTATGGTCGCGTGACGAACGTGCCCTGGGCGATTAAGTTTCCGCTCGAATTGGTCGAACGTCCGTCCGCCGAGGCGCTGCGGCTGTTCCCGGCCGGGGATCTGCGCGCGGCGATGGTGGAAAAGGCCTACGCGGATCCGGCGTTTCGGCAGCAGGTGGCGCCATTTCTCGAGCCGCGCCATCCCTCGCAATTTTACGAGGCCTTCTTCGAGGGCGTGGTCCTCTTCTCAATCCTCTGGTTCCTGCGCACGCGGTTTCGCCTTCCCAACGGCGTGCTGACCGGCGCCTTCTTCATTCTTTATGCGCTCTTCCGCATCGCCTGCGAAATGTTTCGCGAACCGGACGCGCCGCTGGCGGGGCCGCTTACACGGGGGCAGTTTCTCTCGCTCTTTATGATCGTGTTCGGCGTGGTTTTCCTGATCGTTTCGTTTCGCCGCCAGGAATTTCCGCGCCCGCAAAAAGCGCAGAAGACGTAGCAATCAACGACGATCGAGCGTTTCGGCGCCCAGCTTGCTTGCGCCCAGTCCGGTCCAGACACCCTCCAGGCGCGTGCCGTCGTTCTTCACCTCGTAGCAAACCACGCCCACGTTTTTGCCCGGCGTCCAACCGACTACGAGCGAATTCCCGACACGGATGCCGACTCCGCGTGAGACGGGGCCGTTGCCGCGCCAGGTCATCTCAAAGACGTCGCCCTTCTTCAGCAGCGTCACCTCGCCCCCGTACGGCGAGCCGTCCGGATTCTTGCCGCTGATGATTTTGAATTTTCCCGTGCCGGCGCCCGTCGACTGCAGGGTCTCGGTTCCAATTTCTCCCTTCGTCATCGAACCCGTCCAAGCACCGACGAACTTGTCACCGTCCTCGTCATAAATCGCCACGCCCATCGGTGAGCCATCGCTGTAGCCGGCAGCGAGGAGTTTGCCGTTGGTGAAGCCGATGCCGGCATATTCGGATCCCGGGATGTTCCAGCGAATGGCCACGACGCCATTGTCCTTGGCGGCGATGTCGACGGTGCCGCGATAGGCGTCGGCGGATGATCCCGGGTTCCGGCTGGCGGTGATGGTCCATTTTCCGGCGAGCGTTCGCGCGAATTCACCTGGCGACTGCGCCAACGCGGCGATCGCCGCGAAGAAGACGAGATAGAGCGCGGGCCGGCTGGTGCGGGTCAAGTGGTTCATGAGATAAGGGTTGGGGCAGGTGATTTGTAGGTCGACGCGTGACGCGGTGTAAACGAAATTGCGCGCCCATGGCGACGCCTTTAAATCAGGATAGAGCAGGCCGGATGCCGCTGACGGCGGTGATTCTGGCCGGAGGCGAGTCGCGCCGCATGGGGCGCGACAAGGCGCTCGTGGAATTCGAGGGCGAGGCGATGTGGCGGCGTCAGCTGCGGCTGCTGCAGGCGCTGGAGCCGGTTGCGATTCTTGTTTCCGGGCCGCGCCGAGCGGAATTTTCGGCGACGCTGCGTTCCATCGAAGACGTCGGCCCGAGCCGCGGGCCGCTGAGCGGACTGGTCACGGCGTTGCGCGCGGCCCAAACCGCGCACGTGCTGGTTGTCGCGATCGACCTCCCGCTGATGACGGCGGATTTTCTGGAGAGTCTGCGGGTGCAGTCACGGCCGGGGCGGGGAGTCGTGCCGTTTGTGATCGAGGCGGAATCGGGAAAGAAATTCTACGAGCCGCTCGCGGCGCTCTACCCGCGGGAGTGTCTGCCAATCGCCGAGCGGCAGCTGGCCGGGAGCGACTGGTCCATGCAGAGTTTCGTGCGCGACGCGGTTACCGCCGGACTTTTGGTCGGGTCGCAAATTCCGCCAAAGGCGCGACCGATGTTCCGGAACATGAACGCACCCGGCGATGCCGGATAACGGGCGGACTAGCCCTTGATCTTCATCTCGGCGTGATATTCCTGCAGCGTCTTGACGCCGACACCGCGTTGCTGGAGCGAGCGAATCCCGCCGATGCTGGCGTGCGCCGCGCTCAGGGTCGTCATGATCGGCACGCGGTGCGCCACGGCGGCGGTGCGAATCTGCACCTCGTCGCGCCGGGGTGTGACGCCGCTCGGCGTGTTGATGATGAAGGAAATCTCGCCGTTCTTGATCATGTCGAGCACGTTGGGGCGGCCTTCAGAAAGCTTGTTCAACCGCTTCACCTTGAGACCCGCCGCCGCGAGCGCCGCATATGTGCCCGAGGTTGAAAAAATTGTGAAGCCAAGCGCGAGGTAGTCGTGCGCGAGTTTGACCGCCTGGGGCTTGTCAGAATCTTTCACGCTGAGGAAAAGATTTCCGCCCGTGGGCAAGGGCGAGCCGGCCGCCATCTGCGACTTCGCATAGGCGAGGCCAAGATCCGCGTCGATGCCCATCACTTCACCGGTCGATTTCATCTCCGGCCCGAGGGAGATGTCCACGCCGGGGAAACGCACGAACGGGAAGACCGCTTCCTTCACGCTGAAATGCGGCGGAATGATTTCCGCGGTGAAGCCGAGGTCCTTGAGGGTCGCCCCGGCCATGATGCGCGCGGCGTGCTTGGCGAGCGGGACACCGATGGCTTTGCTGACGAAGGGCACCGTGCGGCTGGCGCGCGGGTTGACCTCCAGCACGTAAACGACCTCATCGCGCACCGCGAACTGCACGTTCATCAGGCCCCGCACGTCGAGTTCCTTGGCCATCGCCTTGGTGGCGCTGGCGATGGCCGCAAGTACGGATTCCGAAAGCGAGAACGGCGGAATGACGCAGGCGCTGTCCCCGCTGTGAATGCCGGCCTGCTCGATGTGTTCCATGATCGCGCCGATGACGGACTGTTCGCCGTCGCAGAGGCAATCGACGTCGACCTCGGTGGCGTCCTCGAGGAAGCGATCCACCAGGACGGGACGATCCGGCGTGAGGGCATGGGCGTGCTGGCGCATGTAGCGGCGCAGGTCCTCCTCCGCGTAAATGATTTCCATGGAGCGTCCGCCCAGCACGTACGACGGGCGGACGAGGACGGGATACCCGAGGCGCTGGGCGACGGCTACGGCGCCGTTTTCATCGATCGCGGTGCCATTGGGCGGTTGTTGAAGGCCGAGCTTGCGGAGCAGGGCCGCGAATTCGCGGCGGTTTTCCGCGCGCTCGATGCTGGCGGGCGAGGTGCCGATGATCGGCAGTCCGTTGCGCGAGAGTTCCGCGGCCAGATTCAACGGCGTCTGGCCGCCGAACTGCACGATGGCGCCCCAGCATTTCTCGCGCTGGTGAATGTTCAGCACGTCCTCGAGCGTGAGCGGCTCGAAGTAGAGTTTGTCGCTGGTGTCAAAATCCGTGGAAACCGTTTCCGGATTCGAATTGACCATGATGGTCTCGAAGCCGGCCTCGCGCAGCGCGAACGCGGCGTGCACGCAGCAGTAGTCAAACTCGATGCCCTGGCCGATGCGATTCGGTCCGCCGCCGAGAATCATGATTTTCCGCTTGGAGCTGGGGCGCGTCTCGTCCTCGTCGCCGTAGGTCGAATAGTAATAGGGGGTGTAGGCCTCGAACTCCGCGGCGCAGGTGTCGACCAGCCGGTAGGTCGGGATCAGCCCACTGGCCTGGCGTTGCGAGCGAATGCTGCTCTCGTGCAGGCCCGAGAGCGCGGCGAGCTGGGCGTCGGAAAATCCGAGCTTCTTTGCGCGGCGCAAAGGAATGCCGCCCTGGCTGTCGCGATAGGAAGTCTCCTCGTCGACGAGCTGCTTGAGCTGGTGCAGGAACCACGGGTCGATCTTGGTCAGGTCGTGCACCTCGGCGACGTCGTAGCCGGCGAGGAACGCATGGCGAATGAAGAAAATCCGCTCCGCGTTGGGCACGGTGAGCTTGCTCCGGATGGCCTCGAGATCCCAGTCGCCGTTGGCGAGGATCGGATAGACGTCCTTGCCGTCGCCACCCAGACCGAAGCGCCCAATCTCCAGCGACCGTAGCGCCTTTTGTATCGCCTCCTTGAAGGTGCGCCCGATCGACATCGCCTCGCCCACGCTCTTCATTGAGGTCGTGAGCGTCGCGTCCGCCTGCGGAAATTTCTCGAAAGTGAAGCGCGGGATCTTGACCACGCAGTAGTCGATCGACGGCTCGAAGCTGGCCGGGGTGTGGCGGGTGATGTCGTTCTTGAGCTCGTCGAGCGTGTAGCCCACGGCGAGCTTTGCCGCGATGCGGGCGATGGGATAGCCGGTCGCCTTGGAGGCCAGCGCGGACGAGCGGCTGACGCGCGGGTTCATTTCGATCACCACCATGCGGCCCGTCTCGGGATGCACGGCGAATTGAATGTTTGAGCCGCCCGTTTCGACGCCGATTTCTCGGATGACGGCAAACGAGGCGTCGCGCATGCGCTGCACCTCGCGGTCGCTCAGCGTCTGGGTCGGCGCGACCGTGATGGAGTCGCCGGTGTGCACGCCCATGGGATCGAAGTTTTCGATCGAGCAAACGAGAATGCAGTTGTCATTCCGATCGCGGATCACCTCCATCTCGAATTCTTTCCAGCCGAGCAGCGATTCCTCGATCAGCACCTCGGTGACCGGCGAAAGTTCGAGTCCGCCGGTGACGATGCTCTCGAATTCCTCCTTGTTGTAGGCGATGCCGCCGCCCTGACCGCCGAGCGTGAAGGCGGGGCGGATGATGAGCGGGAAGCGGCCGGCGGCCTGGGCAATCTTGCGCGCTTCATCAAGACTGTGCGCCACGCCCGAGAGCGGGACATCGAGACCAATCTTGATCATGGCCTGCTTGAAGAGCTGCCGGTCCTCGCCCTTGGCGATCGCCTCGGCATTCGCGCCGATCAGTTTCACGCCGTGCTTGATCAGCATGCCATTGCGCACGAGCTCCATCGCCACGTTGAGCGCCGTCTGGCCACCGAGCGTGGGCAGAATGGCGTCCGGCCGCTCGCGCGTCAGGATTTTGTCGACCGTCGCCGCCGTAATCGGCTCGATGTACGTCCGGGTGGCGAACTCCGGATCGGTCATGATCGTGGCCGGGTTCGAATTGAGCAGGACCACCTCGTAACCCTCCTCGAGGAGCGCCTTGCAGGCCTGGGCGCCGGAGTAATCGAACTCGCAGCCCTGGCCGATGACGATGGGGCCCGATCCAATGAGGAGAATCTTCTTCAGGTCGGTGTTTTTCGGCATGGGCAGGGCGTTCGGAAAAGTCGCGGAAGTAAATCGAGGAGGGGCGGGGGCGCAACCCATGCTTCTAGCAATCTAGCAGGCTCCCTGCGCTTCCGCGCGGGAATGCGCGTTCCGCGTCGGGACCGGCAGGTGAATTTCCGCGTGTGGGGGTTGGCAAACGGCCCGGTCCGCCTCACACTCCCCGTGCCAACCTTCCCATGACTCCGCAAAAGACCATCAATCTGCTGCGCGCACTCTTCATCGCCACCACGGCCTGCCTGGGCGCGATGATCGGTGCGGAACGCTACGCGAACTATTTTGCCGGCTTCGCGGTCGGGGCGGTCTTTGGGCTCGTGATGGTGCTGGTGGACCGGCTGCTCCACGGCCTGACGCTGCGCGCGTTTTCGAGCGCGACCTTCGGCCTGCTGCTGGGTCTGGCTTTCGCCACGCTGCTGCGCGAGTCGAACGTCTTCAGCCATCAGCCCGAGGAGATGCAGTGGCTGCTCGGGCTCTGCGTTTACGCGGCCTTCGGCTACCTCGGCATGATGCTCGCGATCCGCGCGAACCGGGACGAATTTTCGCTCCTGATTCCGTACGTGCGCTTCACGCGGCAGGCCACGCAGGAGGCGCCGATCATTGTCGATACCAACGTGATTATCGACGGACGCGTGACGGACATTTGCGCGACGGGATTCCTGAGTGGCGAATTGATCGTGCCGCGGTTCATCATGGACGAGCTCCAGCGGCTCTCGGATTCCGACGAGCCGACGCGCCGCGAGCGCGGCCGGCGAGGGCTCGACAACCTCGAGAAAATGCAGCGCAACCCGGCGATGTCGATTTCATTCCACGAGAGCGCGCCGGATTCGAGCATGCCGGCGGACGTCCGGCTGGTGAATCTCGCCCGCCTGTTGCAATCGCGCCTCCTCAGCAACGACGCGAACCTCGGAAAGGCGGCGCGCCTGCAGGGTGTGACGGCGCTCAACATCAACGATCTGGCCAAGTCGCTTCGCTCCAGTCTTGGCACTGGCGACGAGGTGGAACTTCACCTCTCCAAGGAGGGCCGCGACTCGCACCAGGCGGTGGGTTACCTGCCCGACGGGACGATGATCGTGGTAAACAACGGCCGCGACTTCATCGGGCAGACGCTGCAGGTGACGGTTTCGGGAACAGTGCTCACGTCGGCGGGCCGGCTCATCTTTGCCGAGGTGAGGAATGGCAAGGTCTGACGGGCGTTTGCAATCGCAGGCGGCCCTCCTACCTTCGCCGCCATGTTCCCCCTGAATCCCCGTTTGGTTGCACCCATCGTCGCCGTGCTGGCGGCGGTCGCCGCTGGCGCCGCGGAACCAGCCCTGCCGGTGACCGAAAATCTTTTTGTGGATGGAATCCCGCCCGTGCCGGTGGCGATTGCGGAGGCGGCGGCGCCCTACACCGACGCCCGTCCGGCCACGCTGTCCGACTGGCACCCGACGCGGCGCGAAGTGTTGATCAGCACGCGCTTCGGCAATACGAACCAGCTGCACTTCGTGAAAGCGCCGGCGGGCGCGCGCAACCAGCTGACGTTTTTCGCCGATCCGGTCACCAACGCGAGGTATGAGCCGACCAGGGGGGAGGTCCTCGTCTTTTCCCGGGGACTCGGCGGCAACGAATTCTTCCAGCTCTACCGGCTGGATCTCGCGACCGGCAAGGTGACGCTGCTCACGGACGGCAAGTCGCGCAACAGCCCGGCCCGCTGGTCGCCCAGCGGAAAACTCATCGCGTACCATTCGACCCGGCGCACCAAGGCGGACACGGACCTCTATGTGATGAATCCGCTCGATCCTAAGACGGACCGCCTGCTCGCGCAGAACAACGGCGGGGGCTGGGTGGTGGAGGATTGGTCGCCAGACGAGAAAAAACTGCTCGTCCTGGAGGAGATTTCCATCAACGAGAGCTACCTCTGGCTGTTCGACGTGGCGACGGGGGACCGCACGGCGCTCACGCCGGCGGAAGCAAACGCCCGGACCAAGGTCGCGTACGGCACCGCACGCTTCAGCCGCGACGGGCGCGGACTTTATGTCACAACGGACAAGGATTCCGAGTTTCAACGACTGGCCTACCTGGACCTCGGCACCAGAAAGTTGAGCATGCTGGGTACCGCTGAAGCAAAGTGGGACGTCGATGGCCTGGCTCTCTCGAAGGATGGCCGGTTCCTAGCTTTCACTTCGAACGAGGATGGCGTTAGCGCGCTGCGGATCATCGAGACCAGGACCTTTCGCGAGATCCCGGGCCCGAAGTTTCCTGCCTACGGGGTGGTCAGCGGCATGCAGTGGACGGCGGATGGAAACGAGCTGGGTTTCAACTTCACCTCGGCGCGGTCGCCCAACGACGTCTATTCCTTCAACGTCACGAACCAGAAAATGGAGCGCTGGACGGAAGGCGAGACAGGCGGCTTGAATGCGAAGACGTTTGCCGAGCCAGAGTTGATTCGCTGGCCGGCATTCGACAAGCGCGAAATCAGCGGGTTTCTTTACCTGCCGCCGGAACGCTTCAAGGGCAAGCATCCGGTCATCATCAATATCCACGGTGGCCCGGAGGCGCAGTTTCGACCCGGTTTCCTGGCCCGCGCCAACTACGCCGTCAACGAACTCGGTTGTGCCGTCATCTTTCCCAATGTGCGCGGATCGTCCGGATTCGGGAAGACGTTCCTCACGCTCGACAACGGGATGCTGCGCGAGGATTCGTACAAGGACATCGCGGCGCTGCTCGACTGGATCAAGGCGCAGCCCCAGCTCGACGCGAGCCGCGTGATGGTGACCGGCGGCAGTTACGGCGGGCACATGACGTTCGCGGTCGCCACCTTTTATCCGGAGCGCATTCGCTGCGCGGTGGCCGTGGTGGGAATCAGCAATCTAGTGACCTTCCTGAAGAACACGGAATCGTACCGGCGGGATCTGCGCCGGGTGGAATACGGCGACGAACGCAACCCGGAGATGGCGGAATTTCTCGAGCGGATCGCGCCGATGAACCACGCGGAAAAGATCCGGGCGCCGATGTTCATCGTCCAGGGTCGGAACGATCCGCGCGTACCGTACACTGAGTCCGAGCAGATGGTGAGCACGCTGAAAAGCACCTCGACGCCCGTCTGGTACCTGCTCGCGAAGGACGAGGGCCACGGCTTTCAGAAGAAGGCGAACGCCGATTTCCAATTCTATTCGACCATCCTCTTCATGCAGCGGTATCTGTTGAATTAATGGCGACTTGGTGCGTCCTTATGGTTGTACCGATGAGCTGGAATCAATTGTTCTTCTCATGTTGACCCGCGCGCTCCTTTGGCTGGCCCTGACGTCGGTCACGGCCGCGCAGGAATTCGCGCCGACTCCGGCGCCGCAGGCGAATCCGTCTCCCGCCGCCGGCGCCACGCCCCCGGCGGCCGCCGCTGCCCGGCCTGACTTCGTTTACTCCTCGGTGCACGTAAATGGGCCGTATATCGCGCTGACCTTTGACGACGGGCCGCATGCCACGCTGACCCCGAAGCTGCTCGACATGCTGAAAGCACGAAACATCAAGGTGACCTTCTTCGTCATCGGCAAGAACGCGGCGGAGTATCCCGACATCCTCAAGCGCATCGCCGCCGAGGGCCATGAGATCGCGAATCATTCATGGTCGCATCCCGATCTCGCGAAATTGCCGCAAGACACGGTGCGCGGGGAGCTTAGCAAAACGCAGGATGCCATCACGAACACGATCGCGCGTCCGGTGACCTTGTTGCGGCCTCCCTATGGCGCATTGCAGACGAACCAGAAACAGTGGGTTCATGACACGTACGGCTACCGGATCATTCTGTGGGACGTCGATCCACTCGACTGGCGCCGACCCGGCGCGGCGGTCGTCTCGGAGCGAATCCTCAAGGGGGCCAAGCCAGGAAGCATCATCCTGTCGCATGACATTCATCCGGGAACCATTGAGGCGATGCCCGGCACCCTCGATCAGTTAATCGCTCGCGGATTTCAGTTCGTGACGGTTTCCGAGCTTCTCAAGATGGAGGTCGCCGCGACGCCCGCAGCCGGCAAGGCGGTTCGCTCCGGCGGCGCAGGCGCGACTCCCGCCGCCAAGGCCGACGCGACCCCGATGCCGTTTGATGCGGTTCTGCGCGCGGAGCCGCAACTCTCGCCTGAACAGGCCGCCCTCCTCGCAAAACCCGCGGTGCCGGCACCGTCGCCCATGCCGGCGAAGAAGAAGAAGCCCTGACCCCGATGCGAGCTAACCCTTCCGGTGCCTCATGGGTGGAGCTCCGGGACTGTCGCCGGCTCGAGTCACGCCGCCACCCCCTGCGCGAGCCGTCGCGTGTACAAAAAAATCGCCGGGAGGCGAAGGTGGATAAAGGCTGTCCTTTCGGACCGATAGGAATTTCGTGGGTCGCCGGTGACACATTGGCACAACCCCTGCGTTTGCATTGGGAGCGGCGTCCGCTAATTTTACTGGCCAGAAACCGACAGCACACACCCACCCCTCATTAATGATGAACAACTTCACTCCCAGAGCGCAGCAGGTTCTCGCCCTCGCACGGAAGGAAGCGGATCGATTTAATCATAATTATGTTGGCACCGAGCATCTTCTGCTCGGCCTGATCAAACTTGGTCAGGGCGTCGCCGTAAACGTGCTCCAGAAGATGGGGCTCGACCTCGAGACGGTCCGCATGGAAGTGGAAAAGCAGGTCGGCAGCGGCCCGGAGACCCAGATGGTGGGCAACATCCCGTACACCCCCCGCGTTAAGAAGGTCCTTGCGCTCGCAGGCAAGGAAGCCAAGAGCCTCAATCATTCCTACGTCGGCACGGAGCACATCCTGCTCGGCTTGCTCCGCGAAGGCGAAGGCGTGGCCGCGCGCGTGCTGAAGAACCTCGAAATCGATATCGAGCGCACCCGCAATGAAATTTTGAAGGAGCTCGACCCGCAATACGCGGCGCCCGAGCAGGAGCAGTCCGATATCCCGCAAGAGAACCAGGGCCAGGGCGGTAGCAACAAGAAGGACGTGAAGACGCCCGCCCTAAAGGCGTTCGGCCGCGATCTCACCGAGCTCGCCAAGAAGGGCGACCTCGATCCTGTGATCGGACGTCGCAACGAAATCGAGCGCGTCATCCAGGTGCTGTGCCGCCGCACCAAGAACAATCCCGTGTTGCTTGGCGAGGCCGGCGTGGGCAAGACCGCGATCGTCGAGGGCCTGGCCCAGGAAATCGCCGCCGGCAATGTGCCCGAGCTGCTGCGCGACAAGAAGGTCATCACGCTCGACCTCGCGCTGATGGTCGCCGGCACCAAGTACCGCGGCCAGTTCGAGGAACGGATCAAGGCCGTCATGGACGAAATCCGCCGCACCAAGAACGTGATCCTCTTCATCGACGAGCTGCACACCATCGTCGGGGCCGGCTCGGCCGAGGGCGCGATGGACGCGTCCAACATCATCAAGCCCGCCCTCAGCCGCGGCGAGCTGCAGTGCGTGGGCGCGACGACCCTCAACGAATATCGCAAGTACATCGAAAAGGACGCCGCGCTGGAACGCCGGTTTCAGACGGTCAAGGTGGAGGCGCCCAACGTCGAGGAGGCCGTGCTCATCCTGAAAGGTCTGCGCCCCAAGTACGAGAGCCACCACAAGGCGAGGATCACCGACGAGGCGCTCGACGCCGCGGTCAAACTCAGCGAGCGCTACATCAGTGGTCGCTTTTTGCCGGACAAGGCGATCGACGTGATGGACGAAGCCGGCGCGCGCGCGCGCATCGGCTCGATGACGCGGCCGCCCGACGTCAAGGAGATCGAGCGCCAGATCGAGGAGATTAGGACCGACAAGGAAGCCGCTATCAAGGCCCAGGATTTCGAGAAGGCCGCGTCACTGCGTGACAACGAAAAGCAGGCGAAGGATAAACTCGAGAAGATTCTCACCGAGTGGCGGGAACAGCGCGAGGAAAAGGAAGTGGTCGTGACGGAGGACGACATGATGCACATCGTGTCGAAATTCACGGGCGTCCCGCTGCAGCGGATGGAGCAGAAGGAGACCCAGAAGCTGCTGCAGATGGAGCACGAGTTGAAGGGCAAGGTGATCGGACAGGACGAGGCGGTCGCCGCCATCAGCAAGGCCCTGCGCCGCTCACGCGCTGACCTCAAGGATCCCCGCCGCCCGATCGGCAGCTTCATCTTCCTGGGCCCGACCGGCGTGGGCAAGACGTTCCTTGCCCGCACGCTCGCTGAATTCATGTTTGGCGACGCCGACGCGCTCATCCAGATCGACATGAGCGAGTACATGGAGAAATTCACCTCCTCGCGTCTGATCGGCAGCCCGCCCGGCTACGTGGGATACGAGGAGGGCGGACAGCTCTCCGAGGCCGTGCGGCGGCGCCCGTACAGCGTGGTGCTGTTCGACGAGATCGAAAAAGCGCACCCCGACGTGATGAACCTGATGCTCCAAATCCTGGAGGAGGGAAAAATCACGGACTCGCTTGGGCGCAAGATCGATTTCCGCAACACGATCATCATCATGACGTCAAACGTGGGGGCCGAGACGATCAAGAAGAACAACGTGATGGGCTTTGGCTCGCCGACCGATGAACAGGACTACGACACGATGCGCGGCAAGATTATGGAGGAGGCCAAGCGCGTCTTTAAACCCGAGTTCATGAACCGCCTCGACGATCTCATCGTCTTTCACACGCTCACGCGCGACAACCTTCTGCACATCGTCGATCTCGAGATCGACAAGGTGCTCATCCGGATCAAGTCGAAGGACATCCACCTCACGCTGGACCAAGCCGCCAAGGATTTCCTCATCGAGAAGGGTTACGACCCGACCTACGGCGCGCGTCCGATGCGCCGCGCCGTGGAGCGTTACCTTGAGGATCCCCTCGCCGAGGAAATCCTGCGGGGGACCGTTAAGGCTGCGGACGTCGTGGAAGTTACCCGCGAAGGCGAGGTCAAGGACGCGAAGACCAAGCTGGTCTTCAAGACCAACGCGCCGGCGGCCGAGACGGATGCGACGCCCGCCACGGCGAGCTAATCCGGCGAAAAGAAATTCCGGGCGGCATCCGATAGCGGGTGCCGCCCTTTTCTTCTGTCCCGCCGCGTCGGACGGTCCGGCGCGGCTGGGGAGAACTACTGCCTACTGCCCGGGGCCGAATTTTCCGCTGTTGCCTGCAAGATTGCCGAGCTGGCCTTTGCCTTCCCAGCCCTCGGGCTTATTCCACGGGATCGTGCTCGGGCGGTCACCCGGCGCGAGATATTGCGAGCCGTCGGTTGGCTGAGTTCCCACGCAGGCGCTGAGGCCAAGCAGGGCGCCGGAAAGGGTCACGATGCCAAGGACTAGGCGGATGGAGCGAGCGGAGTGGGGCGTGTTCATGCGAAAGGGAACGATTCACCCTCGCGGGCCGACGTCAAATCCAGAACGCGTCCGCATTTTCCGGGTCTTCGCCGATTCCCTTTGCCCCGCGCGCCCGGCCGTGCTTGAGTTTGGTTGCCAGGGACTATGGACGGCAGGCAGAAAAACCCCGCCAGGACCGGAAGGTAGCAACGGTATTCTGACCTGTTGTGCCGTAGCTCTCTGGTTTTTTCTTTCCTGAAGGGGCGCCTCGCTCAATCGTGTCGGAGTTCCTGCTTCGATCATGAATATCCTCGTCACCGGCGGCGCCGGCTTCATCGGTTCGCATCTCGTTGAGCGGCTGCTCCACGACGGGCATCGCGTTGTGGTGCTCGACGATTTCAACGATTTTTACGATCCGCACCGCAAGGAGGCCAACCTCGTCCACGTAGTTGATCAGATTATCGTCCACCGCGCGGATGTCGTGGATGCACCCGCGGTCCAACGCATCGTCAGCGACGGGCGCTTCGACACCATTGTCCATCTGGCGGCGCGCGCGGGGGTGCGCCCGTCCATTGCGCACCCGGCGCTTTATGTGCAGACGAACATCATGGGGACGCTCAACCTCCTGGAGGCGGCCCGGGTGGCCAAGGTGCCCCGCTTTATTTTTGGCTCCAGCTCTTCAGTCTACGGTCTCTGTCGTCAGATGCCGTTTCGCGAGGACGTGGCGTTGCAGGAAACGATCAGTCCGTATGCCGCGACCAAACTCGCGGCCGAGCAGCTCTGCTCCAACTACGCGCACCTTTACGCCCTGCGGGTGGTGTGCCTCCGGTTCTTCACGGTCTTTGGTCCCCGGCAGCGGCCGGACCTGGCGATTCATCAATTTACCGAACGCATCCTGGCCGGGCGCCCCATCCGGCAGTTCGGCGACGGATCCACCCGTCGCGACTACACCTACGTGGATGACATCGTCAGCGGCATGGTCGCCTCGCTGGACTACGACGGCCCGATATTCGACGTGTTCAATCTCGGCGGCAGTGAGACGACCTCGCTGCGCGAGCTGATTCGTGCACTCGAGGTGCAGTTGGATTTGAAGGCGACGATCGAGTGTTTGCCGGAGCAGCCCGGGGACCTGCCGCTGACGTACGCAGACATTACCAAGGCGCAGGACAAACTGGGGTATTCGCCGCGAACGTCGCTTCGCGAGGGGCTGGCAAGATTTGTCGCCTGGTATCACGACTGGCTCGCGAGCGGGACGCACGCACCGGCGGAGGTTCCGCGATGAGCCCGGCTCCGGGCCAGGACGTGGTGGAAATTCTGCAGGCCCTGGTGCGAATTCCGAGCGTGAACCCGCTGGCCCATCCCGCGCCGGGTGAGGGCGGGGAAAGGCGATGCGCCGAAGCGGTGGCGGAATACCTGACAGCGCTCGGCGCGCAGGAAATTTCCCTGCCGATGGTCCTGCCCGAGCGGCCAAACGTCCTGGCCCGGATGCCGATCGATCGACCGGGCAAACCCCGACTGCTCCTGGCTCCGCATCTCGACACCGTGGGTGTCAGCGGAATGACCGTGGCACCGTTTGCCGCGGAGGAACGCGACGGAAAGATCTGGGGGCGCGGCGCGACCGATACGAAGGGCACGATGTCCGCGATGCTGCGCGCGCTCTACGAATTGCGCGAAGTGATTCCGACTCTCGACCATGAGATTTGGTTTGGAGGACTGATGGGGGAGGAGGCCGGCAACGAGGGCGCGGCGTGGATCGTCTCGTCGGGATTCCGCGCGGATTTTGCCCTGATCGGGGAGCCGACGAGTTGCGACATCCTCTACGCCCACAAGGGTGCGACCTGGCTGCGTCTGACCACGCGGGGCAAAGCGGCACACGCGGCCGAGCCGCAAAGAGGGGAGAATGCCATTTACAAAATGGCAGACGTCGCGCGGGCCGTGCGCGACCAGCTCTGTCTGGCTCTGGCCGCGCAGCCGGATGCATTGCTGGGTGCCGCCACTGCCAGTCTGGGGGTGGTGAGCGGCGGGCGGAAAATCAACGTGGTGCCCGATTGCTGCGAGGCGGAACTCGATCTCCGCACGTTGCCGAATCAGCAGGGCGATGACTTTCTTGCGGAGGTGACGTCGCTTTTGCGGCACGGGTGTCCCGACCTCGAAGTCGAGTTGATGCGGCGGCATCCGCCCATGTTCACGGATCCGAATCATCCGATGATGGAGCGATTCACCCGGGTTGGCGCCAAGCTGATCACCGCCTCGTGGTTTTGCGACGGCTCGTTATTGTCGCAGGCTGGCATCCCCTCGGTGGCAGCCGGACCCGGATCCATCGCGCAGGCCCACGTGGTCGATGAGTTTATCGAGATCGCCGAACTGCGCCGCGGTGTCGAGTTCTACAAGGCGTTCCTTTGCCAGTGCTGATTCGGGGGTTCGCAGATCAACTTGTCGGCGGCCCGCCCTGCGCGTAGCTTCCGCGCCCGCCATGTCTGAAGAATCCAAAACCGAAAATCCGAAAGCTAAACTCGAGAAGTCCGCGATCTCCCCGCGGCGCGCCGAGGATTTTCCGGAGTGGTACCAGCAGGCGGTCCGACTCGGCGAGTTGGCGGAGAATTCCGACGTGCGGGGTTGCATGGTAATCAAGCCATGGGGCTACGGGCTCTGGGAGCGCATGCAGGCGGCACTGGACGGCATGTTCAAGGCAACGGGCCATCAGAACGCCTATTTCCCGCTCTTCATCCCGATTTCCTACCTCGAAAAAGAGGCCGCACACGTGGCGGGCTTCGCCAAGGAGTGCGCCGTGGTGACGCATCACCGGCTCGAGGCCGGGCCTGACGGGAAACTGCGTCCGGCGCCCTCGGCGGAGCTGGCCGAGCCGCTCGTGGTGCGGCCGACGAGCGAAACGATCATCGGCGCAACCTATGCCAAATGGGTGCAGAGCTATCGCGACCTGCCGATCCTGATCAACCAATGGGCCAACGTCGTGCGGTGGGAACTCCGCCCGCGGCTCTTTTTGCGGACGGCCGAATTCCTCTGGCAGGAGGGACACACCGCGCACGAGACGAAAGAGGAGGCGATTGACGAGACGAACAAGATTCTTGGCGTCTACGAAACCTTTGCCCGCGACTTCCTGGCCCTGCCCGTCTTCACGGGTGAAAAATCGGAGAGCGAGCGATTCCCGGGCGCGGTGCAGACGCTTTGCATTGAGGCGATGGTGCAGGACCGCAAGGCCATCCAGGCCGGCACATCCCATTTCCTCGGACAGAATTTTTCCAAGGCCAGCGGAATCAAGTTCCAGTCGCGCGAAGGCCGCGAGGAATTTGCCTGGACCACGAGCTGGGGCGCGAGCACACGCCTCATTGGCACGATCGTGATGATGCACGCCGACGACGATGGCCTGATTCTGCCACCGCGGGTGGCGCCGACGCAGGTGGTGATCCTCCCGATCACCCCCAAGGAGGACACGCGCGCCGCGGTGTTCGAGGCCGCGGACAAACTGGCGGCGCGCCTGCGCGAGCGGAACTTCCACGGCCAGCCGCTGCTCGTGCACGTGGACAAGCGCGATCTCAGTGGCGGCACCAAGAGTTGGGACTGGATCAAGCGCGGCTGCCCAGTGCGCATCGAACTGGGACCGCGCGACCTCGCGAGCGGGACCGTGGCGCTTTGCCGGCGGGACCACGGCGCGAAGGCCAAGGAATTTGTCCCCGCCGATCAGGCGGTGGCGACGGTGCCGGAGTTGTTGCAGTCGATTCAGGACACGCTTTACACGCGCGCCCTGGAGTTCCGCGAACTGCACACGCGCACGATCGAAACGAAGGAGGAGTTCTACGCGTTCTTCGGCGCGCAGAATGCGGACAAACCCGAGCCGCAGGGCGGCTTCGCGTTGGCCCACTGGAACGGTTCGGCGGAAGTCGAGACTCGCATCAAGGACGATCTTAAGGTGACTATCCGCTGCATCCCGTTTGGCGAAGGCGAAGCGGGTGTCTGTCCATTCAGCGGCCAGCCTAGCGCGAAACGCGTGGTATGGGCGAAGTCGTACTAGGACCGCTCCACGCGGCGCTCACTTAAGTCTTCTCCGCTTTGGCCTTGAGCCGGGCGAGCCCGCCGGCAAAGTCCGGACCGATAAATCGTTCCATGAACAGGCCAAACCACCGGTAAAGCGGATTGCGGCCGAGTTCGCCGGACGAGGCCCACGTCACCTTCATGCCGCCCTCAGCCGGGGAGAGGGTCATCGAGCCGATCGAATTCATGCCCATGTCTGGAAAGTACAAGTCATAGGTAATCCCCTTGTTCGGATCGATCGTCTTGATCGTCATCTTCCCGCTGCCCTCCTGCTTGCTGATCCAATTGGACCACGACCCGACGCCGGTGGGCGGATCGCTGTAGGTCACCGTCATGCCGGGATCGCGTTCAAACCAGACGCCCCAGGTCTTCCATTGGCGCAGATCGGCGATGTCCGGGAATACTTTCTCCGCCGGCGCCTTGATGACGATGGATCGTTCGACGCGATAGGAGCCGGGCAGAAACTGGGAAACAATCACGAGCAGCGCCGTGAGCGTGAGGAGAAAGACGAAAATACGCTTAAGCCATTTCATGCCTGCAGCCTAGTGGGAGGCAAGCCCGACGGGCGAGCCTTTTCGTCCGAGCTCCCGCTTGCGCCCCAAGGCGGAGCCGTCGATCGTTTCGGATGTCCCGCGCACCTAATTCTCCCACGGCCTTCGGGCGGGGGGCGGTGAGCAATCCGGTCAATCGGTTTGAGCGCCTGGAATACTCCGTCGACCCCGACGTGGAAAGAGCCCTCGATGACGATGAGAAATCGGGGCTGCGCACGATGTTCTTCGATGATGGCACGCGCACGATCCTGAGCCACAACGACAGCCCGGATGTCGGTTTCGAATATTCGGTGAATCCGTATCGCGGTTGCGAGCACGGCTGCGTCTATTGCTACGCGCGACCCACCCACGAGTACCTCGGCTTCAGCGCCGGGCTTGATTTCGAAAGCCGCATTATGGTCAAGCGGGAAGCGCCCGCCCTGCTGCGCGCGGAACTGATGGCGCCGCGCTGGCGGCCGCAGGTCATCGCCTTCAGCGGCGTGACCGACTGCTACCAGCCGATTGAGCGCAAGCTGCGGCTGACCCGCCGCTGCCTCGAGGTCTGCGCCGAGTTCCGGAATCCGGTCGGCATCGTAACGAAAAATCACGCCGTCACGGCGGACCTCGATGTGCTTCGCGAACTGGCGTGCTTCGGCGGAATCGCCGTCTACATTTCCATCACCACCCTCGACGCCGAGCTTGCAAAAAAGATGGAGCCACGCGCCTCGCCGCCGGCGCGTCGGCTGGCGGCGATTCGGGAGCTGAGCGAGGCCGGAATTCCGGTCGGCATCTTCACTTCGCCGGTCATCCCGGGCCTGACGGATCATGAAATTCCTGCATTGCTCGAGGCCGGGGCGGAAGCGGGCGCGCGCTTTGCCGGATATACGGTGCTGCGATTGCCGCACGCGGTGAAGGAGCTGTTCGACGAGTGGCTGACGGTCCATTTCCCGGGCCACCGCGAGAAAGTGCTGGGCCGCGTGCGCGATTTGCGCGAGGGCCGGTTGAATGACTCCGACTTCGGGTCGCGGATGACGGGAACGGGACCGCTCGCCAAACAAATCAGGCAGTTGTTTCGCGTCGCACGCGAGCGCGCCGGCATTGCGGAAAAGCCGGCTACGCTTTCCACCGCCTCATTCCGCCGTCCGGGAACGAGCGAGCAATTGGCGCTGCTGTAGACTCCGCTTCGTGACACCCGCAAAATTTCCGAGCCGGCGAGCGCCCCAGTCTCGTGGCAGGGGCATCCTGCCCGTGGCGGTTGGGACACACAAATCGAGCAACGCATTGTCCGCGAAAGGATTGTCGTAGTCATTTTCTCTGCGTTCGAGTTGCAGCCACCGCCTGCGGATCCGCAGTCGCTTGCGGCGAATCATTTCCGGACCCCACGGGCAAGATGCCCGTGCCACGACCCCGAGGCGCCTCCTCACGCGACGGCTCATTAACGCGGTGGTTCAGTTTTTCGGCTGCGACTTACGCAAGATTCCATGCACCTCGCGCAGCCAGGCTCTGAAGCTCTTGCCTTCAAGCGTTGGATCGTACGCGCAGCCCAAATCATCCCCGAGCAGGCGCCGCATTTGGGTGGGGGGCAGACGCAGCGCGAGCAGTTTTTCAATTTCGTCTGTTGTCGCGCGCACCGTCTTGGGCGCTTCTTCCTTGGCGTACGCGCGGACCACGTCGGCGGACGTGGCATGGCCTTCGTCGACCCAATCCTGATGAAACCAGCCGCCAAGAAATTGCGTGAGGTTGGGAAGATCGCGCGCGGTCATGGAGTGGGATATCCGGTCAGGATGCGATAGCCATCGGACTCGCGCTGGTCGCGAATCAGGACCAGTCGCAACCGGCGCGTAGGTTCGGCTTCACGATCGCCGCGGCGCAGGGTGATCCCGATGTTCTGGGGCGCGGTGTAATTGACCACGAGACGCGGACTCGATTCCGCCTGCCAGCGCGAAATCCGATCGCGATTGCCGCGCAGCGCGGCCGAGACCGCCTCCTGGGCCGTCGCGAGATCGGTGAAGGTCGAGGCGGCGCTGATGTTGCGCTCGCGGTCTAGCCGGGTGCGAAGCTGCTCGGGGCTCTGGCCGACATGTTTGCGGATCAGGTGTCCGCCCTGTCGTTCCTCGCGGGCCAGGCTGCCCTCGTCCTCGTCATCGGGCGCGTCGCTTGGCCGCGACGCCGGCGGCGGGGCCGGGACGGGACGCTCAGCCGTGTTCGTCGAGGCGCCAAATCTTTGGAACAGCGTCTCGACGGCCAGCAAAGCCAGCACGACGAGGATGACCACGACACGTCGATCGGAAAGCAAGCCGGGAGGCATCGCGACATCATCGACAGGGGCGGGATCGGCTCAATGGAAATCGTGTGAACGCGTGCGGGCGAGCGGCTCAAAGGGCAGTCGGCGGATGGATTCCGCGCGGACAATCGAATCGCCGTGCCGGTTTTGCATGATTCCCTCGACGATGAGAAAGGGCTCCTCGCTGATGATCAGGCGCATCTCCTCAAAGCCTTGCGGCGTGACGATGGCATTGGCGATGCCGGTCTCGTCCTCGAGACTGAGAAAAAGAAATCCCTTGGCCGTGCCGGGCCGCTGGCGGCAAATCACCTGGCCGGCGATGCGCACGCGCCGGCCACCGGGAACATCCGGCAGATCGACCGCGCGCACGATGTCGGGCAGGCTTTCGCGCACGTAGCGCATGGGATGCGGCCCGGTGGTCAGACCCTGTGCACCATAGTCAGCCTGCAAGCGTTCGAGCGGGTGCATCGGGGCCAGCGGAGTGGGGGAGATGGGGTCGGCCGGACGCCGCTCCAGCGCCCAGGCGAAGAGATCATCCTGCGGAAGTTCCTGCTCGATCTGCCAGAGCGCCTCGCGGCGATGGGCGCAGAGCGCGTTGAACGCGCCGAGCCGCGCGAGAATGCGCAATTCCTCGCGACGCCATGGCACGCGCCGGCGCAGATCGTTGAGGGAGGAGAAGGGCGACAGCCCGCGCGCTTCCTCCAGCCGCTCGATGATCTCGCGCCGGATGCCGCGGACCTGGTTGAAGCCGAGGCGGATGATGTCGTCGGTCTCGACCTCGCATTCCCAGCGGGAACGCAGCACGCAGACCGGCCGCGCGGAAAGACCGTGTCGGCGTGCGTCCTTGATCAGGGTGGAAGGCGAATAGAAGCCCATCGGCTGGTTGTTGAGCAGGGAGACCAGAAATTCCGCCCCGCGATGGCATTTCAAATAGGTGCTGGCGTAGGCGATGAGCGCGAAGCTGATGGCGTGCGACTCGGGAAAACCGTAGAGCGCGAACGACTGCGTCGCCTGCACGACGCGATCGGTGATGTCGGGCTGCACGCCCCTGGCATCGAGCGCAGCGCGCAGTTTCTTTTCCACGCGTGACATGCGCTCGTGCGAGCGATGATAGCTGAGCGCCTTGCGCAACTCCTCCGCCTCGGTGCCGGAAAAATCCGCCATCACCATCGCCATCTTGAGCACCTGTTCCTGGAAGAGCGTGATGCCGAGCGTGCGCTCCAGCACCGGCCGGAGGCGTTCGTCCAGGTAGGTGATTTCCTCGAGGCCATCGCGACGCGCGAGATACGGATGCATCAACCCGCCGACGATCGGTCCCGGCCGCACGATGGCCACCTGGATGCACACGTCGTAAAAATTCCGCGGTTTGAGCCGGCGCAGCGTGGCCATCTGGGCGCGGCTCTCGACCTGGAATGTGCCCACTGTGTCCGCGATGCACATCATGTCATAAACAGCGGTGTCGTCCTTCGGCAGATGCGCGAGGTCGATCGGGCGGCCGCGCTGCGCGCAGAGGAGGAGGCTGTCCTGCAGCACCGCCATCATGCCGAGGCCGAGCAGATCGACCTTGATGATGCCGAGCGTGTCGCAGTCGTCCTTGTCCCATTGCACGATGGAGCGATCGGGCATGGAGCAGTTCTCGAGGGGCACCACGGAATCGAGCTGGCCCTGGCAGATGACCATGCCGCCGGAGTGTTGCCCGAGGTGGCGCGGCAGGCTGTGGATCTGCGGGAAGAGCCGCAGGAATGCCGCCGCGCGCGGATGATCCACGGGCAGGCCGGAACGCTGCACGTGATCCTGCAGCTCGATGGTGTGCGGGAAATCGCCGCTCGCAAACAGGCTCGAGAAACGATCCATCATGTCGACCGGGAGATTCAGCGCCTTGCCGATCTCGCGCATCGCACTGCGACCCCGGAACGTGATCACGTTCGCCGTCATCGCTGCGCCGTGCCGGCCATAGCGACGGTAGACTTCCTGGATC
>JANMQT010000044.1:0-28650 GCA_031370675.1 Verrucomicrobiota bacterium
CGAGCAACCGGGCCGCCTCAAGCGCATTGGTCTTGGCGGAGAGCAGGTTGAAATAGTCGCTCCGCAGGTGCCGCGCGCGGAGGTAGAGCTCATAAGCTTGCAGGTCTTGGGTGGGCCGCTCCGTGAGCGTTGCTTTTTCGGCCGGTGTCAGCCGGGCTTTAAGCTGGCTGGCGATGTTTTCCGCAATCTCGCTCTGGATGCCAAAGACATCCGCCAAATCGCGGTCGTAGCGATTCGCCCAGACATGCGTATCGGTGCGCGTGTCGATTAACTGAGCATTCACCCGCACCTTGCCGCCGATGCGCTGGACGCTGCCCTCGAGCACATAGGCCACGCCGAGGGCCTGCCCGATCTCGCGGAGATTCCGGACGACCGAGCTCTTGTACTGCATGACTGAGCTGCGGCTGATGACCTTGAGTTCGGCGATGCGCGCAAGGTCCGTCAGAATCTCATCCTGAATTCCGTTGGCGAAGTAGGCGTTTTCCTGGTCGCTGCTCAGATTCTCAAACGGCAGCACTGCGATGCTCTTTTCCGGCACCACGATTTTCTCCGGAGTGGGTGCGCTCTTTTCCGGCGCGGCGACAGTCTTCTCCGGCACCGCGGCGGGTGGCGGCGGCGCTGCGGCCGGACGCGTCATCCACCAGGTCCCGAGTGCGGCGATCAGCGCGCCGACCCCGATGGCGACGGGAAGCAAACGTGAGCGCGCGGGGGAGGGAGTCGAAATCTCGTGCCCGCGGGCAAAAATCGAGGTGCCCGGGCGGCCAATCGGCAGCGTCGCCTCAGATTCAGGCGTCAAATTTGTCCCATACGGCGATGGCACCGGTCCCCCGCCAAGCGTGGTGCCGCTGCGCAGGATCTTCTTCAACGCGGAAAGCAGCGCAGGGTAATTGGCCGGGCGTTCGGCAGGGTTTTTGCCCAGCATCGAATGGAGCAGCCCGTCCACATCCGGCGGCACCCCCGCCGCGATCAGCCTTTCCCACGGCGGGGCGCTCTGCATTTGTTTGCTCAGTACCTCAAACGACGTGCCGTCGAAAGGCGGACGACCCAAGAGCAGATACCAAAGCGTGACCCCGAGGCTGTAAATGTCCGTGCGCGCGTCCAGCGACTCTCCAGCCGGTGAAATTTGCTCCGGGCTCATGTAATTCGGCGTGCCCACCGGCCCGTGTCCCGACAAGGAAATCGCGGGTCCTGCATCGTCGGTCGTGATGTTCTTGGCCAGCCCGAAATCGATGACCTTCACGAACAGCCCGTCGTCATCCTCATCGTTTGCGCCGGTCTCGGGCACGCGCGCGAGCATCAAATTCGCGGGCTTGATATCGCGATGAATCAAGCCGCGTTCGTTGGCGGCCGACAGACCCTGGGCGGCCTGCAAAACGATGCGCAGGGCGACACGCGTCGGGAGGGGACCACGGCGGCGAACGAAGGCCTCGACCGTTTCGCCGTCGACAAATTCCATCGCATAAAAAAATCTGCCGGGCGTGTCGTTGAGAAAAACCACGCTGGCGACATTCGGGTGATTCACCTGCGCGGCGGTCCGCGCCTCGCGCAAAAAGAGTGCCTGCGTTTTGGGGTCGTCAACCTGTCCCGGCGTGATCACCTTGAGCGCCACGTTCATGTTCAGGCGCGAATCGACCGCCTTGTACGTCACGCCCATGGCGCCGCGCCCGAGCTCCCACGGGTGGCCATCGGGTAATTTCAAAACCCGGTAGTGCCCGTAGCTGAGAGATTTTTTTCCGGGAGGCGGGGGCATGGAGTTCGGCGGAGATTCGTCTGTTTGAAGTCCCAAGGCCAAGGCGAATGTGTCCGGCCGTCGGGTCGCAAGGGGGTCGGCGCTATTTCTTGGCGGGTGCGAGCGACGCGAGAAGCGCGTCGAAGCGCGGATCGCCGCGCAGCCCATCCCAATCCGGATTCAACTTCAGATCGCCGTAGTTCAAAGGACTGGGAATCCGGGCGAGCCGATTAAGCAGCTCGAATGCAAGCTCCCGTTCGCCCACCCACGCTGCGTTGACGGCATGAAAGATCTGCAGCACCGCGCCGTCCAGGGCGTCTTTTTCCACGGACAACATCTCGCAGGCCAGGCGGCTCTCCCGCAGGGCGTCATCCCGCCGGCCCAAACCGGCATCGATCGACGCGAGGATGATGAGCGCCTTGGCATCGTCGGGCTGCGCCGCGACCCGTTGCGCGGCCTCGGCCCGTCCTTCCAGGAATGCCGTCTCGGCTGCCCTTGAATCATTGAATGCCCGGGCGATTCGCCCCGCAAAGGCTCCGTAGGGCATGACGAAACCCGAGGAGTCGGTGTAGGTGGTTCGCGGGAGCGCGGCCAAGGCGCGGGCCGCAGCGTCCGGGTCGCGATCCAACAAGGCGACCTGCACGCAGTTTGGCGCCAGGTTCCGCGCCGCGGCCGGGTTCTTGGCGATGACTGCCGCAATAGCGTCCCGCAGCGGTGCCGTATTGCCAAACTGCTCGAAGATGGCCCCCTGTTGAAAGAAGAGAATCTCCGGATCCTTTGGCTCCAACGCGTTCAGGAGTTTCGCCGCCCGGGTGGCATCATCATACATGCGCTCGAGGCTGTAGCTACTGCCCAGCTCCACGAGGGTCGCGAGGTCACGTGGGTTCAACTCGCGCGCGCGCTCGAGGTTCCGGTTGGATTCCAGCCAGCGGCCCTGGCGACGATCAATCAGGCCGTTGATGTAGTAAACTTCGGCACTGTTGGGAAGCACTCGCTGCGCGGCGGCAAGGTGCTCGCGCGCGCGGTCGTAATCGCGGTAACCCCAATAGAGGTGTTTCGCCTGCGCGAGATGCGTTTCGCCCGCGTTCGGTCGCACGCGAAGGGCTTGATCAACCGCGGCCTTGGCGAGGGCAAGTCGCTCCGGTGTCCGATCCAGGCCCTGCCAGAAGAGCAGATCATGGGTCTCGGCTTGCAGGACAATGGCGGCCAGGAAATTTGGATCGCGCGCGGAGGCTTCCGCGGCCAGACGGATCGTCTCCAGCCCGTCCACCTTGGCGGTGAGCAGATTGAATTTCCCTTGCCCGAGCTGCCGGGCCCGAAGATACAAATCATACGCTTGGAGATCGGATGTCGGGCGCTCGGCCAGGGTCGCCTTTTCCGCCGGCGAAAGCCGGACCTTGAGCTGGCCCGCGATGTTCTCCGCGATCTGGCTCTGGATGCCGAAGACGTCCGCCAGATCACCGTCGTAGCGATTGGCCCAGACGTGCGCATCCGTGCGCGTGTCGATCAGCTGGGCGTTCACGCGCACCTTGCCGCCGGCGCGCTGGACGCTGCCCTCCAGCACATATGCCACGCCCAGCGCGAGGCCAATCTCCTTCAAATTGCGCGTGATGCCGCTCTTGTATTGTTGAACCGAACTCCGACTGATCACCTTCAAGTCCGCGATGCGCGCGAGGTCCGTCAGAATCTCGTCCTGGATGCCGTTGGCGAAGAAAGCGTTCTCCTGGTCGCTGCTGAGATTCTCGAACGGCAGCACGGCGATGCTCTTTTCCGGGATGACGGCGCCGGTCGGGTCCGCCGCGCGACGCGTCAACTGCCACGCGGCGAGAACCGCGAGGAGCGCGACGGCGCCCATCGCCATCGGCAGCAGCCGCGAGCGCGGGCGTGGCGCCATCGGGGGCGCGAGCAGGGTCGAAAAATTGGAAGTCCCGTCCCGCGCCATCGGCAGCGTCGCATCACTCCCAACGGCCGCACTGGTCGCGAGCGCCGCCGGCCCTCCGCCAATCGTCGTGCCGCTGCGCAGAATTTTTCTCAAGGCGGCAAGGAACGCGGGATAATTCGCCGGACGCTCCGCGGGATTCTTGGCCAGGGCTGACCGTAGCAGCGCGATCGCATCCGCGGGCACGCCCGCCGCGTCGAGTCGCTCCCAGGGCGGCGGACTTTGCATTTGCTTGCTCAAAACTTCGAACGACGTGCCCTCGAACGGCGGCCGGCCCAGCAGCAGATACCAAAGCGTCACCCCGAGGCTGTAGATGTCGGTGCGCGCGTCGAGCGTTTCGCCCGCCGGCGAAATTTGCTCGGGACTCATGTAGTTCGGCGTTCCGACCGGGCCATGCCCCGACAGCGAAATCGCCGCGCCCGGATCTTCCGCGACGATGCTCTTGGCCAGCCCAAAATCGATTACCTTCACCAGCAACCCGTCATCCTCCTCTTCATTCGCGGCGGCGTCGGGCAGGCGCGCGAGCATCAAATTTGCGGGCTTGATGTCGCGATGGATCAGACCGCGCTCGTGGGCGGCGGCGAGACCTTGTGCGGCTTGCTGCACGATGCGCAAGGCCAGTCGCGCCGGCAGCGGACCACGGCGCCGGACATAGGCCTCGACCGTCTCGCCCTCGACAAACTCCATCGCGTAAAAAAACTTCCCGGGCGTGTCGTTGAGAAAGACGACGCCGGCGACATTCGGGTGATGCACCTGCGCGGCGGTCCGCGCCTCGCGCAGGAACAGGGCCTGCGTTTTTGCATCGTCCACCTGGCCCGGCGTGATCACCTTGAGTGCCACCTCCATGCGCAGGCGCTCGTCGACCGCCTTGTAGGTCACGCCCATCGCGCCGCGGCCCAGCTCCCACGCGCTGCCATCGGGCTGCCGGAGCACGCGGTAGTGCGCAAATGAGAGTGATTTCTTTCCCGGGGACAAAGGCATGGACGACGGTAACCGATCGCAACTCGGAATGCGGTGCGCGGGTTATAGTGAACCCGCAGGCGCCATGCCACGCAAGCGGGATCGCCTTTCTGCGCCCGGACAAATTTTTGCAGATGACCCTCCCGTAGCGGGGCGCTAATAGATCCGGAGCATATGGGATCGATCAGGTTCACAAATTTGCGCCGCGCCATCCGGAGCCGGCTGCCGATCCCGCGGTCGTGGCTGTTCAGTTACATTTACCGGTGGGGACGGTGGTTTGATGGCGAGTCGCGATCGGGGGCCGGCTCGAGCCTGGCCTATACGGAGAATGTCCGCGCGCAGTTGCCCGGATTGCTGTCGGAACTGGGCGTCCGCACGATGCTGGACGTTCCGTGTGGCGACTTCCATTGGATGAGCCACGTGCCGCTGGCGCTCGATGAGTATATCGGCGCCGACATCGTCCCGGCGATGATCCGGGACAACACGCAGCGGCATGCCCGCACGGACCGCCGGTTCACGGTGTTGGACATCGCGCGCACCGTCCCGCCCCGGGTGGATCTGATCTTGTGTCGTGACTGTCTCTTTCATTTTCCCTTCGCCCTTGCCTTGAGGGCGCTGCGCAACTTCAAGGCCAGCGGGTCGCGCTACCTCCTGGTCACGACTTTTTTTGACGGGGTGAATGAAAATGTCGCGTCCGGTTACTACTACCGCATCAACCTGCAGGCGCCCCCGTTCAATTTTCCCACGCCGATCCGGAGCATCCAGGATTCGCCGGATCAACCGACGCGCCATCTGGCCTTGTGGGCATTGTCGGCGCTGCCGGATTGCGCGGATGTCGATTTGTAAGTCCGGCGGCGGCCCGGGACACGATGGACAGGGGAAGGGCGGCGCAATCGCCGGCCTCGCGCAACTCCCCGAAAACCAACTGCCATGCTCGAAACCATCGCCATCATTCTCGTCATCCTCTGGCTGCTCGGCCTTGTCACGTCCTACACCATGGGTGGACTTATCCACATCCTGCTGGTCATTGCGCTCGTGGTCATCGTGCTGCGCGTCATTCAGGGCCGCCGGCCCCTCTAGGGCGAATCCTTACAATTCCGCGGCGCTGATCTCGGCGACGCAAATGTCGTGGACCTGATCGCCTGGTTCGATCCGGACGCTGCCGCGAAAGCATTTGCCAGCCAGCAACAACGGCAGCCATTCACGGTCGTCATCCCACATTTCGTCGTACGGTAGCGCCGTAGTGGAGTGCCAGACCGGCACCGCTTCGTCGGTCTCGACCAGGTCCCCCTCAAAGCGCGGCGAGATGAAGACGCCGCAACGGACAACCTTGGCGCCGACGAAGTCGAAAGTCAGCTCCCCGCGCAGCTCGAGGTCGAGGGGCGTGACCCCGACCTCCTCGCGCGTTTCGCGCACGGCGGATTCCAGCATCGTCTCGCCGGGCTCAACCTTGCCGCCCGGGCCGTTGATCTTGCCGGCGCCGACCCCGCGCTTTTTTCGGATGAGCAGAATGCGCCCTTCCTGGACGACGTAACAAAGGGAGGCTTCGGACATGGGACGCGCACCTTCGACGCGCCCGCCTTCGGGCACAACCTTCATCCGCGCCGCGATGTGACAGTTTTGCCACGCGGCTTTCTGGCGGAGGCGGGCTGACAACGAGGGCACCAGCAGGCGGTGCGGCCGCCGATCGGGCCGCGGGCGAGCAACGCGCGACAGCGCGGACATTTGCCGCCGGGTTTCCAACGATACCGAAACAACCACGAGGCCGGGTAATCCCAGTGGTCGTCGATTTGCCGGATGCTTTCGCGACATACCCAGCGGATCTCCCGCCAAAGCACGCGCGTGGTTTCCGGGGAAAGTGAACCGCTCAGGGTCGTGGGATGCACCCGCGCGCGCCAGAGGATCTCGTCGGCCAGCCAGTTTCCCACGCCGGGAAAACGCTCCTGCAGCAGCAACACCGTTTTGACCGGAGTTTTCTTCCGCCTCTGCAGAAATGCGTCGAGCACCGCCACGGTGAAGGCCGGCGAGGTCAGTTCGGGAGGCAGCGACGACCACCACGCCGGCTCGTCCGGGCCCGCGTGGTTGCGCACCCGCCCGAAGTGCCGCACGTCCCGGAAGACCAGCGCATGTTTCGCGCCCCACAGCACCAGATGATCGTGCTTGCCCGGCGTGAAGGCGGCGCTGGGCACCCGATGCAGGCTCCCCGCCATGCCCAAATGAATGCCGACCCATTGCGCGTCGGCGGCGTCAGGGCGACTGGCGAAGACGAAGGCCGTCTGCTTTCCGCGGGCGAGCGAACGCACCAGCTTGCGTCCCACCAGGCCGCGCGCGAGTGACTCGGTGTCGACGCCGCGGAAGATCCGCACCCCGGCGCGAAGGGTCACGCGGAGGATGGTTTCGGCGCGGCCGGTGGCCCAGATGCGGCGGCTGAGTTCGACTTCGGCGAGTTCCGGCATGAAGGAAAACTAAGTTGCGAGTCAAGGGGGTCTCGATATGATCCCGTCCCGCGCAGCCCAAAAGCCAGGGTAGCTCAGCGGTAGAGCAGGGGACTCATAAGCCCTTGGCCGGGAGTTCGATTCTCCCCCCTGGCATTTTTTTGGACGGAAAGCTCACCGGACTAACGGACGTCGCGAAGAGGAGGGGTCAGGCGGCGAGTCCTGACAGCCCGCACCATTAGGCGTTCCGGCGCATTTCAAAGCGGTGTCATCGCGCCGCGCTGGTTGCGATGCATCGCGAGAAACTGCGGTGCGGGGGTGAATCGCCCAGGCAAACATATTCGCTCTTCGCCGGGCGAACCGATGGCCGGCGCAGCAGAACACCTGGCTTGAGTCCAGTGCTACGCGCTGCTTGACGGGAAGCCGGTCCGTCCGTTCTTGCTCGCATGTCGAAAGTCTTTTTGACGGGAGCGACCGGCTTTCTCGGCGGCCATGTGCTGACGGAGTTGAAAGCAGCGGACTGCGAAGTATTGGCATTGTCCAGGCGACCGGATTCCGACGAGGGCATCGCGGCGCTCGGTGCGATTCCGGTGCGGGGTGACTTGACCGATCCAGCGAGCCTGTCAGCGGCCGTGATCGGGTGTGAGGCGGTCTTTCATGTGGCGGGCGACACCAGCGTGTGGCGCCAACAGGACGCCCGGCAGACCGCCGCCAATGTCCAAGGCACCGCGAACCTGCTCGCGGCAGCCGAGCGCGCAGGCGTTCGCGCGTTTGTGCACACCTCGTCCGTCGCCGCTTATTCGCATCTCGTTTCCGGCGTGCTCGAAGAGTCCACGCCCCAACGCGGGGCGGAAAGCTGGATCAATTACGAACGCACCAAGTTCGCAAGCGAACAACAGGTGCGCGACGCGCGCGTGCCCTGGATCATCTTTCAGCCATCCCATATTTTGGGTCCCGGCGACCGCCACAATTGGGCGCGTCTGATCACTTTGGTGGACCGCGAGAAGCTGCCGGGTATTCCGCCCGGCAGCGGTTCGTTTGCGGATGTCCGCGAGATCGCCAGGGCGCAGGTGCGCGCGTGGCAGCGGCAACGATTTGGCGAGGCCTATTTGCTCGGCGGGGAGGAAGCCAGTTTCGTGGATCTTGTGCACCGCGTGGGCGCGGCGCTCGGCAAACGCACGCCCAAGCGCGCCATGCCGGCTTGGGTCCTGATGAACGTTGCGCGCCTGGCCGATGCCTGGTCGCGGGTCTCGGGCAAGGAGCCCGACATGACGCCCGAGGCGGCCACGTTCACCTGCCACGTCCTGCGGGTGGATTCAAGCAAGGCGAAGCGTGAACTCGATTACAAGGAGACGCCGTTGGACTCCTTGCTGGCCGAGATGTTGTCCTGGATGCGGCAGGAGGGACTGGTCAGCGGCTGAGAGCACTCAGACACGCGACGATGGTCGACACGAGGCGCGTGGTCGCGTCATCGGCGCGGCTGGTGAGGACGATGGGAACGCGCGCGCCCAGCACCACGCCTGCGGCCCGGGCGCCCGCGAGATAGCACAGCGCCTTGAAAAGGATGTTTCCAGCCTCGATGCCGGGCACGAGGACGATATCGGGCGCGCCGGCGACACCCGAGGCGACGCCCTTGATGCGCGCCGCTTCCGCCGAAATCGCGAGGTCGAAGGATAGTGGTCCGTTCACTTCCGCGCCGGTGATTTCTCCGCGCTGCGCCATTTCGCAAAGCGCGGCCGCATCTGCGGTGGCGGGCAGACCAGCGGTCACAGTCTCCACCGCGGACAGAATTGCGAGCTTGGGTCGCTCCACACCGAGCGCCTGGGCCAAAGCGATGCAGTTCTGCGCGATGTCGCACTTCGTCTTGAGGTCCGGCGCGATGTTCACGGCGGCGTCGGTGATGTGCAAAAGCTTTGGGTACGCCGGGATGTCCATCACAAACGAATGGCTGATGCGCCGCCCCCGCCGCAGACCGGCTTCGCGGGAGACGACGACCGACATCAGTTCGTCGGTGTGCAGACTTCCCTTCATCAGCAAGGTGACGCGTCCTTCTCCCACCAGCGCGGCCGCACGCCGCGCCGCCGCGATTGGCGTGGCCGCGTCTTCCATCGCGGTCCCGCCGAGATCGATCTGATGTGCCGCCGCGAGCGACCGAATGTGTGGCACGGGACCGACGAGGATGGGGCGGATCAATCCCAGTCGCGCGGATTCCATCGCACCGAGGAGTGCTTCGGCGCTGCACGGGTAAACGACGGCTGCCGGTCGCGGGTCGCGGGCCAGGCAGATCGCCAGCAGCGGATCGAAGAGCCGATAGGTCGTCACGCTCGAGTGGAATCGCTTACTTGCGCGCCGAAGATTTCGATTTCTTCCTCGGCGTGCAGGGGGCCTTGGGCGGGGTGGGCGGGGTGGGTGGCTGAAAGGTCGCGGTCAGGGCGGCGGCGGCGCTGCGCAACGCCGGCAGGTGGTCGAGACTCTGCGCATGCGTCATGCGCGCCAGCGGGGCCTGCAACGCCAGCGTTGCGATCAAGCTTCCGGCTCGATCGACCACCGGCACGGCCAGGCAGATGATGCCGGCGAGCAACTCCTCGCGATCCGCGCTCCAGCCTTCCGCCCGAATCCCCGCCAGCTCGCGTTCCAGTTGATCGGCGCGGGTGATGGTGTGGGGCGTGTGTCGCTCGAACGGGCCCGGCCCGACCAACTTCTCCCAGCGCGAACGGGGCAGCCGGCTGAGAAAAAGCTTCCCGCCCGACGTGCAATGCAGCGGAACACGGGAGCCCGGCGCGAGGTGCAGACGCAGCGGCCAGGAGGTTTCCACGCGGTCGAGATACATCAACTGCCGGCCATCGAGCATTGCCACGTTGCACGTCTCGCCAATCCTCTCCACCAGCCGTTGGAGAATCGCATGACGCTCCGACCGGAGCGTGTCGTTCTGCATGACGCCGAGGGCCAGCTTCGCGAGGCGATGACCCACGCTGTACCGACGGTCGCCCGGCTCCCGCAGCAGCATCCCGGAGCTCTCTAGCTGGGTGAGAATGCGAAAGGCGGTGGGCTTCGAAAGGCCGGTGGCGCGCGCCACGTCGTCGAGCCCGCACGGTTCCTTGGCCTCGACCGCGACCTCCAGGATCAGAAATGCCCGCAGCGCCGCGGAGCCAAACGGCTCGGGTGCAGCCACCGCGCGGGCAGTGACCTTCGCGGACTTGGGCGACGGGCGCTTCATGGCCTTAGCATGCGCCAGCCGCGCTTGGTTTTCAGCCCCTGGCTTATGCATGGCTTGATTTTGGAGGAAAAATACGAAAACGAAATGAAATATTTCATTTTCTGAAAATAATTCTTGCAGCCGGGTCGCAAACCGGGCAAAACGAATCGCGCCGGCGCCCCTCTCCGGCTGGTGTCGTCCTCCCTTCCTCCC
This sequence comes from Verrucomicrobiota bacterium, assembly GCA_031370675.1. Taxonomy (GTDB): domain Bacteria; phylum Verrucomicrobiota; class Verrucomicrobiia; order Chthoniobacterales; family SZAS-18; genus SZAS-18. The sequence continues at coordinate 10,473 of JANMQT010000044.1, forward strand.
CTTCCTCCTCCGTCATGAGCACTCAAAAAACCCGCATGTCCCCCAGCGAAGCGTTCGTCGAGACGCTTGTGGCCCAAGGGGTGAAAGAAGTCTTCGGCATTGTCGGCTCGGCCTACATGGACGCGCTGGACCTCTTCCCGCTGGCCGGGATTCGGTTCATTTCCGTGGCCCATGAGCAGGCGGCGGCGCACGCGGCCGATGGCTTCTCGCGCGTGACGGGACGCCACGGTGTCTGCATCGCGCAGAACGGACCGGGCATCACCAATTTTGTCACCGCCGTCGCGGCCGCGTATTGGGCGCACTCGCCGATTGTCGTGATCACGCCGGAATCCGGCAGCCTGACGATGGGACATGGCGGCTTCCAGGAAACCGACCAGATGCCCATCTTTTCGAAGATCACGAAATACCAGGCGCACGTGAACTCGCCGCATCGACTGGTGGAATTGACGCATCGCGCCTTCACGCTTGCCATGGCCGAGCGTGGGCCAGCCCAGCTCAACATCCCGCGCGATTATTTTTATGGCGACGTCGAGGTCGCCATCCCACCGCCGCAAATCATTGAGCGCGGCGCGGGAGGCCCCGAATCCCTCGAAGCCGCCGCAAAGCTGCTCGCTGAGGCAAAATTCCCCGTCATCCTCTCGGGCGGCGGCGTGATTTTTTCGGGTGGAGTCGCGGAATGCAAGGCGCTCGCCGAGTATCTCAGCGCGCCGGTCGTGAGCAGCTACCTGCACAACGATTCCTTCCCGGCGAGTCATCACCTCGCCTGCGGGCCGCTGGGCTACCAGGGTTCCAAGGCAGCGATGAAGCTGATTGCCAAGGCCGATGTCGTGCTCGCGCTCGGCTCGCGCCTCGGACCGTTTGGCACGCTGCCGCAACATGGCCTCGATTACTGGCCCAAGAACGCGAAGATCGTGCAAATCGACGCCGATCATCGCATGCTCGGCCTCGTCAAGGGCATCTCGGTCGGCGTGTGCGGCGACGCCAAGCTGGCCGCGGCGGATATTCTCAAACGGCTCAAGAACCTCGGTGGTGAACGCCCGCGCAACGAGACGCGCATCAACGAAATCAAGGCGGAGAAGGACGCCTGGCGCGACGAGTTGGCGAAATGGCCCTCGCCGAATGAGCCTGGCAAGATCGGACCGCGCCGCGCGCTCGCCGCGCTGGCGAAGGCCATGCCGAAGAACGCCATGGTCTCGACCGACATCGGCAACGTCTGCTCCATTTCCAACAGCTACCTGCACTTCGACGAGCCCGGCAGTTTCATGGCCGCGATGAGTTTTGGAAATTGCGGCTATGCGTTTCCCACGGCCATGGGTGCGAAGGTCGGCCGGCCCGATCGACCCGCCATCGCCTACATTGGCGACGGCGCGTGGGGCATGAGCCTCGCCGAGGTCATGACTTGCGTGCGCGAAAAGATACCGGTCGTCGGCGTGGTCTTCAACAACCAGCAATGGGGCGCGGAAAAGAAAAATCAGGTCGACTATTTCGGTGATCGCTATGTCGGCTCGAACCTGACCAATCCGGATTTCGCCGAGGTCGCAAAAGCCATGGGCGGCAACGGCATCACGGTCTCGGACGAGGATCAGGTGGGCGACGCACTGCGCGAAGCAGTGGCGTCGAACCAGTGCACGATCATCAACATCAACCTCACGCGCGAGCTGGGAGATCCCTTCCGACGCGACGCCTTTAAGCAGCCGAAGCGCATTCTCGACAAGTATAAGTCGCACAGTGCACCGGGCGTGTAACCCCCCCGTACCTCTCCGCGCGCCGTTCCGCCTTGGAGCGGCGCAATCCTCCCCAAAATCCGCCGGCCTTCCGCCGTCAACCATCGTTCCCCCTATGAATCGATTACTCAGATATCGCTACGGCGTGATCGGCATCCTCTGCGTGATGTACTTCATCACTTATGTCGATCGCGTGAACATCTCCGTGGCCGGACCGGCGATCGCCAGCGAGTTGGGCCTGAACAAGACCCAGCTCGGCTTTGTCTTCTCGGCTTTCGCCTATCCTTATGCCGCGATGCAAATCCTCGGCGGGTGGTTCGCCGACAAGCACGGTCCGCGCTTCACCCTAACCTTGCTCGGCATCATCTGGTCGGTGGCCACGATCTGGACGGGCTTTGCCGGCGGCGTGCTCACGCTGGTCCTTTCCCGCGTGCTGCTCGGCATCGGTGAAGGCGGCGCATTCCCCACCGCGACCCGCGCCTTTACCTGGTGGCTGCCGAAAGGCGAACGCGGCTTTGCCCAGGGCATCACGCATAGTTTTGCGCGCCTCGGCGGCGCCATCACACCGCCGCTGGTGGCCTGGCTTGTCATCGTGCGTGACTGGCGGTTTTCCTTCATCGCGCTGGGCTTGGCCAGCCTCACCTGGGTGGTGTGGTGGTGGTTCTGGTACCGCAATTCCCCGCTGGAAAAAACGGGTGTCACGCCCAAGGAAATCGAGGAAATCGGTGCCGCCGTGATCGCACATTCCACCACGAAAGCGCCCCCCACGCCTTGGGCGGAGATGATTCGCAAGATGTGGCTCGTGACCTTCGTGGATTTTTGCTACGGCTGGTCGCTCTGGGTGTTCCTCACCTGGCTGCCATCGTTTTTCTCCGACACCTACAAAGTGGACCTCAAGAAGATGGCGCTTTTTGCCACGCTCACCCTGATGGCCGGATTCATCGGGGACACGCTGGGCGGCGTTCTCTCGGACTTCATTTATCGCCGGACGGGTCGCTTGCGTCTCGCGCGCTTGAGCCTGCTGATCGGCGGACTCGGTGGCGCAGTTTGCTTCATGGTCCCGGCGCCATTCGCGACCAATGTGGAAACGGCCGTCTGGCTGCTGGCCGGCGCATTTTTCTCGATCGAACTGACCAACGCCGTGCTGTGGAGCCTGCCTATCGACATCGCCGGGCGCTACGGTGGCACTGCGGCGGGCATGATGAACACGGGCTTCGGCGTCGCCGGCATGATCGCCCCCGTCGCCTTTGGTTTCCTGATCCAGAACACCGGCAACTACAAGATGGCCTTCCTGCTTTCGGCCGCCTTGCTGGCCGTCGGGGCCATCTCCGCTTGCTTCATCGATCCAAACAAACATGTTTTGGACCCCACCGCGGTCCAGGCGCCGCCGGCTCCCGCCGCGGTCTGATTGTCCCACGCCATGGATGTGACCCCCTCGATATCATCCGCCACGGAATTGGTGCAGGCACTCGTCGGGCGCGCGCGGATTGCGCAGCGCGCCTACGAGCAATTTGATCAGGCGCGGGTCGATGAGGTCGTGACCGCCGCGGGCTGGGCCATCGTGGAACCCGCGCGCAATCGCTCGCTGGCGGATCTCGCGGTCGCGGATTCCGGGCTGGGCAACGCCGAGGACAAGTTCATCAAGAACCGCCGCAAGACGATGGGACTGCTGCGGGATTTGCGGGGCGTGAAAACGGTCGGGGTGATCGCGGAGTTTCCCGAGCTTGGCATCGTCGAGATCGCCCGGCCGGTCGGGGTCGTGGCCGCCGTGACCCCTTCCACCAATCCGGGCGCGACGCCGGCCAACAAGATCATCAACGCGCTGAAATGCCGGAATGCCGTCATTATTTCGCCGTCTCCCAAGGGCTGGAGCACCTGCGCCAAACTTCTTGAGTTTATCCATGCGGAACTCGATCGCGTCGGAGCCCAGCGCGATCTCGTGCAGATGCTGCCGGCGCCGGTGACCAAAGAGACCAGCGCAGAGTTGTTGCGGCAGGCCGATCTCGTCGTGGCCACCGGTTCGCGCGCGAACGTCCGGGCCGCTTCCGTCTCCGGTACGCCGTCCTTCGGCGTGGGGGCGGGGAATGTCGTCTCCATCGTGGATGAGACGGCCGATCTTCCCGAGGCGGCGAAGTTGATCCGGATGTCGAAGACCTTCGACAATGCGACCAGCTGTTCGTCGGAAAATTCGGTCATTGTGCTGGAGCCGGTTTACGACGCGATGCTGGCCGCGCTGCAGCATGAAGGCGCGGAGATGCTTGATGCCGGAGAGAAGACAACGCTGCAGGCGGTTATGTTTCCCGGCGGGAAACTTTCGCCGGTCGCCACCGCGCAAAATGCCGGGCGCGTCGCGGAAATCGCCGGACTCGCTCGACCCAAGTTGCGCCACGCGTCGATCTTGCTGGTGGAGGAAAGCGGCACCGGCCCCGCGCACCCCTTTTCCGGGGAAAAGCTTTCGCCGGTCCTCGCCGTGTACCGCGCGCGTGATTTTGACCACGCCGTCGAGCTCACGCAGGCGATCTACGCCTATCAGGGCGCGGGGCACTCGGTCGGAATGCACTCGCGCGACGACGCGCGCATCCTTCGCCTCGGTCTGGAGCTGCCGGTCTGCCGCGTGATCGTCAACCAGGCGCACTGCTACGCCACCGGCGGCAGCTTTGACAACGGCCTCCCCTTCTCGCTTTCGATGGGTTGCGGCACATGGGGCCGGAATAATTTTTCCGACAACCTCACCTATCGCCATTACCTGAACATCACACGGATCTCCCGGACGATTCCGCCGCGCGAGGTGACCGAGGAGGATTTGTTCGGCGCATACCGCAAAAAGCACGGCGTTTAGACGCACTCGCCCCGATGCTTCGCACGATTCGCGCCCATCTCGATCATCGTGCGACTACGCAACCGGATCGCCCGTTCCTGATCGCGCCGGAAACGGGCGCGGTCCTCACGTATGGCGCCTTGCAGCGCCACGCGCGCGCGCTCACGGCGCAGTTGCTCGCGCTCGGCGTGCAACCCGGCGACAAGGTTTCGTTGATGATGTGCAATGGCTACCAGGCCGGGGCTCTCCTCATCAGCATCATGTACGGCGGGTTCACGGTCGCGCCGATCAACCTGCTCTCGCAAGCCTCGCAGTTGCGTTACGTGATTGAACACTCGGATACGCGCATGGTCCTGGCGCACCCCGCGGAGATCGGCCGGTTGCGCGAGGCGATCGCGGCGGTTGGGCGCGACATCATCGTCGTGGAAATCGATGTCGACGCGACCGCGCTGCCGCCGGCGGAACCACTTTCAGCGGAGCAACTGCCGCCGGTCGGACCGGACGATGACGCGCTCCTGATGTACACCTCCGGCACGACCGGCGTGCCCAAGGGGGTCCTGCTCTCGCACCGGAATGTCGTGGCCGGCGGCGAGTACACGGCGGCGGCGCACGCCCTGACGGAAAGCGACCGCGTGCTCTGCGTCCTGCCGCTCTACCACATCAACGGCCAGATCGTGACCGCGGTCGCGCCGCTGGTCAGCGGGGGCAGCGTGGTCATCCCGCACAAGTTCAGCGCCACGAGCTACTGGCAGACGGCGGCCGAACACGGCTGCACGTGGCTGAACTTTGTGCCTACGATCGTTTCGTATTTGTTGAACGCCCCGGATCCGCGCGCGAGCGGGATCGATCTTTCGGCGATTCGATTTGCGCGCAGTGCCAGCGCGCCGCTCCCGCCGGAATTGCATCGCGGCTTTGAGGAAAAATTTGGCATCGGGATCATCGAGACGATGGGAATGACGGAAACGGCGGCGCCCTGTTTCACCAACCCGCTTGAGCCGACGAAGCGCAAATACGGAAGCCCCGGCACCGCCTTCGGCAATGAGGCGAAGATCGTGGATTTGGCCGGCCGCGATGTGCCCGACGAAACGCCCGGGGAGATTTGCATCCGGGGGGACAACGTCCTCGCCGGCTACTACAAGAATCCCGAGGCGACGGAGAAATCGTTCTATGCCGGCGGCTGGCTGCGCTCGGGCGACCTCGGATATCGCGACGCGGACGGTTTTTATTTCATCACCGGCCGGTTGAAGGAATTGATCATCAAGGGCGGCGAGAACATCGCGCCGCGGGAGATCGACGAGGCGTTGATGAAACATCCTGCCGTGCTGGAGGCGGCCGCCGTGGGCATTCCGGATCCGCACTACGGGCAGGAAATCATGGCCTGCGTCGTCCTCAAGCCGGGCTGCGCCTGTCTGGAGGCTGAGCTGCGGGAATTTGCCGTACTGGAGCTCGGGAAATACAAAACCCCCAAGGTCTTTCACTTCGTGTCAGACCTGCCGCGCGGCCCGTCGGGCAAGGTGCAGCGCCTCAAGCTCGCGGAACTCCATCCATGATTTCCGAACCCAAGAAAACGGGGTTTCTGCCCGGCCTCCTGATTTCAGCAGTCGTTGCGACGGTCGGATACTGGGTCGCCAAGCTCCCAATCCTGAACATCATCGGCCCGCTCGCGGTGGCGCTGGTGATCGCGATGATCATCCGGGCCGTCGTGACGCCGCCGGCGGAGTACAAAACGGGCTTCACCTACGCGGCGAAGGCCCTCTTGCGATTCGGGATTGTCCTGCTGGGGGTGCGCTTGAACTTCGATCTGATCCTCGGCGCCGGCTGGAAAATTCTAGTCCTCGACATCGCCGTGATCGCGTTTTCGCTTTTCTTCTTCCGGTGGATCTCCCGCCTGTGTGGGCTGGAGGATTCGATGAGCTGGCTGGTGGCGATCGGCAGCGGGATCTGCGGCGCATCGGCCATCGTCGCAGCGACCCCCGTGGTGCGCGCCCGCGAGGACGAATCAGCGCTGGCGCTGGTGCTCGTCACCGTGATCGGCACCGGCGCGGCACTGTCGTTGATCGCGGTGCAGGCCGCGTTGGGCTGGGGTGCGCAATATTACGGAGTGGTGGCGGGCGCGAGCCTGCACGAGGTGGCCCAAGTGCTGGCCGCGGTGACGCCCGTGCCGGCGGCGCTCGACGTGGGCACGGTCACGAAGCTGGTTCGCGTTTTGTTGCTGGCGCCGGTCATCCTCATCCTCGTGGCGGTGCTGCACCGCCGGGGCGGGGAGGCAAAGGTAAACGTCCCGTTCCCGTGGTTTGTGGTGGGATTCTTCGCCGTGGGTGTCGTGAATTTTCTTCTCCTGCGCGCCACCGATCAGGCGGCCATCGTGCGTACGCTGGGCGCCTGGATGCTCTTCGCGGGGTTGTTCCTCATGACCATGGGCATGGCCGGCCTGGGCCTGCAGGTGGATTATGCGCGCCTCCGAGAACACGGCCTGCGCGCGTCGCTGGCCTTCATCTTCGGGTGGTTCGGTCTGCTCGCGTTTGTCCTCGCTGGCTGCTGGGTGCTGCAAGTTTGAAAATCTGCGCGGCCGCGCCATGCCGGCATTGCCACAGGCCCCTAACCCGCGTCCTCCAGAATCATCTTCGCGGCCTTGTCGCCGATCATGATGCAGGCGGCATTGGTGTTGCCCGAGACGATGATGGGCATGATCGAGCAATCGACCACGCGCAGGCCGCGGATGCCATGCACGCGCAGGCGGTCGTCGACCACGGACATGGCATCGCTGCCCATTTTGCACGTGCCGGCAGGATGAAAAATGGTCGTCGCGCCGCGCTCCCGCACCCACGCCAGCAAGTCCTTGTCGGATTGCGCCGCGGGTCCTGGTTGAAACTCCTCCTTCACGTAGGCCGCCAGCGCCGGGGTCTGCGACACCTTGCGCACCAGCTTCACGCCGCTCAGCGCCGTGTGGACGTCGAGCGGGTGGGAAAGATAGTTCGGTTGGATGAGCGGTGCCGCGAGCGGATCGGCGGATCCAATTTGCACGCGCCCTTTGCTTTCCGGCCGCAACTGGCACGTGGAAATGGTAAAGCCCGACCACGGGTGCGGCCTGGCCCCAGGTTGATCGGAGCTCGTCGTGCCGAAATGAAATTCGATGTCCGGCCGGGGGGTTTCCTCCGACCGCGTGCTCGTAAACAGGACGCCCTGGTTGATCCCGCTTGCCATCGGGCCGCCGCGGCGGCTGAAGTATTGCCAGCGCACGCGCATCCGTCCCAGCCAGGAGTTGACGACATCGTTGTTCGTGACCGGTCGTGAGGACTTGAAGAGCAGCCGGATTTGCAGGTGATCCTGCATGTTCTCGCCGACGCCCGGCAGATCGCGCACCACACCGATGCCATGGCGTTGCAGCAGAGCCGCGGGACCGATGCCGGAAAGCTGCAGCAACTGCGGGGATTGCAGCGCCCCTGCGGAGAGGATGATGTCGTGTCGCGCCCGCGCGGTCCGCGTCACGCCGGCCTTCACGTACTCCAGCGCGGTGGCGCTCCCATTTTCGATCGCGAGGCGTGTCGTATGCGCGCCGGTGCTGATGACAAGATTAGGCCGGCGCTCCGCCGGCCGCAGAAACGCGACCGACGTGCTGCTGCGAATGCCCCGGCGTTTGTTGATTTGGAAATAAGCCGCCCCCTCCTGGACTTCGCCGTTGTAGTCGATGGCGCGCGGGATGCCCGCCTGGCCCGCGCCCGCGATGAACGCGTCCACCAGCTCATGCCGCTCCCCGTCCTCCACGCCGGTCTCGCCGGCCCGCCCGCGAATCCGGGCGTCGCCGCCAGCGTACGACTCGGTGGCCTTGAAATGCGGGAGCACATCATTCCAGCCCCAGCCCCGGTTGCCGAGCGATTCCCAGACGCGGAAATCCTCGCTTTGACCGCGCACCCAGAGCAATCCGTTGATCGCGCTGCAGCCGCCCAACACCTTTCCGCGCGGCCAGTAATTCTTGCGCCCTGCGATTCCGGGATCCGCTTCGGTGTAAAAGCCCCAGTTGATCTCCGGATGAAACATCGTCCGGCTGTAGCCCATCGGGATGTGAATCCACTTGTAGTCGTCGCGCGGCCCCGCCTCGAGCAGCAGCACGCGATGTCGGCCGGAGGCACTCAGGCGGTTCGCCAGCACGCAGCCGCTGGAGCCGGCGCCCACGATGATGAAGTCGAATTCCGACGCGGCAGCAGGCGGGGCAGACGGCATGAATCCGGGAGTCGGGGGGTCAGCGGGTGGCGGGACGGCGCACCGGAGTGCCGGGGGCTCCGGCCGGCGATCCAACGCGGTTCGGTGTGCGGAAACAAGCAGAAAATGGAACAAGATATTTCATTATTTTGATTGACACTTTCGGGCGGTTTTCGGAAAACCCCGTGCCAACCGTTGGTTCCATCCGGCTCGCGTTGGACGCGATCGGCCCCCTTGGCGAATCCCGCCCCATCTCCTCCCCATCATGAGCAATCATCCCTCGGCGGTCATTCCAGGAAAGGTGACCGATGAACAGACTTCCTCGATCCAGCGGGTGGCACTCGCCAGCGCCATCGGCTGCATCATTGAATGGTACGATTTTTTCCTCTATGGCGTGGTCGCCGCGCTGGTTTTCAACAAGGTCTTCTTTCCAAAGGCGGATCCAAGTGTTGGCACCCTTCTGGCCTTCGCCACTTTTGCGGTCGGCTTCGTGGCGCGTCCGCTGGGGGGCGTGATCTTTGGACACTTTGGGGACAAGCTCGGTCGCAAGACGATTTTGGTGCTGACGCTGATCATCATGGGAGTGGCGACATTTGCCATCGGGTTAATCCCGCCCTACGCGAGCATCGGCATCGCTGCGCCGATCATTCTCGTCTTTCTCCGGGTCATGCAGGGCATCGGGATCGGCGGAGAATGGGGTGGCGCGGTCTTGATGGCGGTGGAGTATGCGCCCGACAAGCAGCGCGGGTTCTACGGAAGCTGGCCGCAGGTGGGCGTGCCGGCCGGCCTCGCCCTGAGCACCGGGGTGGTGGCGCTGCTCTCGCTCATGCCCGAGGAGGATTTCCTGCGCTGGGGCTGGCGCGTGGCCTTTCTGGTCAGCGCTCTTCTAGTCCTGGTCGGCATTTACATTCGCTCCAAGCTCTACGAGACGCCTGCGTTTCGCCGGGTGCAGGAGTCGCGCAGCCATGCGGCGATACCCTTCGTGGAATTGTTTCGTTCCAGCACCAAGGAGGTGTTCCAAGGGATGGGCGCCCGTTACATCGAGGGCGTCGGCTTTAATCTCTACGGGGTTTTCAGCATCGCCTTCCTGACCTCGGCGGCGATCGGCTTGCCGCGTACCAAGGCGTTGCTCATCGTTACGGCCACTGCCTTCATCATGATCTTCATGATTCCGTTCTTCGGGCGGCTTTCGGATCGGGTTGGCCGACGCAAGGTTTTCATGTGGGGTTGCGTCCTCTCCGGCCTCCTTTGCTTCCCTGCGTTCTGGCTGATGCTCACGACGAAGGATCCGCTTTGGATCTTCGTGGCCATCCTGGTCCCTTTCGGCCTCGTCTATCCTGCGGTCTACGGGCCCGAGGCGGCGTTGTTTTCCGAGTTGTTCACGACCCGCGTGCGCTACACCGGCGTGTCGTTCGTCTACCAGTTCTCGGGGATCTTTGCCAGCGGCCTGACCCCGCTCATTGCCGCGTGGTTGCTGGCGAAATCGGGGGGAAAACCCTGGCTCTTCTGCGGCTACGTCTTCCTCGTCAGCTTGATCAGCTTGTTCTCCGCCTACACCATGAAGGAGCGATCCGGTCAGCCGATGCTGGAGTAACCCGGCGATCAAATCCCGTCGCCGTGCACGAAGTCAAACACCGGCGGCCGCCAGTCCTCGCTTTGGCCGTCCGTGATGGAAAATTTCTTCATCGCGCGCAACGGCGGTGAGTAGATGTGCAGCGTCACCAGATCGTTTCCCCGCGGCTCGAGATTCGAGACCTGGTGGGTGTCGTCGTCCTGCGAAGCGCAGACGTGGCCGGTGGTCAGCTCGCGCGTGTTGAGGGCGACCACCTGCCCGCACTTGGAGCGGCTGAAAATCGTCTCACTGCACACGCCCTGCAGGACCTTGAGGCCGCAGGTCGAGGCGGCGTGATTGTGGATGGGACTGCGCTGGCCGCTGCGCCAGCAAATGACGAGGATTTCGAACCACGGGCCCATCGTGACGAGGTTCCGGCGGTAATTCGTCGAATCGAAATCCACAAAATCTCGCACGTCCTCCACCGTCAGGTTCGCCTCGTCGAGCAATTGCTGTACGCGCTCGATCGACGCGCGCTGCTCCAGGCTGTTCAGATATTCGACCAGGGGTCGGAGACAAGCCGGGAGCGAAGGGGTTTGCATGGGGGTCGCGCGTCCCAGCGAGGTGCGCGCGGAAGAGAGGCTAAGTGGCACGGCGCCGGGGGTCAAGCCGGGCGTCGCTGAGCTCTGGATGAGACGCCTGAAATCCCAAACCGGGATGAATGACGAAGCGAGAACGGCGTCCCGCCCGAAATCGACAATCGACGTCTGTCGTCTCTACGATTTGGTACCTACCATCGCGCGGGTGGCTGTATCCGAAAGCACCGAAACGAACAGCCCGAACGACTGGAAGCGTGAATTCTTTGACTGGCCGAGCTTCCAGCGGAAATAGATTTGCTGTGCGATCACCGCGAGGCGAAACACGCCGAAGACATAGTAGAAGGTGAAGTCGGCAATCTCGCGGCCGGTACGCGACGCGTAGTAATCGACGATCTCACGTCGCGTCAGCATCCCCGGCAGATGCGAGGGCTGCAGGCGCAGCGCCTGCATCGGCGCGGGATCTGTTGCTTCGACCCAATACGCAAGCGAGCAGCCGAGATCCATTAGCGGATCTCCGAGCGTGCTCATCTCCCAGTCGAGCACGCCGATAATCGGATGACTGTCTTGGGGCGCAAAAACAACATTATCAAAACGAAAATCGTTATGGATGATCCCGGCTCGCACGGAATCAGGCGGCAGGCGGTCCTTCAGCCACGCCATGACGGATTCATAGTCCGGCACGTCATCCGTGCGTGCGCTGCGAAAGCGTTCGCTCCAGCCGGCCACCTGTCGTTCCACATACCCGTCCGGCTTTCCAAAATCGCCCAGGCCGATCGCCGCGAAGTCGAGCGCGTGCAGCCGGATCTGCAGGTCGATCAAATCCTGGCACAGTGTGCGGGCCTGCTCCGGCGTGTCCGCGAAGCCCGACGGCAGTTCGCGGCGGAGAATCACACCGGCGATCTTCTCCATTACATAGAAATTCGATCCGATGAGCGATTCGTCCGCGCAATAGGCCAGCGGGCGGGGACAGGGATAGTGCGGATGCAACCGCGTGAGGGCGTGGAATTCCCGCGCCATGTCGTGACCCGATTTTGGCTTGGTGCCCGCGGGTGGGTGCCGCAGAATCATTTCACGGGGGCCGATTTTCAGCAGGTAGGTCAAATTGGACGCGCCGCCGGGATACTGCCGGAGTTCGACGGGGCCGTCAGCCAGGCCGGCGATCTGCCCGCGCAAAAAAGGCAGGATTTTCTCCGCGTCGAAACCTTCCGAGTCGCGCACCCGTCCCGCCTCGTCCAGCGGCGTCGCGCTCATGGCCGGGCAAAGCGTTTCAGAATCTGCCGGGCCACCGAGAGCTTGTGCACCTCGTCCGGTCCATCGTAGATCCGCGCCGCCCGCTCGTGGCGGAAGGCCCACGCCAGGATCGTGTCGTCGGTCATGCCAAGCGCGCCATGCGCTTGCAGCGCGCGGTCGAGCACGCGCTGCAGCGCGCCTGCGACCTGAAACTTGATGATCGAAATGTCCTCGCGCGCCGCTTTGAATCCCTCCGCCTCCGCGCGGGCCGCCACCTGCAGCACGAGCGCGCGCGAGCAGGCGATGTCAGCCGCGTTCTCGGCGATCCAGGTTTGCACGATCTGGGTTTCGGCGAGTTTGACGCCCGGAGAAATCTCACGCACCAGCGCCCGTCGGCAGAGTTCCTCCTGCGCCCGCGCGCAAAGACCGAGCCACCGCATGCAATGATGAAGGCGGCCGGGACCGAGGCGCTGCTGCGCGAGCTTGAAGCCGTCGCCTTCGGCCCCGAGGCGGTTCGCGAGTGGGATGCGCAAATTCTCCAGGCGGATTTCCGCGTGCGAAAAGTAGCCGCCCTGCGCCTCACCCATGACTGAAATGTTGCGCACCAATTTCCAGCCGGGAGCGTCGGTCGGGGCAAGCAACATCGTGGCCCGCTCATGCGCCGGGGCATTAGGATTCGTCACCGCCATGATGATGGCAAAACTTGCGCCGTCGGCGCTGGAGGTGAACCATTTGTGCCCGTTGACGACGTATTCATCCCCTTCGCGCACGGCGCGTGTGGTCAGCGCGGTGGGATTCGATCCAGCACTGTCCGGCTCGGTCATCGCAAAGCACGACCGCGTCAGGCCGGCCGCCAGCGGCTCCAGAAATTCCTGACGTTGTGCCGGCGTCGCGTGCAGGTGCAGCAACTCTGTGTTTCCGATATCGGGCGCCTGGCAGCCGAAGACAAAGTGCCCGGTCGGCGTGCGCCCCAATTCCTCGGAAACGAGCGCAAACGAGGTCAGCGGCAATGCGTGGCCGCCGAGATCCTTTGGCAGCGCGAGACCCCAGAGGTCGAGTTCCTTCACGCGGCCTCGGAGCTTTTGCAGCGTTGGCTCGATGGCCTGCGCGTCTTTCAGGAAGGCGGGCTCGAGCGGGAGCAATTCACGCTCAAGAAACTCCCGAATGCGCGGGATCAAGCCTGCGATCGATGGCGCCGGGGTCGGATGCATCAGCGCGAATTATCGGATCACCGCGGGTCGGTCGCGAGGCAATTTCGCGCCGAGCGTGATCACGTTTCACCCGTCAGCGCACTTCCGCCACCGGTGCCAACTCGAGCAGGGACACACTGCCGGGCAGAATCGCCGGACGCGGGTTGGGCTGTTCCGTCGTCGCCGCCGGCGGCGGGCCGTATTTCGCGTTGACGATGAAAATGTGCCGGGTCCAGGGATCGAACGCCATCGTCCGGCCGCCCTTTTGCGTCGGGACCGTGTCGACCACGCGGAATTTCTCCGGCGCATCCATGCGCGCGACCGTCAGGGTGCCGTCGACACCGTTCGAGGTGAAGATGCCGCCCGCCAGCGCATCGAATTCCACCGCGTCCACTCCGGCGCCGATTTCGAGGGTCGTGACGACCTTTCCGTTGTCGGCGTTGAGGATGACGAGCTGCTTGTTGCCGCAGCCCACAAAGAGCCGGCGGCTTTTCGGATCGATCGCGAGGCCCGTTGGATCCGTGCCGGGCGCGAGCGGCCAGCGGGATTTCACGGTCATGCTCTTCGCCTCGATCGCGAGGACCTCGTTGGTGTCCTCGACATTCACATAGACCATTCCGGCCCCGTCCACGGCCGCGAACTCGGGTTTGCCGCCTACCGGAAATCCGCCCGCCACCGTGTCGCGTTCCGCATCGATCACGGTGGCGTCCTTGCTCCGGCCGTTAAAGACGAAAACGCGCCGCGTGGTGGGCTCATAGATAATCGCGTCCGGATTCGCGCCCGTCTTCACCTTGGTAATGGGCGCGAGCGTCTTGAGGTCGAAGACGGTCACGGTGTCATCCCGTCCGTTGCTGGTGAAGCCGCGGCCGAGTGCAGGTGCGAGCGCGACGCCGTGCACGCCCGGCGTATCGGCGACTTTGCCGACGACGTCGCCGGAATCCGCGTCGAGGACCGAGACGTGCGTTCCGCGGGTTATGTAGAGCCGGCGTTTTTCCCCGCTGGCGATGAGATAGTCCCAGCCCGTTTCGCCCTCGAGCGGAAGGCGACGGATGACCCGGTACTTCAAGTCGGCAGGTACTTCGTCGGCGGCGCGCGCCGGGGCCGGTAGAAAACTGACCGTGGCAACAAGGAGAAACGTGGGAGAAAGGAGACGGGCGAAAGGGAATTTCATGCGGGAGGCTTGGAAGTGGAGGAAGGCGGACGGTAGCATTTAAGAGCCACCAGGCGACGTCGAGGTTTCATCATTTTGAACCGAGCGGCCGGATCGACTGTCGACAGCAGGGCGCATTTCCGCTTGGAATGGATGATCCCCACCCATGAAAAAATCATCCTCTCCGTCCAAGGCATCCGCCGGCCCCGCGTTGCGACCGAAGCCCGTCTTTTCCCGGCCCGCGCCCATGCGGATCAAGCGCATCCTGGTCCCGACCGATTTCTCGTCGCACGCCCACGACGCGCTGAATTATGCGCGGACGCTGGCCGAGCAGTTCAACGCGCGCCTGACGCTGTTGCATGTCTTTGAACCGATTAATCTTGCCTACGAAACGGTCTCGGCCCAGATGGTTGAATGTGCGCAGCGCGCCGAGGATGACGCGCGCAAGCTGCTGTCGGAGTTGCAGACGGCGGTCAAGGCGGCGCCCGGGCCGGCGACGCACGCGGTCTTCGTCACCGGTCGTCCGGCGGCGAAGATCGTGGAGATGGCGGCGAAATTGAAGGAGGACCTGATCGTCATCTCGACGCACGGCTACACCGGCCTGCGGCATCTCTTCCTCGGCAGCGTGGCCGAGCGCGTGTTGCGCCACGCCACCTGTCCGGTCTGGGTGGTGCGGATGGCAGACTAGGGGACTCGCGCTCGCGCGGGAGTTCTACGACAACCGTTTTGTATTCAAAAGATAAAGTTCGCCAGCGCCTTCTCCGGCATTACTCCGCCGGCGGACACATCAATGACGGTCGCCGCGCCGGCGCCGGTGCCGGTGAAGGAGAAATTGGAACTGCCATTGTTATGGGCGCTGTTGCGAATCACGAGATTATTTTGCGCGATGCCGAAGCCGCCAGCGTTGTTCGTACAGGAGTTGCCCTCAACGCGGTTGCCCATGCCGAGGATAACGACTGCTCGGGTAATCGTTACAAAGCCGTTGGAATTACAAATATTATCGATGACCTGACACCCAGACGAGGCGATAAAAATTGCAACCCCCCCGTTTGAACTAAGCGTGCAGTGCCGCACCGTGCTCCCGTTACCCGCCTCAATCCCATTGTCGTTGGAACCAACGCTGCAATCGGCCGCGGTCGATCCCTGGCCAATCTGGATTCCCGTGCCTGCATTGCGGCTTACCGTGCAGCGCGAAACGGTGCTGCGGTCGCGGACAAAGAGAGCCGGGGACGTGCCAAAACCGCGGGAGACGAGGCAATCGACAACCACGACATCACTCCCCAAGGCGATGCCGCTGCCGGTGTTGACATTGGCCACGCACCCCGTCACCAGGACGCGGTCATCGCCGAAGAGACCCCGGCCGAGGTTACCGCTCATGACGCAGTCGCGTACCACAGATTCATTGCTGATCTGCAGGCCGTCGCCGCCGTTGTTGTAGGCGCGTACGCGCTCCAGGATAGAACTGGAAGCCTTTAGCGTCCCCGCCCCGTGACTGCGCCAGCCGCGGACGGTGCCGTTGCGTACGCACAAATTTGTCAGGGGCGCCGGCATATCTACGCCGATCCCCGAGCCGGTCGCCTCGCCAATGAGCGCGAAGCCATTGAGATCGAGCGTGACGCCATCCGCCTGAATGCTGATGCCATTTTTGCCGCCCGCGGCATTCAAGTTGCCGGTGAGATAGTAGGAGCCCGGCTGGGAAATGATAAAGGTGTTGTTCGCATCACCGGGGGTGTTGGCAATATTGACGATGACGCGGGCCTCGACCTGATCGAGGGTCTTCATCGTGGGCAATGGTGGGCCCGGAGGCGGGGTGAGCGGGCCTTGCGCGGGGAGGAGCGGAGCCACCGCCGCCAAACAAAGATAAAGAACAAGACGAATGGGACCGGCGGCACGAAGGTGCATGGGATGAGGCTCTAGACGAAGGGTGGGGAAGTAAAGGCCAGCGCGGGCAGGCACCGCCGGCCGGTCAAAGGTATCGCGCCGCGAGTGCGTTACGCGGGCACGAATGTTTTTCCTCATGGGATCCACGCTGGATCCGAGGGTCGATCCATCGACCGTTCGCAGTGCTATCCGCCGGTCATCAGACTCTCGCCGGGGGGGGTCACATGCGCGGCGGGGAATTTCACCCAGAAGGTGCTGCCCTTGCCTAGCTGGCTGATCGCGCCGATGCGGCCGCGCATCGCCTGCACCACGCGCTTCACGATCGCGAGCCCGAGCCCCGTGGAATCCTCGCCCGGCGCCGTGACGCCCGGCGTGAGTCGCGCGAAATTGGTGAAAAGTTTGCGTTGATCGCTCTCGCTCAGTCCCGGTCCCTCGTCCTGCACCTCGAAATGCGTCAGGCCGGGTTCGCGGCGGACGCGCACCTGGATCATTTTGCCCCGCGGCGAATACTTCACCGCGTTGGACACCAGGTTTTCGAACACCTGGATTGCCAGCGTGCGATCCACCAGCGTCGGCACGGGGCCATCGGGCCGGTGCACTTCCAGGGTCTGACCCTTCGCCGCCGTGCGCGCACGAAAGCTCTCCACCACGAAATTCACGAGATCGACCAGATCGTGCGGCGCGACGTCCATTACGAGCTGACCGCGCTCAATGGCATTCGCATCGAGAAGATTTCGCACCATCATCATCATGCGCTGGGCGGACGTTCGAATCATCTGCATGTGCTCCGCGCGCTCGTCGCAGGCCATGTCCGGCTCGTCGAGGAGCAGATCCGCGAAGCCGACGATGCCCGCGAGCGGGTTCTTCAAATCGTGCGCGAGAATCCCGAGGAACTCGTTTTTTTCGTCGTCGAGCTGGCGCAGTCGCTCCGCATTCTGCACGAGCAGTTCGCGCGAATGTTTGAGGTCGAGGTGATTCCGCACGCGGGCCAGCAGCTCGGCGGATTTGAAAGGCTTCGTGACGTAATCCACGGCGCCTTCCGCGAATCCCTTCACGAGCATCTCGGTGTCCGCGGCCGCCGTGAGAAACACGACCGGCACCTCGCTCGTCGCCGGATCCTCGCGCAAGCGGCGGCAGACTTCGTATCCGTCCATCTCCGGCATCATCACGTCGAGCACCACGAGATCGGCGGGACGCTGCTGCATCGCGCGCAGGGCCGTCGCGCCGCTCGTGGCCGCGGCGACCTGATAGCCGGCCTCGCGCAGCAGATTGCCCACGACTTGGATGTTACGCGGCATGTCGTCGACGACGAGCACGAGCGATTCACCCGGCGGGCGGGTGCGGGTGGCGAGCGAAGAGGGCGGGAGGCTGGTCATAGGCGGGGCGTGAGCATCACAACCCGGTCCGGCGCAGAGGCGGCTTCGAGATCATTGATGAAATGGGGGAATCTCTCCAGCGTCCGCGGCAGGTTCTCCATGTCAAACTCTTGCGCTTGCCGGAGCAGGTCGCGGGCATAGCGATTGAGCGACGGGCAGTGGTAGGTGGAGGCACGGTCGCACAGGCGGAGTGCGAATGCCTCAACTTCATCGATGTTCGGCGCCTCGCGAAAGGAGGGCCAGATGTCCTTCTCCTCGATGCGCAGGCGCTCGACGAGAACCGGCCACTCGGCGCGGTCTTCGGTCATCGTGATGACCACCGGTTCCGGGATGGCGCCCGCACCCGTGGGCGGCGCCGAGTTGCGGTCGAAGCCGGGGAGCGTCGGCAGGTGTCGACGAAGCTCGCGCACCAGGTCGCCCTTGCTGATCGGCTTTTGCAGGAGGCCTTCCGCAATCGC
>JANMQT010000065.1:0-2261 GCA_031370675.1 Verrucomicrobiota bacterium
GAAAAGATTTCCAAGCACGGGATGTCGAGCCTGACGCAGAGCGAGCGGGCGACCCTTGAACGCGCCCGCGCTTCGCTGTTGAAGCGCAAGGGGCGCGAGCCTTGAGTTCGATGGGGCCCACCGTCGAGCCCCCGTGGTTGAGTGTCATCA
Source organism: Verrucomicrobiota bacterium (assembly GCA_031370675.1). GTDB lineage: Bacteria > Verrucomicrobiota > Verrucomicrobiia > Chthoniobacterales > SZAS-18 > SZAS-18. The sequence continues at coordinate 151 of JANMQT010000065.1, forward strand.
TTCCCTGCTGGGAGGACGCCGCAGCCCTGGCCGCCGCGCTTGATGCCTTTGCCGCGCTGCCGGATCCGGTCGCGCGGGAAATCATCGTCGCCGATGCGAGCGTGGCCCCCGCCTGCCGCGAACTCGCCCGGGCGCGCGGCGCGATGGTCGTGCAATGTCCGGCGCCGAATCGCGGCGCGCAGATGAACGCGGGGGCGGCGCAGGCGCGTGGATCACTCCTGCTCTTTCAGCACGCCGACACGGAATTCACCCGGCGCCACCTCGCCGCCCTGCACGGCGTGCTGGCGGATCCGGCGGTGCTCGGCGGCGCGTTTCATCGCAAGTTCGACGAGCGTCATCCCCGCCTGCGCTGGCTGGAGAAGCTGAACCGTACGCTCGGAGCCAAACTCGGGGGCACCATTTATGGCGACCAGTCATTCTTTGTGCGGCGGGATCATTTTGCGCGCCTGGGCGGCTTCAAGGATTACCCGTTGATGGAGGACATGGAATTTTCGCGGCGGCTTCGCCGGGCCGGTGGGGTGCGCCTGCTCGACCCGCCGATCGCCAGCTCGGCGCGGCGCAGCGCGGAGCGCGGCGCGTGGCGCACTTCGATCCAGAACGGGGCCTTTATCCTGCTCTTCAAGCTTGGCGTCTCTCCCGTCACCCTGCATCGTTGGTACTACCAGCTGAAGCGATGAACCCGCCCGCCTCCATCCCGCCTGAACCGGAGGAACCGCCGCCCGCGTTCAGCGACATCGTGTACGGGAACATCATGTCGCATTTTTACCGCGGCGAGCTCGGCCGCATCATGATCTGGCGGCAACGGCTCGACGTCACGACCAACTGGGCCATCACCAGCACCACGACGATTCTCACGGTCGCCTTTTCCTTTCGCGACGTGCCCCACGTCATCTTTTTCTTCAGCCTGATCGTGGTGAGCATGATGCTCTGGATCGAGGCGCGCCGGTACCGGTTTTACGACGCTTATCGCGCCCGCGTGCGGATGCTCGAGGCCCATTTCATCATGCCGGTGGTGATGCAGAACCGCGACCTGCTCGAAGGCGAATGGCGCAAGCTCGTGGCGCAGGATTTACTCGTGCCCGCCTACAAGATCACCCGGCTGGAAGCGGTGGCGCGGCGCCTGAAGCGTAACTACGCGCTGCTTTACGCCGTTACCCTCATCGCCTGGGTCACCAAGATCATCCTTCACGCCCCGCCTGGAAACCCGATCGAATCCGTGGCGGATTTCTATGATCTGATGGCGGTCGGCCGGCTGCCGAGCTGGGCGGTCGCCTCTTCCTTCATCCTCACCGTGGCCGTGATCATTTCGATGCTCATCTGGCTGGCGCGCCGCGACGACAGCGAAGTGCAGGAATTCGGCGAGCGCGACCGCGCGAGGTGGAAAATCTGAACAATTCAGATTTCAGATCTTAGATTTCCGATTGAATGTTCCCGGCGGGACAATCTCGCGCCAAGAGCGGCTCTGTAGCGATCTCAAAATTTGAAATCTGAAATGTCCGACCGCGCCCCATCCGCAATCCGAAATCCACAATCCGCCATGGACGAGCTGGTCGCCATTCTGGCGAAACTGCGTGCCCCGGCGGGCTGCCCGTGGGATCGCGAGCAGACGCACGAGTCGCTGCGCGGTGCGTTGCTCGAGGAGGCGCACGAGGTGATCGCCGCGATCGACGCGCGCGACCTAACGAACCTGCGCGAGGAACTGGGTGACCTGCTGCTGCACGTGGTGTTCCATGCGCAAATCGCGGCGGAGCGGGGTGACTTCAAGTTTGCCGATGTGGCCGCGGAAGCCTGCGAAAAAATGATCCGCCGGCACCCGCATGTTTTTGGCTCGGAGGAGCAGCGACTGGCCGGCACGGACGCAGTGCTCACGCAGTGGGAGGAGATCAAGAGGCGGGAAAAAGGCGGGGCTGGTGGGGAGACGGACTCAGCCATGCACGGCCTGCCGACTTCACTGCCCACGCTGATCCGCGCGCAGAAGGCGCAGGCGAAGGCGGCGCGCGTGGGTTTTGACTGGCCGGGTGACGGCGTGGCGCCGCTGCTCGACAAGCTGCGCGAGGAAACGGCGGAGCTCCAGGGCGCGCTGGACGAGGGCGAGCCCGCGGCGATTGAGG
>JANMQT010000095.1:0-11338 GCA_031370675.1 Verrucomicrobiota bacterium
TCAACCACGGGGGCTCGACGGTGGGCCCCATCGAACTCAAGGCTCGCGCCCCTTGCGCTTCAACAGCGAAGCGCGGGCGCGTTCAAGGGTCGCCCGCTCGCTCTGCGTCAGGCTCGACATCCCGTGCTTGGAAATCTTTTCGAGGACGGGATCGACCGAATCAAGCGCGTCGAGCGGCTCGGCGTCGCCGCGCGTGAGCACCTTCGTCCGGGCCAGCCGCGGTGTGGAGCGCGCCTGCAAGCGCTGTCGCAGGTTCGCGAAGAGCGGGAGTTCATCCCCCACCCCGGCCAGGCCCGTGCCAAAATACGCCACCGCCGCGCTGGCCCACAATGCCAGCAGGTAGGTCCACTGGTGCAACGCGAGAAAGTTGATCGAGAAGATCGCCAAGAGCAGGATGGCCACCCAGCGCGCGGTGATCGTGACGATGATGAATCCGAATTCCGCGGCGGGATAAATGCGCGCATAGACCACGATGAGCGAAAGATGCAGAAGCATCGAGTTGTCCCGGAAATAGGTGGCCTTGCCCGTGACAAAACTGACGAGCGTGAGCAGCACCGGTGTGACGAGGATGAGCGCGAAGTAAATCGTGGCGAAGGTCCGGCGGCCGAGGAAGCGCTCGATCTCCCGACCGGCCATCCAGACAAAGAAATACATCTGCAGGGCGAAGAGCAGCAGCGCGCCAATCGAATGCGGCAGGTATGCGAACGGGTAGGTAAAAAACTGCCAGAGTGCGAGGTGGTCGCGCACCGCGTCGCTCGAGAAATGCAGGCTCTCGACGATCCCGCCGAGGTTGAAGGAGAAGAGCAGGGTGCAGCCCAGCAGGGCGGCCACGTGCGACGCCACAATCAAGGTCGTGAAATACACCGGGTGCCGGCCGAAATAACCCAGCGGCCGTTCATTTTCGAATGGATCAAATTCCGCCATATCGATTCCGCGGCATACTAATCCCCGACCAAGGCGAAACAAGGTGGAAGTGGACACCCCCCCCGGCCGGTCCGCCGCGGCCCATGAGCGGATTTAATTCCCGGACTCTTGCGGGATCAGCACCCAGCGCCTTCGACAGGCCCGGAACTTGCGTTAGCATTGGCGCTTCCGAGTCTCGTTCACCCGACCACATGTTTCGCCCGCTGCTGACTCCCGGACGCTTGCTCGCGCTCGTCCTTTGTCTTGCCGCGGGCCTGCGGTTTTATGGCATCGAGTGGGACCAGCGCGCCGGCCAGCATCCGGATGAGCGCCACGTCCTCATGTCGGTCGGAAACCTGGAATGGCCGGCGTCAATCGGGCAGTACCTCGATGAGCAGGCTTCGACGCTGAACCCGCGCAACAAGGGGGCCCATTTTTGGGCGTACGGCACGCTGCCCACGACCCTGCTGCGCGCCGTGATCGAAGTCGGTGGCGTGAAGAAACCGGAGGACTATCTCCTGTTCGGACGCGGCCTCAGCGCCGTGGCAGACCTCGGGGTGATTCTGCTGGTCTTCCTCTTCGCCCGGACGCTTTACCGCGATCCGCGCATCGCCGTTTTCGCGGCGTTCCTTTATGCGGTGGCGTTGCTGCCCGTGCAGCATGCCCATTTTTTCGTGGTCGATCCGCTGGCGAACCTTTGCATCGCACTGGCGCTCTGGCTGCTCGCCCGCGCCTGGCGGAGCGGGCGCTGGTTTGACTACGCATGGGTGGGTGTCGCCATCGGCCTCGCGATCAGCTGCAAGATTTCAACCGCCGCCTTCGCGCTGCCGGTGGGATTGGTGGCCCTGCTGCCGGCCGCCGGCAGCCCCCGCCGCGGGGTCATCCGGGCGATCGCGACCGCCTCGCTGCGGTGCACGGTTTTCGTCGTCGTCGCATTTATCACCGTTCATCTGGCGATGCCGGACGCCTTCAACGGCCCGTTCGTCTTCGCGACCCGCTGGGTCAAGAATATGAAGGAGGTGATCGCCATCAGCACGGGTGAAGTCGACATCCCCTACACGCGGCAGTGGGCGTACCGGCTGCCGTTGGCGTGGCCGTGGTGGAACATGGTGGCCTGGGGCATGGGCCTCGCGCTCGGGCTCACGGCCTGGCTCGCGTGGCTGGGCGCCGCGTGGCGACTGCTGGTCCACCGGGCCTGGGTTCACCTGATTCCCGTGGCGTGGGTGGCGGCGGTCTTTTTTCCGCAAGGCATGGTCTATCAGGCCACGCTACGTTACTTCCTGCCGATCTACGGAACCCTGGCGGTGCTGGCCGCCTGGATGCTGGTGCGCGGGTTTGAACTCGCCCGGCGCGCGGAGGGAAAATGGGCCGACCGGCCCTGGCTCGGCGTCGCCGCGCTCTCGGCGCCGATCCTCGTGGCGGGCTTTACGCTGCTTTGGACTCTCGGCTTTGCCACGATCTACCGGCAGGCCCACACGCGGGTGGAAGCCTCGCGCTGGATTTACGAGAACATCCCGCCGGGATCGGTCCTGGCGTGCGAGGTCTGGGACGACTGGCTGCCCCTGCCGCTGGGCGGCCCGCTGGGTCCGGGGACCTACCGACAGATCGATCTGCCGCTCTACGAGGCGGACAACGCGGACAAGCGCGGGCGGTTGCTCGCGAAACTCAACCAGGCCGAATACATCATCATCGCGAGCCAGAAGCTGACCGATTCGATCCCGCGCATGCCGCACCGGTATCCGTTTACGATCAGTTACTATGAGGGGCTGGCGGACGGCACGCTCGGTTTCGACAAGGTGGCGGAATTCACGCGGTCGCTCCGCTTTCTCGGCTACCCGATTTCCACGCGCGGAGCCGAGGAGGCATTCAGCGTGTACGACCATCCCCCGGTCACGATTTATAAGAAGGCGCCACGCTACGATCCTGAGGCGATGGTGCGTCGATTCAATCCCATCCCCATCGGCGACGTCACCGACACGCGCTATCCGTTGAAAACCGCCGCGGCGGTCGCGCGCCGCGCCGAGCGCGCGCGGCGCGGCGTGGGCGAGGAGGCCATACTTCTGCCAAAGGACCGTTGGGAACGGACCCAACAGAGCGGCACGTGGAGCGAGATGTTCGACCGCGAGAGCTTCGCCGCGCGTCACGCGACGCTGGTCTGGTGCGCGCACCTGCTCTTGTTGCAGCTCCTCGGCCTGGCGTATCTCTATCCGCTCCTGCGCGGGCTTCCGGATCACGGCTCCGGCATCGCGCGCTCGTTTGCCATCGCTATTCCGCTCTGGCTCCTCTGGCTTGTCGCCAGCACCGGCGTGGTCTCGTTCACCCGGGAACATTACTGGCTCTTGCTTGCCGCCTTCGGTCTGGGCGCGGCGTGGAGCGTCGTGCGGCGCCGGGCCTTGTGGTCGCTCTGGCTGCGGATCGATCTGCGCGCGATCCTGCTCTCGGAGCTCGTGTTTTGGCTGGGCTTCGCCGGTTTCCTGATCGTGCGTTCGCTCAATCCCGACCTGTGGCACCCGTCCTGGGGCGGCGAAAAGCCGATGGAGATGACGTATCTCTACGGCGTCCTGCGCTCGGAGGAATTTCCCCCGTTGAATCCTTGGTTCGCTGGCGGGTTCATCAATTACTACTACTTCGGCTTCGTGCTTTGCGGCGGCTTGATCAAGGCGCTTGGGGTCCTGCCCGAAGTGGGATTCAACCTTTGCCTGGCGACTTTCTTCGGTCTTACCGCCGCCGGCGCATTTGGCGCCGCGCGGGCGCTGACGCGCGGGCGCGCGCTCTGGCCGGCCTGGACGGCCACGGTCTTCGTGCTCGTCTTCGGCAACCTCTTCCAGATCCGCTTCATCTGGAATCACCTGGTGCTGCTGGGCCAGCCGGATCACGAGTTTAATTTTCCGGTCGTTTCGGAGATTCTCCGCGCGTGCTTCGGGGCCAAACGCTACTTCTCGGGCGAGCCGCTCTCGCCTTATATCGCCGACCTGCACTGGGTCGCGGCGCGCGCCATCGGCGTCTCGGGACCCAACGAGGTGCCGCCCATCACCGAATTTCCGTATTGGAGTTTCCTTTATGCGGATCTGCATCCGCACGTCATTGCGCTGCCGTTCACGCTCGCGGTCATCGGGTTGCTCGTCGCGTGGCTGGGCGCCCGGGGGCCGCTGGCCAAGGGCTCGCTGATTGCCTTGCTCGGTTTTACGCTCGGGCTCTTCTGGCCGACCAATACGTGGGACTGGCCGACGTACGGTGCGCTCACGGGGTTGACGCTTTTCTTCGAGGCGTGGCGGCGCGACGAGACGAATGGTGCCTCGGGCTTTATCCGCGCGGTGCTCGTTTCGCTGGCCACTTTCGGCGTCATCCTCGCCATCGGCTACGTAGCGTTCCTTCCGTTTCACGAAAACTATGTTCCTGGCTATGGCGCGTTCGCGTGGTGGACGGGCGATCGCACGAGCTTGCGGGATTACCTGTTCATTTACGGGCTGTTCGTTTTCGTGCTGTCGACCGCGTTCGTCACGACATGGCGCGGCCGGGCGAGCGGGCTGCAACGCGTCGCCCAAGCGTGGATGCGCCTGCTGCGGCAATGGTTGCCGGGTGGCTCGCGGCGACGGCGGCGGATGTTGATCACCATCGTCTCGCGCCATCTCGCAAGTTTCGCGCTGGCGGGCGTGGCGCTGGCGGGTCTTTATCTCTCGGCGCTTTGCCTGCTCACCTGGCGAACCCTGCCGCCGCTCCTGTGGATCGGCTTCATTGGGTCGATTCTGCTGGCGGTGAGCTGGCGGCGAGATGTGCTCCGCGTGGTGCCGGTGTTGCTGACGACCCTGGGCTTCGGGTTGTCGTTGCTGGTCGAGTATGTCGTGCTCGCCGGCGACATCGGCCGGATGAACACGGTCTTCAAATTCTACTACCAAGTCTGGGTGTTCCTCGCGCTAGCCTCGGCACTGGCGCTGCCGGCCATCTTCGCCGCGCTGCCCGCCTGGAAGCCGCGCTGGCGCCGCGCCTGGGTCGGAATCTTTGTCGTGCTGGTGGCGCTGTCCGCGCTTTACCCGCTGACGGCGACCCCCCAGAAGATTCGTGACCGCATCGTCAAGACCGCGCCGACGCTCGATGGCCTCGCCTTCGCCGAAACGGCGGAGTTCTCGCTGCGCGGCAGGAAATTCCAGCTGCAGCCGGATCTCCACGCTATTCGCTGGCTTCAGGACAATGTGAAGGGGTCGCCCGTGCTGCTCGAGATGAACCTCGACCGCACGCTCTACAGCTGGGGCAGCCGCTACGCGATCCACACCGGCCTGCCAACCATCGCCGGCTGGAGCTGGCACCAGCGGCAGCAACAGGCCGGACTGTTGGTGAGCCATGTGGACGACCGCATCGCCGACGTCCAGCGCATCTACGCCACCACCGACCTCGAGGAAGCCCGGCGGCTGCTCGAGCAGTACGGCGTGCAGCTCATTGTCGTGGGCGAACTCGAGCGCATCTACGCCCCGGCGGATGGCCTCGCGAAATTCAGCCGGATGGGCCTGCGAAAAATTTACGATGCGGAGGGCGTGGCGATCTACCGCGTGCCGCGCTAGGGTCGCGGTCATGAGCCAAACCGCCCCCGACCCCGTCCAGGAACTTTTTTCCCTGCTTCGCTTCGCCAGCATCTCGACCGACCCCGAGTACAAAAAGCCGACGCACGCGTGCGCGGAATGGTTGACGGCCAGGCTCAAGGCCGCCGGGCTCAAGGCGGAAATGCACGAAACACCCGGGCATCCGGTGGTCACCGCGCGCAACCAGCACCAGCCGGGCCGGAAGACCGTGATGATCTATGGCCACTACGATGTCCAGCCGGTGGATCCCGTGGAACTTTGGACTTCGCCGCCGTTTGAGCCCGTGGAGAAGGATGGAATCATCTACGCCCGCGGTGCCACCGACAACAAAGGCCAAATCCTCGCGCACATCCTCGGGGTCGCGGAAACCATCCGGGAGGAAGGTGACGTGCCGGTGAACTTGATTTTTCTGATCGAGGGCGAGGAGGAGTGCGGCAGCGTGCACCTCGAGGAATTTCTCCGGAAAAATCGCGACACGCTCAAGTGCGACATCGTGGCGGTTTCAGACACCGGGATGGTGGCGCCGGGCGTGCCGACCTTTTCCTATGGCCTGCGCGGGATCACCACGATGGAAGTGTTGGTGAAAGGACCGGCGATGGATTTGCACTCGGGCATCTACGGCGGCGCCGTGGCGAATCCGGCGACGGCGATGGCGCGGCTCGTCGCGTCGCTGCACGACGAGAACGGCCACGTTCGAATCGAGAAATTTTACGACGAAGTGGCGCCCGTGCAGGACTGGGAGCGCGAGGCGTGGAAGACGTTGCCGATGGATGATGCGGAATTGCGCAGGCTCACCGGCGTGAAAACCCTCTTCGGCGAGGCCGGCTTCAGCAGCATCGAACGCACCACCGCGCGGCCCACGGCCGAGGTCAACGGCATCGGCGGCGGCTACCAAGGTCCGGGCTCCAAGACGGTGCTGCCGAGCAAGGCCTTCGCGAAGCTGACCTTCCGTCTCGTGCCGAACCAGAATCCGACGGTCATCCTCGATCGCGTGGAGGCACACCTGCGCAAGCATTGCCCGCCGGGCGTGGAACTGGAGCTGACCCGCGGGCACAGCGGCGACTGCTACCTCACCGATCCGCATTCGAAAGAAGGCCAGGCGGCGCAACGCGCGTTGCAGGCGACCTTCGGCAGCAAACCGGCGCTGATTCGCGAGGGCGGCAGCATCCCTATCATCCAGACCTTCAAGAACGTGCTCGGCGTCGAAACCCTGCTGCTGGGCCTGGCGCTGCCCGATTGCCGCGCGCATTCCCCGAACGAGAATTTCCCGGTGGCAAATCTGCTCGCCGGCATCCGCTTGAACCGCGCGCTGCTCCGCGAGCTGGCAAAGTCTTAGCGCCGCTATTCCAGCGTCGCCCGCATTCGGGCGGCGAGGGCTTCGGCCAGCGCGATCATTTCGGCCGCGATCGGCGGCTCGAAATGGAGCGCGCAGCTTTGCCGCCATTGCCCGAGCCAGAACTCAAAATGGCGGGTGCCCAGTCCCAGCGGCGCGTGCGCGGCCATGAGCCGACCGCGGTACGCCGGCGGACCGCCCGTTTGCAGCGACCAAAAATCACCCACGATGCGGAGGTGAATGGGCCAGTCGGTGATGTGCCTTTCGAAGATCGGACCGAGCACCGGATGCAACCGGAGCGACGCATAAAAGTTCCGCAAGAGGACGTCGAGCTTGCCTCGACCGCCCAATCGATCGTAGAGCGAAGCCGTGATTTCCATGCGCGCAAAGAGTGGGACCGCGGACGATTACACAGGATGAACCGAATGCATCTCCTGCGCCTGATTTCGATCCGCGCCCTCGCCGGGCTCGCGCTGGCTGGAATCGTGGCCTTCGAGATCCCTCCGGTCGCGGCGCAAAGCAATCCATTCGAGAATATTTTCGGCAGCAAAAAATACCAAGATCCGCCCCCCAAAAAAAAGAAGCCAGGGACAACTGCAAAAAAGAAAACCAGCAGCGCCGACAAGGCCGAGGCCGATCCGACCCCGCGCCAGAAAACCCGCAAATCGTCGTCCAGCGCCAACGCGACCGCGGCGACGGCGGGAAAGCCGAGGACAAAGTCCGGCGCGAAAACGAAAGCCACGCCGACGCCGACCCCCACACCCACTCCCACCCCCGAGCCAACCCCCGTCGCGACCAGCGCTGGCGAGATCCAAACGTCGAGCATCAGCAGCGCCGAGTTGAAGGAATTCGCCGCGCAACCCGAGCGGGTGAAGCAATTGATTGAGTCGGCGCTGGCCCTGACCCGCCGGAATCTGACCTACACGTATGGCTCGGCGGATCCTTCGCGGGGTGGCATGGATTGCAGCGGATTCATTTACTACGTCTTGAAGGAAGCGGGCTTCGCCGACGCGCCCCGGCAATCCAACGAGCAATACGTTTGGGTCCGGACGAAGTCGGTCATCTGGGCGGTCCTGAGCAAGAAATCGGACACCTTTGAGATCAGGGAACTGCAGCCCGGCGACCTGATGTTTTGGACGGGGACCTACGACATCGATCGCGATCCGCCGGTCACGCACACGATGATCTATTTGGGGACGGTGAAAAAAACGGGGAAGCGCCTGATGGTTGGTTCCAGCGACGGCCGCACCTACGAGGGCGTGAAACAAAACGGGGTCAGCGTTTTTGATTTTCACGTCGCGATGTCAACGCCGAAAAATAGCGCCGCCGCGAACGGTCGCACCCCGGCTTTTGCGGGGTACGGGCCGATTCCGGGGATGAGATGAATGAAAAGAAACTCCAAGATCGAAACTCGAAGAAAGCCCAAGCTGGAAAATTAAAAAGAGACTCCTTCCCGGGCCGCGTTCGGCACCTCCAATAATTTCGTAAATCTGGAGAATTTAGTAATTTTGTTCCAAATATTTCAGCCTGCCAACCGGCCACCGACCTACCCCCGCACGTAGCGCAGAATCTTCTGCGCATCACCATCCGCGGCCCACGCGACCCGCAAAAAGTCCGCGGGATGAAGTCCATATTCCTCGAAGAAACGCCGGTCGCCACCGCAGTCGTACATCAGGTCGGCCGGCATCTCGCCGCGCAACTTCGCCCGCGCCTTCTGGATCAGCCGCGGCAGCCACGCGATGCCTTCCAGGGTCGCCTCCTTGGCCGGAAGATCCTCCATCGCGATGACGCGGGTCGACCTTACGCCCCCCTGCGCATCGAGCAGGAAGTCGCGGCGGGCCGCGCTGATCAGCAGGACCGTTTCCCAATCCGGGTCGCCGCCTCGTGCGTGGTCCTCGGCGAAATCGTAGATCTCTTGTGGCGTCTGGCCGATGCCCGCGAGGTAGGCAGTCTCGCCCGCTGAGAAATAAGTTCCGACCTCACGCTGGCCGCCCTGGTATTTTTCCAGCGCGGAGCGAAACAAATCGTGGAGCTGGGCGTGCCAGCGGTAGGCTGATGGTTTCCCCATGCGCGCACGTTGCGGTGAGACCGTCGGCCGCGCAACTGTGGCCTGCCGTCATGACGTGCTAAACGGGGAAAATCAAGCCGCCTCGACCCGTATTCCGCTCCCAACCGGGCTCAAGCGTGACGAAAAAGACGTGCTTGTGAAATATTTCACAAATCCGTCTTGTCATTCTTTTTGACGTGCGTATCGAATAGATGCGTATTCCCTGCCACAGCGTGTTTTCCGTCGGTCCGTACTGACTCCGCTGTCGCTGAATTTGCCGTACTCGGGAGTACCGTCCACTGAATCGATCGCCGACGCCCACAACAATGCCCGCCGCCATCGCCCCACTGCTCGCTGATATTCCGTTGTATGCGGAGCGCTATGACTGGGCGCCGGGGTGGCTATCGAACTCGGTCTTCATCGGCATCATCGTCCTGCTCCTGATTCTGGCGTGGACGCGCCGGGCAACGAAGAACATCGCGCTGGTTCCGGCCCGGCCCGGCGGCCAGAATCTGGCGGAGGGCATCATCGAAATGCTCTACAGCACGCTGGTGGGCATCGTGGGTCCGCGCATGATTGCCAGGACGTTTCCGTTGCTGGCGACCTTCTTCCTTTTCATCCTGGCTTCGAACTGGTTCAGCCTCCTGCCGGGCGTTGGCACGATCGGTTTCACGGCGCATCGCGGGCCTTTCCTATCGGCCGAACATTTGGATACTCCGCTGCTGCGCGCGGGCAATGCGGATCTCAACATGACGCTCGGCATGGCCTTGCTGTTCATGATCTTCTGGTTGTATTGGACGATTTCTGAGCTGGGCGTCGTGGGCTTCGTCAAGCACACCTTCGGCGTCAAGGGTGGCTTAAAGGGACTGATGGCCGTCCTCCTTGCGCCGCTTTTCATTTTCGTCGGCGTCATTGAAATCATTTCGATCGCGTTTCGGCCGGTGTCGCTCTCGCTGCGACTCTTCGGCAACGTTTACGCGGGGGAGACGCTGCTTCACACGATGGCGGACTTGGGCAACGTGCTCCACCTTCCCAAGGCGGTGGCCTTCATCATGAGCATCCTCATTCCGATCCCGTTCTATTTTCTTGAACTGCTCGTCGGCATCCTCCAAGCGCTGGTGTTTACGCTGCTTTGCGCCGTCTACATCCAGCTCTCCACCACCCATGAGGAAGGCGAAGGCCACGACGACAAGGCGCACGCGCACTGATTTCCAATTGCACAATTTTTCCCGCCGGGACCATCCGCAGAGAGTGGGCGACGGGAAGACAACACCAAACAGAAAGAACCAAACCCATGATCGACCCCACCTTCCTCGCGGACGCCGCTGACAAAATCGGCCCCGGCATTCCCCTCATTGGCACCGGCATCGGCGCCGGCATCGGCGTCGGCCTCGTCGGCGCGAAAGCCGCCGAAGCGGTCGGCCGCAACCCCGGCGCCTTCGGCCAGATTCTGACCATCGGCATCATCGGCATGGCGCTCGCGGAAGCGGTCGCCATCTATGGCCTGATCGCGTTCTTCCTGATGCGGTAACCGACCGCGTTTTCGCCGTTGCTGGATCAATCCCCGGCGACGGCATCCCCTTCCTGTCCCGACGTCATCTCCCAGCCTCCCCGCCACCATGGAAATCCTGAAAGGCATCTTCAAGAACTTCGGTGTCGAATGGCCGATGTTCATCGCGCAGCTCGTGGTCTTCGCGGTGGTTTACTTCATCCTGAAGAAATACGCGTTCGGCCCGATCGTGAACGTGCTCGAGCAGCGCCGGCTGAAAATCGTCGAGGCCATGGCGAACGCCGACAAGGTGAAGAAGGAACTGGCCGCGGCCGAGGCCTCCAAGAAGCAAGTGCTGGCGGAAGCCGCCAACCAGGCAACCAAGATCCTCGCCGACGCCAAGGACAGCGCGGAGGTCGTCCGCACCCGGCTCGAGCAGGAGGCCACCTCCGAGGCCGAGCGCATCGTGGCCCGCGCCCGGGAGGCCGGACAGCTGGAGACCGACCGCCTCAAGGCGGATTTCCAGCGCGAAGCCGGCCGGCTTGTGGTGATGGCCGCGCAGAAAGTCACCGGCAAGATTCTCACGCCAGACGATCAACGCCGACTGGGCGACGAAGCAACCCGCCAGGCGGTGAGCTGATTTTTCCCGTTCGTTCCCTGCACCCATGAAAGTTTCCAAGGACGCGCGCAACCTCTCGCGGCGACTGCTGCGGCTGAGCCTCACCGACGGCCGTCTCGATGAGGCCAAGGCCCGCTCGCTGATGCAGGCCGTCCTCGCGGACAAGCCGCGCAACTACCTGGGTGCGCTCGAGGCGTTCCAGCATTTGCTCCGTCTCGAAATGGCCAAGCGACAGGCGACCGTCGAAAGCGCCACGGAACTCGACGCCGCCACCTCCGCTTCCATCCTGGCCAGCCTCCACGCCAGGCACGGCGCGGACCTCAAGGCCGAATTCCTCGTCAATCGCGATCTGATTGGCGGCCTGCGCATCAGC
>JANMQT010000114.1:0-4631 GCA_031370675.1 Verrucomicrobiota bacterium
AATCCCTCGACCTTCCCCCGCCATGGCTGATATCACGATGCCCAAACTGAGCGACACGATGACCGAGGGCACGCTCGTGAAGTGGAAGAAGAAGGTCGGCGACAAGGTCGAGAGCGGCGAGGTGATCGCGGAGGTCGAGACCGACAAGGCGACCATGGAGATGGAATCCTTCGATGAAGGCGTCCTCACCGAAATCTACGTCCAGGAGGGACAAAAGGTTGAAATCGGCCAGCGCATTGCGCGCATCGGTGATTCGACCGCTGCCGCACCCAAGGCAGCATCGGCGCCAGTGGCCGCCGCCCCTTCGGCTCCGGCCGCACCCACACCCGCTTCGGTCGCGGCCACGCCCGCCTCGCCAAGTCCGGCCGATGGCGCCCGGGTCAAAGCGTCGCCGCTCGCCAAGAAGGTGGCCGCCAACAAAGGCGTGGACCTTGCCAGCGTCGTCGGTTCCGGGCCCGGTGGCCGGATTTTGGAAAAGGACGTCGTCGCAGCCAGCACTAACGCCGGGGTCAGCGTCGCGAAGCCCGCGGCGATACCCATCCATGCCGCCGCGCCGATGGTCGCGCCGGTCTCGGCCCCGAGTCGCGCCCCGGCGGGCGTCGCGCCCGCACTGGCCGACCGCCGCGTCCCGCTCTCCGGCATGCGCAAGGCCATCGCCGACCGCCTGCTCATCGCCAAGACGCAAATCCCGCATTTCTATCTCCATGTCGAGGTCGACGCAGGTCCGCTGATGAAGATGCGCGCCGAGATCAACAAGTCCGTTGCCGAGGGCGGAAACAAGATCAGCGTCAACGACTTGATCCTCAAGGCGACGATCGCCGCGATCGCGCAAAATCCGAAGACCAATGCCTCGTTCGACGGTGACGCCATCGCCGAATACGAGAAAATCAATCTCTCCGTCGCGGTCGCCGTAGAGGAGGGCTTGGTCACGCCCGTCATCCGCGACGCGCGGCTCCGCTCCCTGACCGACATCAGCCTGACCGTGAAGGATCTGGCCACCCGCGCGCGCACCAAGAAGCTCAAGCCCGAGGAATACCAGGGCGGCACCTTCACCGTTTCCAATCTCGGCAGCTACGGCATCGATCAGTTTGATGCCATCATCAATCCACCGCAGTCCGTCATCCTGTCGGTCGGCCGCGTCATGAAGAAGCCGGTCGTCAACGAGGCCGGCGAACTCGCGGTCGGCGAACGTTTGAATCTCGGCGTGAGCTGCGACCACCGCGTCGTCGACGGCGCGATCGGCGCCGCCTTCCTCGCCTCGCTCAAGTCCCTGATCGAACATCCCCTGACCATGCTGGTGTAGCAGAGAGTCGAAGGTCGAAAGTCGAAAGCTTTTGAGTTTGGCCTCCGGCCTTTGCCAATCGGCACCCCGCTTCCCGCTAGCAATCCTCTGGCCTTCGACTCTCGACCTTCGACTTTCGACTCCTCCCACTCATGCACTACGACCTCCTCGTCATCGGCGGCGGACCGGCTGGATATGTCGGAGCCATTCGCGCGGCCCAACTCGGGAAGAAGGTCGGCTGCGTGGAGATGGACCGCGCCGGCGGCACCTGCCTGAACTGGGGTTGCATCCCAACCAAGTCGCTGCTGAAAAACGCCGAGCTTTATCACACGATGGCGCATCGCGCCGCCGAGTACGGTCTCAAGTTCGACAACCTCAGCTTTGATTGGGAAAAGATCATCGGCCGCAGCCGAACCGTGTCGGGCAAACTCGCCGGCGGGATCGAATTCCTTTTCAAGAAAAACAAGATCGATTACCTGCGCGGCGAAGGCACGTTCAAGGACGGACGGACCGTGGTGGTCAAGGCCGCCGATGGCTCCACGCAGGAACACACGGCGGACAAGATCCTCGTCGCCACGGGCACGGTGTCGCGCCAGCTCCCCGGCCTCCCGTTTGACGGCAAGGCGGTGGTCGGCAGCAAGGCCGCCATGACGATGCCGAAGCAGCCCGAGAGCATCATCATTCTGGGCGCCGGCGCGATCGGCGTGGAGTTCGCTTATTTTTTCAACGCCTTCGGCACCAAGGTCACGCTGATCGAGATGCTCCCGCGCGTGCTGCCGGTCGAGGACGACGAAGTCAGCGCGCTCCTCGAACGCAGCTACCAGAAGAGCGGCATCAACGTGCGCACCGGCGCCAAGGTTGTCGGACAAAAGCTCACCAAGCAAGGCGTGCAGGTCACGCTCGAGGGCCAGGATGGCAAAGACGGCGAATCGATCGAGGGCGAAGTGCTGCTCGTCGCGATCGGCGTTTCGCCGGTGATCCCGCAGGGACTGAAACTTGAGCTCGACCGCGGTTACATCAAAACCGACGCCCGCTACCAGACTAATGTGCCGAACGTGTTTGCCGCGGGCGACATCATCGGGCCGCCGTGGCTGGCGCACGTCGCGATGTGGGAGGCCGTCCAGGCCATCGAGGGGATTTTCGCCGGCCACACGCCGAAGAAAATCGAGATCTTCCCGGGCTGTACGTATTGCCAGCCGCAGGTCGCGAGCATCGGCCTGACCGAACGCGCCGCGAAGGAGAAGGGCCTGAAGTACAAGATCGGTAAATTTCCGTTTTCCGCCAGCGGCAAGGCGCTCGCCGTGGGCGACAGCGAAGGTTTTGTGAAAGTGCTTTACGGTGAGCCGCACGGGGAAATCCTTGGCGCTCACATTATTGGCAACGAAGCCACTGAGCTGATCGCCGAGATGGGCCTGGCCATGAGCCTGGAAGCCACGCACGAGGACCTCGAAGCCACGATACACGCGCATCCGACGCTCAGCGAAGCGATCCACGAGGCGAACGGGGCGGCGTACGGCGCGGCCATCCACATCTGAATCGGCGAACTCGCCTTCCAGATTGACGAAGAAAACCCCCCTCGGGCAGACTCATTGGCTTTCGGTCCCCCGCCACCCTGGGCGCGAGAATACTTTT
Source organism: Verrucomicrobiota bacterium (assembly GCA_031370675.1). GTDB lineage: Bacteria > Verrucomicrobiota > Verrucomicrobiia > Chthoniobacterales > SZAS-18 > SZAS-18. The sequence goes on from JANMQT010000114.1 coordinate 2,915, forward strand.
TTCGGACAGAACCGCCCTTGCCCCTGACATGACTTCCACTGACCTCGACTCCCACGGCGTGCGCGTGCGCAAACCCTTCTACAAGGTCCTGTATGTGCAGGTGCTGTTTGCCATCGTCTGCGGTGTCCTACTCGGCCACTTCAAACCCGAAATGGGCGCGGCGATGAAGCCGCTCGGCGATGGCTTCATCAAGTTGATTAAGATGATCATCGCCCCCGTAATCTTTTGCACGGTCGTCTCCGGCATCGCCGGCATGCAGGACATGAAGAAGGTCGGCCGCGTCGGCGGCAAGGCGCTCCTCTATTTCGAAATTGTCTCCACCGTGGCGTTGTTCATCGGACTGATCGTCGTGAATTTGATCCGGCCCGGCGCCGGCTTCAACGCGAACCCGGCGACCCTCGATGCCAGCGCCATTGCGCAATACACGTCGAAGGCGAAGGAGCAGAGCACGGTGGAATTTTTCCTCAACATCATCCCGAACACGTTCGTCGATGCCTTCGCGAAGGGTGAAATCCTGCAGGTCCTTCTCGTCGCGATCTTGTTTGGCATCGCCCTCGCCCACCTCGGCTCGCGGGGCCAGGCGGTGAAGGACTTCATCGACATGATCGCCAAGGTCATCTTCGGCATCGTCGCCATGATCATGGTGGTGGCCCCGCTCGGCGCGTTTGGCGCGATGGCCTTCACCATCGGCAAGTACGGCATCAGCTCGCTCGGGCCGCTGGCGAAACTGATGGGCTCGTTCTACCTGACCTGCTTCATCTTTGTGATCGTGATCCTGGGCGGCATCGCCCGGTATACCGGCTTCAGCATTTTCAAATTCATCGCCTACATCAAGGAGGAGCTGCTGCTCGTCCTCGGCACCAGCTCGTCCGAAAGCGCGCTGCCGCTTATCATGGAGAAACTCGAGCGCATGGGCTGCTCGCGCTCCGTCGTCGGTCTCGTCATCCCCACCGGCTACTCCTTCAACCTCGACGGCACCAACATCTACATGACGATGGCCGCGTTGTTTGTGGCCCAGGCGACGAACACCGAGCTGAGTCTGATGCAACAACTCACCATCCTCGCCGTCGCCATGCTGACCTCCAAGGGCGCCAGCGGCATCACCGGGGCCGGCTTCATCACGCTCGCCGCGACGCTCGCGGTGGTGCCGACGATTCCCGTCGCCGGCATGGCGCTTATTCTGGGCATCGACCGTTTCATGAGCGAATGCCGCGCGCTGACCAACTTCATCGGCAATGGCGTCGCCACGGTCGTGGTCTCCCGCTGGGAGGGTGAGCTCGACATCGAGAAAATGCACGCCGAACTCAACGGCACCCAGTCCACCGGCGTCGCCACCAACGAACCAGTCCACACGGTCTAACCCGGACGCCATGAAATCACCGGCTCCCCGGACGCGGAAAGCGGCGGCGCCCAGACGCCCGGCGCGAGTCCGGGCGACGCCTAAGTCAACGCGCGCGTCCGCGGTGGACGCCGCCGGGATCAGCGACGAGGCGGTTCGTCGCGCGACTGGCCAAGGCTGGCAGGAATGGTTTCGCCGGCTTGACGCCATCGGCGCCCGCAGGCTCGATCACAAGTCGATCGCAGTGAAGCTTCGAGAGGAGCACAGGTTGTCTGGCTGGTGGTCCCAAAATGTGACCGGCGAATACGAGCGGGCTCACGGACGGCGCGTGCGGAACCAGACGTGCGACGGATCATTTTCCGCGAACACCAGCATGAC
>JANMQT010000120.1:0-1998 GCA_031370675.1 Verrucomicrobiota bacterium
GCCATGGTGCCGGCTGCGGCGGAAAATTCGAGGGGAAATTTATCGATCTCCAGAAACCGATCCTGCCGAAGGCCGCTGGGAACCATAAGGGAATGGATGGACCGCACCGGGACAGTTCGTCCGGTGGCTGGAGTCTCGGTCGATCGACCGCGACGCGGTACGCGCCGTGAAATCCAAAGATCGAAAATCGAAGGAAGTCTTGGAACGTCACGGAAAGACCAACCGGGTCGTTCCACGTGGAAACTTGCGGTCACCTGGACCGCGCAAGCGCGCAACCGGCGACTAAAACCACTCCGCCGTGGCGTGTCTGCCACGACGAAGCACGAAATCCGTGACGCCGATCAACGGTAATAGACGCGACGGTAGCTCACGTACCGAACCCCGTGCCGGTAGCTCACGACGCGGACCGTGCGGTAACGGCGATGATGATTGTAGCCGTTGTTATAGCCATAATACGGGCGAGCTTCGACGCGGTTGGGTTCCACCACGATGGCCACCTGGCTGACGCGGATGTCAGCGCCGGAGGCAAGCAGCGCGGCGGTGCGGGCGGCGGGCGACGCGGGCGCCAGGGCTTCGGCGGCGTTGGAAGATAAGGGAATGCTGGCCGCGACAATCGCGAACAGCGCAAAGGACAGTTTTTTCATAGGGTTGAGCGGTGAGGCCGGCCAGATGGACCAACTCCATCACCACCCCTAAATCGGGGCTCGTCGCGCTCGGAGCCCTATGAATCGACGATCCGCGACGTCACATACTCTGCATGTGCTCGTCCGGCCGGACCACGGTCGGAAAAGTGACGCCGTGCTCTGTGAGCAGCTGGAAGACGCGCGCGAGCAGGGTCATGTAATTTTCGTCAAAGACGTCATCGCGCTCGCGGCCCTGCATGGCCTCGAAGTCGGATTTGGCCTGCGCCAGCTTCAAGCCGAGCAACGTTTGGAATTGCGCGCGCTCACCCGGCGCCGGCCCGTCCGAGAAGGCATCGCGGCTCGTGGCCTCGTCCTCGGCCGCACCGGTCAGCTCGTCCAACCGGATGCGAAGTTCTGCGACCGATTCCTCCAGTCGTAAATTGTGCTGGCGAAGTGCCGTCACTTCGCTTTCGGGCATCGGCGCCTCGGCTGGCTCCGCGGTGCGACCACGGCGTCCGCGACCGGGCTTGGTGAACCCATCGTCGCGCTGGCGAAGATTCGATCGAGCCACATCCAGCTCGGTCTTCAACTGGCTGTACTGGCGCTCGATCATCCGGAGAGCTTCGCGGACGTCGAAACCGCGCTCAAAACGGCTGCCCGATTTCTCGCGCGGGTCGCGACGCGGCGCTTCGTCGGCACTCGCCTCGCTGGCGGACCCGTTCGCGTCACCCGACGCAGCTTGGGAAACGTTCTTGCCGAGCCGGCGCAAACGACCGCGTTCCCGACGGGTCATGCGTCGTCCCGGCGCAGCGGCCGCGGCGGCCGCGTCGCCTGGGTCCGCCGAGGCAACTTCCTCGTCGGACTCGTCCTCCTCATCGTCTTCGTCCTCGTCATCCTCGTCCTCAGAATCTCCGTCGTCCCGGGCCTCGGCGGCCTCACGCGCGTCCTCTTCCTCAGAGGTGCCGTAGGTGTCGTCGAGGGCTAAACCTGCTTCGCGGCGAGCGGCGGGGGGAGACGTCGACTCGGACGATTCGTCGCTGGCGGCTTCGGCGCCGGCCACCACGCTGGCGAGGGCCTCGGGCAGCACGGCCACTTCCTTTTTCAGCGAGGCCTTCCATTTCGGGCTCCAGCGTTTGACGCCCTCAATGATGATCTCGAGAGAATCCTCGGGCAGTTTCTCGAGTCGATCCGCATCGGCAATCCATTTAAGGAGAGAAAGTTGGGTGAAGGGCGGCACGTTTCCACCAGCGAAGCAGGACGCGACCGCGACGTGAATGACGGCGGCTGATTCGGCGGGACGCCAGTCGGCGAGCGGCAGCTGGCAGATCCAGGGCCGGCCTTTGCCGACCATGACCGCATCGAAATTACGGCGCTC
>JANMQT010000144.1:0-15427 GCA_031370675.1 Verrucomicrobiota bacterium
TTCTGCGCCACCGGAATGCGCCGGCCCACCCCGAACGCCCGGCTCGTGACCTTCAAGCCCGGCACTGACTGCGCGCGCTTGTACTCGTTCAGATCCACCTTGCGCAAAATCCAGCGCACGGTTTTTTCGTCGAAGCCGCGCGCGGCGATTTCCTCGGCGCCCAGGTTTTCCTCCACGTACAAATCCAGCACCGCATCGAGCAGGTTGTAGGGCGGCAACGTGTCCTGATCCGTCTGGTTCGCTCGCAGCTCGGCGCTCGGCGGCTTTTCGATGGTCGCAGCCGGAATGATCTCCTTCTCGCGGTTCATCCACCGCGCCAGCCGGTAAACCATCGTCTTGGATACGTCGTTGATCACGGAGAGCCCGCCCGCCATGTCGCCGTAAAGCGTGCAGTATCCGACCGCCAGCTCGCTCTTGTTGCCGGTGGAGAGCAGCAGGTGGCCAAACTTGTTCGACAGCGCCATGAGCGTGATGCCGCGCAGGCGCGCCTGCAGATTTTCCTCGGTCGCGTCCTCGGGCCGGCCCTCGAAATGCGGCTCGTAAAGTTTGCGCAGCACCGCGTACGGCTCCTCAATCGGGATGAGCTTCGTCGCGATCCCGAGATTCTCCGCGAGGCGTCGCGCGTCGGCCACGCTGCCCGCGGACGAATACGGACCCGGCATCATCACGCCGAGCACGTGTTCGCGGCCGAGCGCGGTGGCGGCGAGACAGGCCACCACGGCCGAGTCCACCCCGCCGCTCAGGCCGAGCACCGCCGACTTGAAGCCGCATTTGTGCAGGTAGTCACGCAGGCCCAGCACCAGCGCGTCGTGCAACTCGGCCTCCTCGCCGGCCGTGGTCCACGTGTCCGAAGAATGTGCGCCGAGATCGATCACCGTGACCTGCTCGCGGAAGGCGCCCAGCTGTGCCAGGCAGTTGCCGCGAGCGTCGAACGCGCAGGAGTTGCCGTCGAAGACGAGCTGGTCGTTCCCGCCGACCGCATTGCAATAAGCGAAAGGCACGCCGTAGCGTTTGGCGTTCTCCGCGATCATCTGGTAGCGCACGGCGGGCTTGCCCACCTGGAAGGGCGACGCGCTGATGTTCAGGATCAGCGTGGCGCCCTGATCCACGAGTCCCTGCACGGGCTGCTTCTGGTAAAGATGGCGGGGCAGGTAGGACTGCGTCCAGATGTCCTCGCAAATGGTGATCCCGACGCGCCGGCCGCGCAATTCCAGCGGCGCGTTGGATTCCGCCGGCTCGAAGTAACGCGACTCGTCGAAGACATCGTAGGTGGGCAGCAATGATTTGCGCACGATGCGCCGCGGGTGTCCGCGCTGAAGCACGGCGGCGGCGTTGTAAAACGGCTGGCCGGGCGTGTGCGGATCCCGCGGCTCGATGAAACCGACGACCAGGGGGACCTCGCCGATCTCGCGCTCGAGCGCGTCGAGGGCGTCGAGTTGGGCAGGCACAAAGCGCGACTGGAAGATCAGATCGCGCGGCGGATACCCGGAGATGGCCAGTTCCGGCGCGAGTACGACCTCGGCACCATGGTGCGTGGCGTGCTGGTAGGCGGCGATGACCTTGCCGGCATTCGCGACCAGATCGCCCACCGTTGGATTGATCTGCGCGAAGCCGACCTTCATGCGGCGACGTTAGCAGGGATCAACGTCGCACCGCAACGGATGTCCGGCCTTACTTGCGCCGCGGGGCCGCGCCCTGGCTCTGAATCGGTACGTTGAGTGGGGCAGGATCCTGAACCCGATATTTCGCGTTGAGGGCGTTGTCGCCCGCCTGGATGATGTGCCGGTAAAACTGGATCCCGCATGCGAGCACCATGCCGATGAATGCACAGAGGACGACTTTTTGAAGGAAGCTGTTGTGCAGCATGGCGAAACTTTAAGCAGCTTATGCGCCCCGCCAAGGGCTGATTACCAAAATCCCCATTGCCCCGTTCGCATGACGTAGAGGCCCAACAACAGGTTGGCCGTCGCATGCGCCAGCACGCAGGCGCCCAGGCTGCGCGTGCGGTAGGCGACGAGATTGAAAAGCACGCCGGTGAAGAGCGCTGCGGGCCAGTCGGGCCGCGTGTGCTCGAACATGAACGCGAGGCTCACGACCACAAATGACAGCCAGGTAAATGTCCCCACCGGAACCCCGGCAAAATCCTCGCGCACGATGTAACGCAGTGCGAACCCGCGCCAGAAAACCTCCTCAAGAAATGGGACCACCAGCACGAGCCGCGCGAAGCGCAGCGTAAGCGTCGCGGCGTGCAGGGCCGGCGACTCGGCCACGAGCGACGGATTGAAGCCGTCGAGGCGGGCGGCGGCGCCAAAGAGAGCCTGCGGTGAAATCCAAGCGGCGAACGCGATCGCGCCGGCGAATGTCCCGACGGCCATCGCCAGCGGCCCAAACGGGCGAAATTCATACGCCCCGCGCCACCAGACGAGCAGCGTGCCGCAGAGGACGGTCTGGAGCGGGAAAACCCAGAACTCCGGATGCGTGCGCCAGAACGCGCCGGACGACTGGCTCACCAGCGGGATCAACCCGAGCAGCGCGAGAAAGACCACGAACGGCGCGATGTACGCGACAAGGGAATGGGGGCGCATGGAGAAGTTCACCGGCGATCATCATCATGAGATTTTATCGCTGGTTCATGGTGTGTCACATCGACAGAAAAGCAACGCGCCGAATTTGTTACCCCGACCAGGATGCGGTGATGACTCGTTGCATCGACGGTTCTTGCGCGAATGGTCGTGGCCGATCCGCCGGGAATTCCCTATAGCTGTCGTTCCCCATGCGCATCCCCACCCGTCTCATCTCTGCACTTCGGTTTGTCTGCTGGGCCGCGTTCCTCGCGGTGCTCGGGCCAACCGGCGTCCCCGCCGCTCCGGAAACGCCCGTCACCGAGATTGAACTTATCCTCGATGCGTCCGGCTCTATGTGGAACAAGTTGGAGGACGGTCGGTTTCGGATCGATGCGGCGAAGCAGGTCCTGACCGAGTTCATCAGCGAGACCCCGGCGCGGTCCGACCTCCGGATTGGCCTGCGTATCTACGGCGCAAAGGTGCACTACTCGAAGCCGGGTGCCTGTGAGGACTCGGAACTGGTCGCGCCCATCGCCCCGCTGGATCGACCCCGCCTGCTCGCTGCTGTGCGCGACGCGCGCGCCATCGGTGCCACCCCACTGGCACGTTCGCTCGATCTCGCCGCGCAGGATTTCCGCGAGGCGGGTCGCAAACAGGTGATCATCTGCACGGACGGCGAGGAGTCGTGCGGCGGCGATGTCACCGCGGCGATTGCGCGGTTGAAGGCGCTCGGCTCGGATGTCGACGTTCGATTCATCGGGATTGGTTTGCCCGCGGCGGCGGCCGCGCGCCTGGGCAAACTTGCTCCGATTGAAAATGTGAATTCCGCGAGCCGTCTCGCCGAAGCCATCGCCGCGGCGACGCGCGCCACCGCGGGCGCCGACGCCCGGGCTCCGTCGTCGTCGCCCAAAGTGACACCAAATCCTGCCCAGCTGCCGGCGCCGGCGCTGCCGAAACTGAGCGTGCGCGTGATTCGCGAACGGCAGCCGGTCGTCGCGCCCGAGGTGGGTGTGACCTTCCGCTCGGATTTACGCGGCGGCGACCCCATCACGCTGACGAGTACCGGTGATGAATTTACCGGCTCGCTGCGGCCGGGTTCGTACACCGCGACCGTCACGCCGGGTGGCCGCGAATTCCGCGGCTTGGGGGTCGTGGTCGATGGGCAGAATCGTTTTACATTCGACATTACCGAGGCGCCGAAAGTGAAAGTGACGCCGGAAAAATCCACCGTGCTGGGCGGGACTTCGCTGCGGGTCGCGTATGCCGGCGCCAAGGGAACCGCCTTCCAGTATCTCGTCGCGGCGCCCGTGGGATCGCCCGATGCCGAAGAGCCGGCCTACGTGGACGCGCCCGGTCTCGAAGGCTCGGCCGAGCTCGTCCTGCCGGACACGGCGGGCGATTACGAAATCCGCTTCACGGCGCGCGTGAGCGAAAGCGCGGGCTCGGTGATTTGCGGACGATCGACGCCGGTGCGCATCACGACGGCCGCCGCGACGGTGGAGGCTCCCGCCCAGGCGTTCACCGGTGCTCCGGTGTTGCTCAAGTGGGAGGGTCCGAACCGCCACCAGGATTGGGTGGGATTCATCAAACGCGGCGGCACGTACACCGACTATTTCACCTACGTTTATACTGAGGGGGAAGCGCACGAGGCGACGGTCGAGGCGCCGGCGCTCGCGGGCGAATATGAGGTGGTCTATGCCAACGACAACGCCGGCAAGATTCTCGCGCGGCGGCCGATCACGGTGACGCAGCCGGTGGTGACGATTTCCGCGCCCGCCTCGGCGATGGCTTCGGGGCAGGTGCCGATTGCGTGGACCGGGCCGGGCGGCCGGCAGCATTACCTCACCATCGTCAAGCCCGACGCGGGTCCGAAGGAATTCAATGACTATGTCTACGTTGATTATTTCAAGGAGGGCGACCCGCGGACCGTCAAGGTTGATGCGCCCGATGTCCCCGGCGAATTTGAAATTCGATATGTGTCGGAAGAGACCGGCCTCATCCTCGCGCGCCAGCCGATCCGGCTGACCCCGACGGTGGCGACGCTTGACGCCCCGGCCACGGCGAAAGTATCCGAGAGTTTCGCGGTGAAATTCTCCGGTCCACGCGGCAAGAAGGATCAAGTCCAATTATGCCCGGCCGGTTCGGCCGCGGACGCGAGTCCGATCAACAGCTTTGACGCCGCCGACGCCGAGAATGAGGGATCGCTCTCCGCCGAGACCCCGGGCCGCTACGAGATTCGCTACCTCGCCGGGGAGAAAGGCCGCTTGCTCGTCCGGCGACCCATCGAGATCAAGTAGCTCACTGTGCCGGCGCGAGACTGAAGTTGGGGACTAGATTCCGCCTTTATTTTCCCACTTTTGAAACTCTTCCATCTCGAAGTCCTGTCGGAGGTTCCAAACGGGCGAAATTCATACGCGCCGCGCCAGCAGACGAGCAGCGTGCCGCAGAGGACGGTCTGGAGCGGGAAAACCCAGAATTCCGGATGCGCGCGCCAGAACGCGCCGGCCGGATCGCCGACCAGCGGGATCAACCCGAGCAGCGCGAGAAAGACGGCAAACGGCCCGACGTGGGCCGCGAAGACATGGCTGCGCATGGCGATCGTCCGTCAACGTCGTTTCGCGAGGCGGGCGGGCCGGCGGACATCCCGCAATTCCAGCTGCGGCGCTGGGAGCCGGCGCGCGGCGGTCTCGAGGTGGGATCGCTCCGATTCGATGCCGATGCAGCGTCGCCCGAGGCGCGCGCACGCGGCCGCCGTGGTACCGCTGCCAAGGAACGGGTCGAGCACGAGATCGCCCTGGTTGGTGGAGGCGGAGAGACAGCGCTCGACCAGGGCGAGCGGCTTTTGCGTCGGATGTTTGCCGTGCTGCTTCTCCATGCGACCCGGCGCGAGGATGGGCCACACCGACTTCATCTGGCGGCCGCCGTTGAGTTCCCTCATCAGCGCGTAGTGAAAGGTGTGACGGCTCTTCGCGGATTTTGCGGCCCACAGCACCTGCTCGGTCGAATGGGTGAAGTAGCGGCACGAGAGATTCGGTGGCGGATTGGGTTTCTCCCACGTGATGACGTTGAGAATTTTGAAGCCGAGTTGCTGCATCGCAAAGCCAACCGAAAAAATCGCGTGCTGCGTGCCGGTCACCCAGATCGTTCCGTTCGGCTTGAGCACCTGCTGGCAGCGCCGCAGCCACTCCAGATTGAACGCGTGATTTTCCTCGGCGCCACGCGAGCGGTCCCACGCAGCCTTGTTCACGGACACCATGCGCCCGTTCTGGCAGGTGACACCGTTGTTCGAGAGGAAGTAGGGCGGATCCGCGAAGATGGCATCGGCCATTCCCTCGGGATGCCGGGCCGCTATCCTCTCGAGAATTTCGAGCGAGTCGCCGAGATAAAATTGAATCCCGCGCGGCTCGTCATCGAAGAACGGGGCCGGGAGCGGGGAAGTCGGCGGCGGGGAATCCGGCGGAGGTTTCGACACGGCGGGTAGAGGCTTGCCGCCATGGTGACGGCTCGCGCGGCGGACGCAACCTCGGAGATGAATCGGGGTGACAGGATTCGAACCTGCGACCTCCTGGTCCCAAACCAGGCGCTCTACCAAGCTAAGCTACACCCCGCACTGCAGGCGGACCATGGTGTACGTGGCCGGAAACGCAAGGCCGAGGGCGCGGAAATGATTTCTCGCGGCGACCGGACGCGACTTCGGGACCGGACGGATGGGCAGCGAAGCAGCGCAAGATGCGCAAGGCCGAGAGATACCGCGTCCGGGCCATCTCGACTCCTTCTTTTGTGCTCCCTGCGCGACTTCGCGGCTGACTCCCTCTGAAATCTGCGTGATTCTGCGTGAACCTGTGGTTTGCCTCCCCTCCCTTATTCTCCGCGTGAAAAATCCGATTCCCTTTCTTCGCTACGTCGCGTTCGCGGAGGCGACTTCTTTTTTGATCCTGCTTTTTGTGGCGATGCCATTGAAATATTTCGCGGGCCTGCCTCTGGCGGTGAAGATCGTGGGCTTGGCGCACGGTCTCCTTTTTCTCCTGCTTTGCTTCGCGCTGGTCCGGGTGATGCGGATTGCGCAATGGCCCCTGGCGCGCGTGGCACTCATCTTCGTTGCCGCTTTGCTGCCGTTTGGTCCGTTCGTCGTCGACCGCCGGATGCGCGCCTACAAGGAAGAATTTCCGACTCGCGGCCCTGCGGCTTGACCGGGCTGCCTCGGGTTGGGCTGCCGGTCGATTTCTGTGGATTTTTCTCAGCGGCCCGGTTTCTCAGGGAAGCCGTTCTGCCCGCTGCGCCGAAAACAAAGTCAGCAGCAGCGCCTAATCGATCGAGGCCACCGCCCAGGTCGCGCAGGTGCTCACGTCGCCCGAGAAATCCGTGGTGGAGCGCGAACGCACGCTCGATTTCGAGGATTTGCCCCCGGACCTGCAAAACGTGCTCCGCGCCCAGCTACAAAAACCGGGCGATGTCAGCGCCGTGAGCGAAACGCCGCAGGGTTTCCTGCTTTACCTCGCCATGGAGCGGGCGAGTGGCACCCTTTCAGCTTCCGTATTGTCCGTGCCAAAACGCGGACCCGAAGAATGGCTCGCCGCCCAGCCGGATTGCGATATAACCGATCAGTTTCCCAGACTTCCATGAAACGGAATCCCGGCATTGCCCTCGGGCTCACGATTCTCCTGCTGCCGGTCGCGGCCGCCCAGGCGCAGCTGCGCACGAGCGCGAACTACTCCATCACCACCGAGGTGGCCGACAGCGGCGGCGTACGCGCGACGAGCGCCAACTACCGCAATGACGGCAGCGTCGGCGGCGTGACGGGCATTTCGACGGTCGCTTCCCCCGTGGAAGTGACGAAACAGGGCTACATTGGGCAACTCTTTGAGATTGTCGGCTTCTCGGTGGGTGCCGCGCAGAATTTTGTGAACGAAGGCACGACCCTGCAGTTGACCAGCGGTCAGTTGCTCGATGACGCGACCACGCTGGCGGTGAATCCCGCGTCAGTCGCTTGGAGCGTGTTCAGCGGTCCGCTGGCTTCCGTGAACGCGAGCGGTCTCGCCACGGCGCAAATCGTTTATCAGGACACCGGCGCAGTGGCTCAGGGCGTTTACCTGGGCAACACCGGGCAGTTGCCGCTCACCGTGCGCAACGTGAATATCGATGATTTCGGCGCCTACGCGGGCGACGGCATCGATGACGCGTGGCAGGTGCAGTATTTCGGTTTGCCACCGAACGCGAACGCGGGACCGACCGCGGACGTGAGTGGCACCGGTCAGAACAATCTCTTCAAATACGTGGCCGGCTTGAACCCGCTCGATCCGCTGTCACGCTTTACGGTCGATGCGCAAAGGGTGGTCGGCCAGCCATTGCAACGGAATATCATCTTTACGCCGCTGGTTCTGGGGCGGGTTTATGTGGTCCGCTACAACACCTCTCTGGCGATCGGGGGTGGCATCTGGACGACGCTGACAAATATCTCGAGCGCCGACAACGGCAACATCCGAACCGTGACCGATCTGAATGCGAGCGATCCGGAGCGCTTTTACGAGGTGCAGATTACCAAGCCGTAGGGGAGTCGGCGGCCGACCTTCGACTCAGACATCACGCCCCGCGTCGCGCGATGATCTGCAGCGCGGGCTTGGAGCGGGCGAGGTGATGCGCGGCGAGCACACCGCTCCATTGGGAGAGGGGATAGACCACGCTGTGCCGGCCGATGATTGAGCCGGGGTTCAGCACGGAGTTGCATCCGATCTCCGCGTGGTCAGCGATGATGGCGCCAAATTTTTTCAGCCCGCTGCCCAGGCGCGTGCCGTCGGCCAGCGTGACCTCCACCTCCGCGTGATCGAGTCGCACGTTCGATAGGATCACCCCGGCGCCGAGGTGCGCCTTGAAGCCGAGAATCGAATCGCCCACGTAGTTGAAATGCGGCACCTGCACGCCGTCAAAGAGCAGGCAGTTTTTGAATTCGCACGAATTGCCGAGCACCGCGCCGTCGCCAACGATCACGTTCTCGCGCAGATATGCGCCATGGCGGATTTCGCAGTTGCGCCCGATCCAGGCGGGTCCTTTGACCATCGCGCCGCGCTCAATCACCGTGCCCTCCCCGATGAATACGTCTGGCCCGATCCATGGTTGGCCCATCATCCGGCCGTGATTCTCCGGCTTGAGGTGCTTCGCCAAATAATCGCCCAGCGCCGCGAGCGGCTCCCACGCCTGCACCGTCCCGTCGAACAGGCTGGCGTGCGCGGTGTGCGTCAGGTCGAGAAAGTCAGCCGCCGAAAAATTTGTCATGGGGGAGATGGAACCACGAATTTAACACGAATTGGACACGAATCTTTCAAGCTGGCAGACCGACGACGCCTGCACGAAGCGCAGAAAATAATTCGTGTTCATTTGTGTGAAATTCGTGGTTCCTACGCCTTCGCCACCGTCACGCTCCGTACCTGCACGTCCGTGATACCCAGGCCAAGCTGGCGTTCCGCCACTTCCAGAAACGCCCCGGAGGTGTCCGTCAGCGCCACTTGTAGCGAGCCCTGCTGGCCGGGTGGCGCAGCCAGACCCTTAACGGCCAGCATCGCCCGCGTGGCGAGCGCGCAGTTGCGCGCGGAATCCACGATCGTGATGCTGGGACCGAGGAAGCGCGCGATGGATTCGCGGACAAAGGGGTAATGCGTGCAGCCAAGCACCAGCGTGTCGATGCCCGCCGCGAGCAACGGCGTGAGATAGCGTCCGACGACCTGATCGGTGACCGGGTCGTCGAGCCAGCCTTCCTCGACGAGCGGGACCAGCAGCGGACAGGCAAGGACGTGGACCTCGAGGTCCGGGCGGCAATCGCGCAGGGCGCGCTCGTACGCCCCGCTCGCGTTCGTGGCCCTCGTGCCATTGACGCCGACCGGGCGGTTGCGCGTCGTCGTCGCGGCGGCCGCGGCGCCCGGCATGATCACTCCGACCGAGGGCACCGGCACGACCTCCTGCAATTTCGGAATCGCCAGAGCGGTGGCGGTGTTGCACGCGACGACGATGGCCTTCGCGCCCTCGGCCAGCAGCAGCCCCGCGATCTCGAGCGTATACCGTTCGATCGTCTGGCGCCCCTTGCCGCCGTAGGGCACGCGCGCGGTGTCGCCGAGGTAAAAAATGTCCTCCGCCGGGAGTAATTCCCGCAGGGCGGCCACAACCGTCAGTCCGCCGATGCCGGAATCAAATACTCCGATGGGGCCGGTGGAGTCGGGGGCGGGGACAGGCATGCGGGAGGGGTTCTCGCGGATGGGAGTGAGCTGAACCACAGATTACGCAGATTTTCTCAGATTTCAGAGGGAGTTAGCCGCAAAGACGCGCAAACTGCACCGGTCTGGGCCAAAACGGCTCGCTGGGCGCAATTCGGGCGCAGGGGTTTCCCGCCTTGCCAAGCGACTGTTCTTCGATTTTTTGCAGGTCGCTTCTCGGGCAGGAACAGGGAGGTCTGCCGTCCGTGTCTTGATGCGGATTGCGCATTGAAATTGCTTATGTTTCAGTGACAGTCCCGTCGCTTCAGGTTCCGGTGCCGATTGACCGGCTGACCTGCGGCATCTGAATCCGTTTCGACCATGAAATTTCTCCATCCGCTTCTGCTGACTGCCGTCCTTGCCACCGTCCCCGGATTGCGAGCGCAGTCGCCCTCCAGCGCCCCGACTGCGAGCGAGGCCTTTCCCGTTTATGCGGACTCGAACCGCGTCGCCGATCCCGCGCGGTTGCCGAGCGCCCTGCGCAACATCTTCACGCGACTGGCTGAGGCGGATACGGCGGTCATTCCGTTCGTCGAAAACCGCCGCATGGGCATCATCAAGAAGCCGGTCGAGCTCACCGGCACGATGCGTTACAGCCGGAAGGCCGGGCTGAGCATCGCGTACGAATCGCCCAAGCCGCGCGTGTTGATCATCGATGACGTCGGCCTGATCGAGCGCCAGCCGGATGGCCGCGAGCGCCGCATTGCCTCGACCGATCGTCCCGAGCTGGCGGTGCTGACCACTATTTATTTGAACCTGTTGCGCGGCAAGCCCGCCGGTTTGTTCAGCGCGTGCGAGGTGTATTTCTCCGGCAACGCGAGCGGCTGGCAGATGGGATTGATCCCCAAGGATGAATCGCTGCGCCGCCACACGGGCCGCGTGCTGATCGGAGGTTCCGCCCGCGAAATTGCGCAGATCTCCAATCTGCTGGAGAACGGCGACCGGCGGACCCTGCGCCTGAGCAAATCCGAGATCGATGCGAAGTTCAGCTCATCGATCATCCAGAGTTACTTCCGCACCAACGCGCCGGACAAGGAGTAATGCAATCCGCCGCGCCGCCGCGCCTCGCTCCGTGGCGGGCGACGCTCGCCCTGCTTGCCTTTCTTGCGGCCGGGCTGGCGGTTCTCTTCGGCGTCCAGCACGCGCATCGGCGCGTCACCGTGGATGTGTTGGATCTATTGCCCAGCGATCAACGCGACCCCACCATCGTCCTCGCGCGGCAGGGTGCCACCGGCCGGCCCGGCCGGGCCATGTTCATCGCGCTTTACGATGCGAAGAACCCGGCGAAGCCCCCGCTGGCCGCCGCGCGCCAGTTGTCGTCGGACCTCCGCAGCCGCACCGCGCTCTTCGCCGATGTGTTCAGCGGGTTCGACGCCGCGGCGCGCCAGCGCCTGACAGAATTTTTCTTTGATCGGCGCGTCGCCCTACGACTGCCCGTCTGGTTTGAAACCAAGCAGCAGCAGTGGCTTGAGGAGAAGAAAACGGGCGATCCGGACCCCGGCTGGCTGGCGTCGACGACCGCGGATGATTTGCGCGATTTTCTGGCGACACCGGATGCGATGGCGATGTCCGAATTGCTCCCGCGTGATCCATTGCTTTTGCTGCCGACGTTTCTGAACGAGCTGGCGGATCTCACGAGCGCCGGATTGTCGACCGGGGCCGGCAGCGAGGATAGCGGCCTCAGCGCGGCCGGTCCGGACGGAGTGCAGTTTGCGCTGATACACGCCCAGATTGCCACCTCGCCGCTCGAGGACAACGGTCAAATGCCCGTTTTCGCGGCGCTGGAGGAGGGAGTCGCGAAGCTCTGGAAGGCGTTTCCCGAGACGGAATTGAAATACCGCCACGGCGGCACGAACAAGCTCGCATCCGAAACCCGCCGCAATGTGCAGGGTGAGCTTTCGCTCCTCTCGAACCTTTCACTCGGCAGCATCGTGCTCCTGTTGCTGATGGCCTTTCGCCGGCCAGCGGTCTTCCTGCATCTGCTCCTGCCGATCGCGGCCGCGACCGCGTGGGGGTGGGTGGTTTGTTTTCTGTTCTTCGACAAGGTGCACATGCTCTCGATCATTTTCTCCACCATCCTCGTGGGCGTGGCGGTTGACTACGGCATTCTGACGCTCGGCTACGGCCAGCCGGGCCAGGTGGGTCTGCGTGATGCGCTGCGGCGGATTCGCCTCACCCTGATCATGGGCTGCCTGACCAGCGTGGGCGGATTCATGTTCATGGTGTTGAACGAGCTGCCCCTGCTCAAGCAGATGGGATTGTCCGTCGCGCTGGGACTCATCCTCGCCCTGGCGCTTTATTTTGCGTACCTGCCCTGGATGCCGGCCCTGCCGATTCCCCAGGCGAAGGGCGGCGACAAGATTTTTGATCCAAACCGGCGCGTGCTCTGGCCAGGACTGGCAGTGGCGGTGGTGGCGCTCGCCGCGCTCTGGATTGCCCAGCCGCGCTGGCGCGACGATCTCCGCACGCTGCAGCAGGAGAACCCGGAATTAATGCGCGAGGAACGCGCGGTGCGCGCGCTCTTTGGCCGGAGTTCGGATGACACCTTCTTCCTCAACATCGCGCCGGATTTGCCGGCGGCGCTCTCGAAACTCGAGGTCCTGAACCGCCAACTCGCCGCGCAGCGCAGCGGTCGCGAAAAATACCTCAACCTGGCGCGCGTGTTGCCGTCGCCCGGCCAGAGCGCCGCCTGCCGCGCGTATTTTCAGGCCCATCCCGATTTCGCGGACGAATTGAAAAAGGCGTTCGACGAGGCCGGGTTCGACGCGGCGAGCTTTGCCCCATTCTTTGCGGACCTCGACGGATTCCTGCGCTCCAACCAGCTGCCCGAGCCGGCGAAACTGCTGCCGGAATTGCGCGCCGTGCTGCCCTTGCCGCTGCAGAATCTGTGGTCGGATGAGGGTGCGGTGCCCGCATGGTTCGCATCCGCGGTCAGTAAATCGCTGATCGCCAAAATCCCGCCCGACGCGCTTCGCGCCGCTTCGGCCATACCGCTCGACCAGACCGAAACGCTGAACGCGGCGCTGGCGCGTTATCGCGAAGCGGCCTTCCGCCTCGCCGGGTACGGACTGATGGCCCTGTCGCTGGTCGTGCTCGCGCTCTATGGCTTCAAGCGCGGTGGATTCATGATCGCCCTGCCGGCCGTGAGCGCCGTCATCGCGACGGCTGTGCTCGGATTTCTGGGGCGCGACCTGGGTTTGTTGCAGGTCGTTGGACTGCTCCTCGGCATTTGCCTTTCGAGTGATTATTCCATCTTCCTCGCGAGCCCGGGATCACTCCCGCGCAACGCCAGAAGGTCCATCCGGCTTTCCGCGGCCACCACCCTGCTTTCCTTTGGCGTGCTTTTGTTCAGCAGCAATCCCGCGCTGCAGGGGTTGTGCCTGACGGTCGTTCTCGTTGTCGGCGGCTCGCTCGTGTTTTGCGAGGCGAGCCAGGCGCTGGCGTCGCGCCCGGCGGACGCATAGCCCCCGGGGCCGCACCACATGAGCGCGAAACCCGCCATAGTCTGGCTGCGCCGCGACCTGCGCGTCACTGACCACGGCCCGTTGCAGGCTGCGGTGAAAGCACACGGCGGAAACGTCGTTCCGACTTATGTCACGAGCGTGTGGAACGGCGTGCACCGCTGGACCGGCGAACCCCGTCAGCGCTTCCTCTGCGGCTGCCTCGCCTCGCTCGCACAGAACCTCGAGCAATTGGGCGGCCGGCTGATTCTCCGTGCTGGGCGCGCCGACGCGGCGCTGGAACAGCTCATCGAAGACACCGGCGCGACCGCGATTTATTGTCACCGCGATCCGGATCCGTTTGGCCGGGCGATGGAGGTCAAGGTCGCCGCGATGGCCAAACGCCGAGGCGTCGAAGTGCATGGCTCGTGGGAAGTCAGCGTGCATCCGCCGGAAGTGGTGCTCAACGGCGAGGGCAAGCCCTACCGCGTCTATTCGCCATTCGGCCGCGCGTGGAACAAGCTGGAGCTGGGTGCGCCGCTCGCGCAACCCACCAGACTCACCACGCCCGCTGGCCTTCGTTCCGACCCGCTGCCGGACGTGACGCATTGGGGACTGACGGTCGACCCGGTCGTGCGGATTCTGGAGCCGGGCGAACGCCACGCTCGCCTGCGCTTGAAAGTTTTTCTGGGCGGTGCGGCTGCGCGTTACGCCGTCGATCGCAACACGCCGTCGGGTCAGACGACGTCGCGACTTTCGCAGGATTTGCGCTTCGGCACGCTGAGCGCGCGGGAGGTTGTCGTTCGGGCGCGGGCGCACGGGCGCGAGCTGTCCGCCGCGGCGCGGTCGAGCATCGACAAGTTCGTCGCCGAAGTGGTCTGGCGCGACTTCTACCTGCAACTGCTCTGGCATTTCCCCGAGGTGCTCGGCCAGGAATTCAATCCGGATTTTCGCGGCCTGCGGTGGCGTCGCGATGAGGCGGCCTTCCGGCGCTGGTGCGCGGGGGAGACCGGTTTTCCGTTCGTCGATGCCGGCCTGCGCGAGCTGAACGCGACGGGCTTCATGCACAATCGCGTGCGCATGGTGGTGTCGATGTTTTTGACCAAGGACCTGCACCTGGATTGGCGCTTGGGGGAAAGCTATTTCATGCAGCGACTGGTCGATGGCGACATCTCGAGCAACAACGGCGGTTGGCAGTGGAGTGCCGGCTGCGGGGCGGACGCGGCGCCGTACTTCCGAATTCAGAATCCGTGGACTCAGGGCAGCCGCTACGACGCGGACGCGGCGTACATCAAGCAATGGGTGCCGGAATTGAAGGACGTGCCGGCGGCGAAATTGCACCGGCCGCCCGAGCCGGGGTCACGGTTTGCAAAGGATTATCCGCCGCCGATGGTCGACCACGCGCAGGAGCGCGACGAGACGCTGCGGATTTTCAGCGAGCATCTCGCAAAGACGCGAGCGTAGGCGTTTGGCAGGGCGGCGTGAAGATGCGCAAGCAACAGAAATCGAATGACGACCGCCTGCGCCGGGTCGCGCAAATGAGGTGCGATGGAGCAGGGGTCGTCGCTGGGGATCGAGCGCGAAATACGGCCCGCCGACGATCACGCCGTCGCTGCCGCGACGGCGATTTCTTAAACGTGAGTTTCCGGGGGTTCGGCACCCCCGGCTACCATCACATCGTGGCTTTGCCACGATTCTGTTGTCGAGCTGTGGCCCATTGCGGGCGGAGTCACCGTGATGGGCGACAGGCGGCGCGCTGATAGCCCCAGTCGCGACAGTGACGACTCGATGGTAGCCGGGGCTCGCAGACCCCGGATAAGGTCACCCGTCGGTACCCCATCGCGACAGCGAAGCGGTGAAGGATTCCGCGTGGCGATCTGCGTTTGTCGCGAACATTATTCCCCGAAAGCGGAGGCTAGCGTCCGCACCCATCGATCACGCGATCAACTCGCGCGCCTTCGCTAGGAGGGCGTCGAGGCCGGATGAATCCTTCCCCGCGCCGCGGGCCAGATCGGGACGACCGCCACCCTTTCCGCCGACCAGTGGAGCCAATAAACCAATCAGCTTTCCCGCCTGAAATTGCTTGGTGTGCGCCTCACTGACCGCGATCACGAGATGGACGGAATCATCCGCGGTCCCCGCGAGCACGGTCACGCCGGCGAAGCCGCGCGCTTTCAACGCG
>JANMQT010000147.1:0-7288 GCA_031370675.1 Verrucomicrobiota bacterium
GCTGGAAGTTCCCTGCGGTCCCATTCTTTCGATGAAGGAAATCGCCGAAGAACCGGCATTGCGCGCAACCGGGACGGTGGTCGAAGTCGATCATCCCAAACGAGGCAAGTACCTCACCGTCGGCAATCCGATCAAACTGTCAGATTCACCGGCAGACGTCCGCCGCTCACCGCTTCTCGGTGAGCATACGGAAGAGATCCTGCGCACCGTACTCGGTCTCAGCGAGGGCGATATTCAGGCGGCTCGCGAACAAAAGGCCATCTGAGCGGAGGCTCAATCGTGAAATATAATGTTCTCGTTCTCGGAGCCTCTTATGGCTCGCTGTTCGGAACCAAACTGCTGATGGCCGGACACCAGGTGTCCCTTGTCTGCACGAAGCCGACCGTCGAATTGATCAATCGCGAGGGAACGGTCGTGCGCTTTCCCATCAAGGGACGTCAGGGCCTCGTGGATATCTCGTCGCAGAGCCTGCCGGGAACACTTTCGGCCGGCACGCCTGACCAGATCGATCCATCAAATTTCGATCTGATTGTGCTGGGCATGCAGGAAGCCCAATACGGCGCGGCGAGCGTCCGCGAATTGACGGGTAAAGTGGCGCGATCGCGAAAGCCTTGTCTCGCGATCATGAACATGCCTCCGCTGCCCTACCTCAAACGGATCCCGGGGCTGGACATCGAATCGCTCGAAGCGTGCTATGCCGATCCCGCGGTGTGGAAGGATTTCGATCCGGCTCTCACCACGCTGGCGAGCCCCGATCCGCAGGCCTTTCGCCCGCCGGATCAACCGAAGAACGTTCTGCAAGTCGGCCTGCCCACGAATTTCAAAGCCGCACGTTTCGATGCCGAAGAACCCACTGCCCTCCTTCGGACTCTCGAAGCCGACATCGAAGGAGCCCGGTTCGATCCGGGCGATGGCCCAATCGAAATTCCCGTGAAGCTCAAGGTGCACGATTCGATCTTCGTCCCTCTCGCCAAATGGCCCATGTTGATGGCGGGCAATTATCGCTGCATTCGAGCGGAAGAAATGATTCCGATCAAAGATGCGGTCCACGCCGATGCGGAGAAATCGCGCGAGGTCTACGACTGGGTCGCGAAACTCTGCAAAGGCCTCGGCGCCGAAGACGAGGACCTGGTTCCGTTCGACAAATACGCGAAAGCGGCGGAAGGCCTCGGCAAACCGTCGTCTGCCGCGCGGGCGCTTTTTGGCGGCGCCGAACACATCGAGCGTGTCGATTGTCTGGTTCGGCGGATCGCCCGCCAGCAGGGTCTCCAGTCCGAAGCGCTGGATGAGATCGTGAAGCTGGTGGACGACCGGCTGGTGAGGAATCGCGCGACGATTACCGCAAGGCAATCCTGACGTTTCGGGCGGAGTTCAATGGCGCGGCCTGCGCCCGAATGTTCTCGCGTAACTGCCGATAGTTGAGGGGAGGTTTGTCGGGCGCGACAAGGGCGGCGTGATCATCGGCTCCGGAAATCATTTCCAGCAGGGTTTGGTTGGGCATCGGGGGGAGCGAGACTTTGGCGGCGCGAGGGGCCGGACCGCAAGGCGATTGAAGCTGAGTCGACGGTCGACCTCCTCTAGGTCCGCGCTGCCAAAAACCGTTGCACGTCCTCGGCCAGCTTTGGCCCGATGCCTTCCACCGCGGCGATGTCATGGACCGAAGCCTTCCGGAGACGCGCGATCGATCCAAACGCGCTCAGCAGGATCTTCTTGCGGTTCTGGCTCACGCCGGGGCAGTCATCCAGAATGCTTTCCGCCACGCGCTTCTTGAGCAGGAGCTGGTGAAAGCTGTTGGCAAACCGGTGGGCCTCGTCACGAATCCGCTGGAGCAAACGCAAGGCGCCGGAATCCTCCGGCAGCCGCAACGGGAGCGGCCGCGCCGGGCGATAGATTTCCTCGAATTCCTTTGCGAGGCCAATGATCGGCAGTTCGCCCAGGCCGAGCCGCGTGAGTTCCTTGTGCGCGGTGCTGAGCTGGCCCTTGCCACCGTCCACGATCACCAGATCTGGCAGGCGCACATACGTCATGGGCGTGGCGCGAATGACCGGCGGCGCCTCCACCGCGGGATCAATGTCCTCGATCTCCACCGGATCAGTCGTCGGGTTTCCGGCGTTCGTGCCCAACTCCCGCTCCAGGCGCCGCGCGGCCTCGAGCGGATTTTCCTGCGTTATTTCGGCCAGCTCCGGAGCCAGCGCGCGGGTCTCGAGCAGGATGCGGGAATAGCGCCGCCGCACGACCTCGGCCATGCTCGCGAAATCGTTCTGGCCCGCGACCGTCTTAATGCGGTAGCGCCGGTAGCCGGCCTTCTCGGGCACGCCATTCCGGAAACGCACCATGCTCGCCACGATGTGCGTGGTGGAAATGTTCGAGATATCGAAGCATTCCATCACCTCGGGGGGGCCCGGCAGGGCCAGGGCGTCGGCCAGCGCGATCAAATCGTCCGACGGATCGATCACGCCCGGCAGTGGCCGCTGGCGGGTGAAGCGGCGCATCGGCGCGGTGGTGCGCTTGAGGTCTTCGACCATGTCGCGCAACTGCGCCGCGCGCTCAAAATCCTGCTTCTCCGCCGCCGCCCTCATCTCGCCTTCGAGTGCGTCTACCATCTCGTGCGCTCCGCCGTCGAGAAACTCGCAGGCTTGTTCGACCAACCGGCGATAGCCGTCGGGATCGATCTTCCCCACGCAGGGCGCCGAGCAATTCTTAATGATGTGGTTGAGGCAATGCTTATAGTCGCTTTCGCCCGGCACCAGCGGGCGGCAGGCGCGGACCCGAAAGCGTTTGCGAATCAATTCGATGGTCGCGCGCAACGCGCCGGAATGCGCGAACGGTCCGAAATAGCGCGCGCCATCCTCCTTGCGCAGCCGCGTAAGCTGGAAACGCGGGAACGGATCGTTGAGGTTCACCTTCACGAGCAGGAAGCGCTTGTCGTCGCGCATCATGATGTTGTAACGCGGGCGGTAATCCTTGATCAGGCGACCCTCGAGCAGCAGCGCCTCGGGCTCGCTGCGCACCACATGCCACTCGTAATCCCACACCGTGTCGAGCAGTGCGCGGGTCTTGAGATCGGCCCGGGCCTGGCCCGACGGGAGAAAATAGTTCGCCAGCCGTTTGCGAAGGTCACGCGCCTTGCCGACGTAGACGATACGGCCCAGGCGATCGCGCATGACGTAAACCCCCGGGCGATGGGGGACATCGCCGAGCTTCTTGCGCAAGTCGGGCTTTTCTTTGGGGACGGTCTGGCTCATAAATCCGACTGACCAACGTTATTGAACGGTTAGCTTCCCCCGCCCGTCCAATTGCGCAATTCCTCGATGCGTCCCCCCCTGCTTTTCCCTGCCCTGGCCTTCGCCCTGGTCGCGTCGGGCCTGCGGGCGGCCCCAGCCACCGAGGCAACGAACGCGCTCTCCGCCAGCGACATCATCCAGCGAGCGATCCAGCGCGACGAAGCCCTGCGCCACGATCGCCAGCGGTTTGAATGTGACGTGAACGTGAAGACGGAAAAACTCGACGGCAAGGGTGCGGTGGTTTCCACAAAAGCCGTGCATGCCACCATTCGGCCGACCCGGCAGATCGCGGTCGGCGGGCAGATGCAGTCCGATAAGACGGACCGGGATTACACCGAGGCAAAGAAATTCATGGCCGTGCTCGACCTGCAAAAGCTCGCGCCGCGCTTCCAGCTCACGCGAGATGCGGACGCCGAGGCGGTCGGCCGCGGATGCTACGTCGTGAGCTACCGGCCGCGACCGGGCCAGACGTACGACACGCGGGAGGAAAAGATCGTCAACTGGCTGAGTGGCCGCTTCTGGATCGCGAAGGACGATTTCAGCATTGTGCAAAGCGAGGGCTCGCTCACGCAACCAGTCACCGTGGCGCTGATCGCCTCCGTCTACCGGCTCGACTTCAAATATTGTTCACAACCGCTACCCACCGGCGAGACCGCACCGGCAAGTTTTTCCGTGAACCTGGCCGTGCGCGCGCCGCTGTATGATCTGCGCCAGCGGCAGACGAGCACAATCAGCAATTATCGGTGAGGTAGGGACGACCGTCCTCGGTCGTCCCAAACATTGGGAAGGAATTACAACAGACGAACGGAACGTCAAAGCCGAACGTCAACGTGGTCTGCTGAGTTTGGCACGAGCGGGGACGCTCGTCCCAACCATATCGCCATCGGCTCGGGACGAGCCGAACCACCTCAATCCCCGCTCGTCTCGCCTTCGATGGATTCGCCGACCTGGAAGCGCACGAAGCGGCGGACGACAATGTTCTCGCCGAGTTCCGCGATCTTGCTTGCGACGTAATCCTTCACGGTCTGATCGGGATTCTTGATGAACGGTTGTTCGAGCAGGCAGACGGTCGAGAAGTACTTGTCGATTTTCCCGTCGACGATCTTCTCGATGATGTTGGCCGGCTTGCCCACGACCTGGCCTGCGGCGATGTCGCGCTCCTTGGCCAGAGTGGTGGCGGACACCTGCTCGCGGCTGACGCAAATCGGGCTCGAGGCCGCGATGTGCAAAGTGAGGTCCTTCACGAAATCGCGGAAGTTGTCATTCTTCGCCACGAAATCGGTTTCGCAGTTCACCTCGATGAGCACGCCCACACGGCCCTGCATGTGGATGTACGATGCGATGATGCCTTCGTTGGCTGCGCGGCTGGCCTTTTTGCTGGCGCTCGCGATGCCCTTCTTCCGGAGAATGGTCTCAGCTTGCTCGAGATCGCCGCCCGACTCGGTCAACGCCTTCTTGCAATCCATCATACCGGCATTCGTGCGGTCGCGGAGGGTCTTGACGATGGTGGCGCTGATTTCTGACATGGGAACGAGGATTCGGAGGCGGAGTTTAAAATGTTTGGCATCCGGAGGGGAAATCCGGAATGAAAACGGTCGGAGGATGGATCGACCGGCCGCGCGGCCGGCGGAATTAAGCCGAGATGGCTTCCATCTCGCGACGCTCTGACTTGCTGGCCTCGTGGCCGCCGGAGACGAGCGCGTCGACAAATTTCTGCAACAAAATGCGGATCGCGCGGATGGCGTCGTCGTTGCCCGCCACCGGATACGTGATCACCGTCGGATCCGCGTTCGTGTCCACGATGGCCACGGTCGGGATGTTCAGGCGGATGGCCTCGGCCACGGCGTTCGATTCCCGCGCGGTGTCCACGATGATGATCGCGTCGGGGAGACGTTCCATCTCGCGAATGCCCTGAAGATTGCGGGTCAGCTTCGCGCCTTCGCGCTTGAGCGCGGAGATCTCCTGCTTGCCCATCTTCTTGGCATCGGGCGAGGAATCCAAACCCTCGATGTACTTGAGGCGCTGGATGCTGCGGCGAATGGTCTGCAGGTTCGTTAGCGTGCCGCCGAGCCAGCGTTGATTGACGTAGAAATGACCGGCCGCGATGGCTGCTTCCTTAACGGCTTCCTGCGCCTGCTTCTTGCAGCCGACGAAGAGCACCTTGCCCTTGTCGCGCGCGATCTGGCTGAGGACCTGTTGGGCGGCCTCGATTTGCTCGACCGTCTTCGTCAGGTCGACGACATGGATCGCGTTGCGTTTTTCGAAGATGAAGGGCTTCATCTTCGGATTCCAACGCTTGCTTTGGTGGCCAAAATGAACCCCCGCTTCGAGCAGTTCGGTGAGGGCTTCAGTGGGCACAATGTCGGTCATAGGGACGGATTTTCAGGAACGGATTCGAAGGGTAAACGGGGCGGGAAACAAACTACGGAATTCGCGTTTGGCAACGGGAGAATGATCAGGCGAGGGCGGGCTCCAACTCGCCGTCGGCCTCCAGAATGGCCTCCGGGATGGGCTCGCCGAGGGCGACGATGGTGGTCGTGCGATGGATCGGGAAGCCCGTGCCGGCCGGAATCAAGTGGCCCATGATGACGTTTTCCTTGAAGCCGCGGAGGTTGTCCACGCGACCCAGCGTGGCCGCCTCCGTCAGCACCCGGGTCGTGTCCTGGAAGCTCGCCGCGGAGATGAAGCTGTCCGTCTCAAGCGACGCCTTCGTCACGCCGAGCAGCACCGGGGTCGCCTCGGCGGGCTTGCCGCCCTGCGCGATGACGCGGTTGTTCTCGACTTCGAAGTCGATCTTGTCGACCTGATCGCCCCAGAGCAGCGTGGTGTCGCCCGGGTCGGTGATTTTCACCTTGCGGAGCATCTGGCGGATGATGATTTCAACGTGCTTGTCGTTGATCTCGACGCCCTGCAGGCGGTAGACCTCCTGCACTTCGTTGACGAGGTGCTCCTGCAACGCCTGTGGCCCGAGGATCTCGAGGATTTCCTGCGGCACCACGGCGCCTTCGGTGAGCTGCTGGCCCTTCTTGACGAAGTCGCCCTTGGAAACAATGACGTGCTTGTTCGGCGGAATGAGATGCTCTTCCTCGTTGCCGGTCTCGGCGTCCTTGACCAGCACCTTGCGCTTGCCGCGCACCGTGCCGCCGATGTCGATGATGCCGTCGACCTTCGCGATTTCGCAGGCGTCTTTCGGACGGCGCGCCTCGAAGAGCTCGGCCACCCGCGGCAGACCGCCGACGATGTCCTTGGACTTCGCAATCTTGCGCGGGGTCTTGGCGAGGAGCTGGCCGCCCTGGGCCTTCTTGCCCTCGTCGACCACGACCACGGCGCCGGCCGGAATCGAGTAACTCGCCAGGACTTCACCGCCTTCGCCGACCACGACGATCTGCGGGTGGAGGTCCTCTTTGTGCTCGATGATAACGGTCGCCATGTTGCCGTTGGCGTCGAGCTCGCGCTTGACGGTCACGCCCGAAATCATGTCGCGGAATTCGATGCGGCCCGCGCGCTCGGTGAGAATCGGCACGTTGTACGGATCCCATTGCACGAAGGTCACGCCCTTCTTGACGTGCCCGCCGTCCTCGATGGAAATCGCCGAGCCGAGCACGATGCCGTAGCGCTCGAGCTCGCGGCCGTCCTTGTCGTTGACCGTGACGTAGCCGTTCTTGTTCAGGACGATGAAGTTGCCTTCGATCTCCTTGACGACCTTGAGTTCATTGTAGCGCACGATGCCGTCGCTTTTCGCCTTGATGATCGGCTGCTTGAAGGTCTGGCTGGCCGCGCCACCGACGTGGAACGTGCGCATCGTGAGCTGCGTGCCGGGTTCGCCGATCGACTGCGCGGCGATGATGCCCACCGCTTCGCCTAGCTTGACCATGCGGCCGGTCGCGAGGTTGCGCCCGTAGCACTTGGCGCAGACGCCGCGCTCCGTTTCGCAGGTGAGCACCGAACGAATCTTGAGCTGCTCCACGCCGAGGGCGACGACGGCGTTCGCCATCTTCTCCTCG
>JANMQT010000165.1:0-4888 GCA_031370675.1 Verrucomicrobiota bacterium
CCGCCGCGGCCGGGAGAGTGATCAAGGACGTGGTGTAAACGGAGTTCGCACTGCCGCTCCAGGCGGAGCGGCCGGCGAGCGCATTGCCGAAGCTCGAACTAATGACGTGGGTGTAAGCACCGGAGACGAAACTGCCACCGGCGGTCACGATGTCCGTATAGGCGCCGGCCCCAATGGCGATCTCGAGCACGCCGCCATCATACCCCGTCGTCCCGGATCCAAACTCGAAGTTCCAGCGATGGCGGAAACTCAGTTGATTCGTTCCCGTAGGCACCGCGATCGCGGGGCTGTCGAGCCGGACTTCGGCGGTGGATGCGACCGGGGTTGCGAAGATCGAGTTCGCGCCCGCATCCGGCGTGGTTGTGGACGTGGTCCAATTCGCGATCGCCCCGGCCACGATCGTCGACGTCCAGCCTGCGGGGAGCGCCGGGGCGACGACGCCGTCGAAGTTCTCAATCGTTGACGTCACATTCGACGAAGCGCCGAGCGTGATCGTGTAGGTGAGGCTTGGATAAGTCGTTGCCCCGTCTTGGAGGGCCAATGTCGCGGTGATTGTGCCGCCACAGGTGCCACTCGCCATGAACTGGAAGGGCCTCGTCCCGTTGCCGGACGCCGCGATCACGCCATAGGCCTGCACTTGGGGACCGATGGGCGTGACACCGCCGGAAGTCTGCAGCGTTCCGACCAGGTTGGTGGTGGCGCCGCCGCCGAGGTTGTTGATCGGTAAATTAACGGTGACGATCTCGCCGGGATCGACCGCGTTGTTCGCGGGCAGGCAGCTCTCCGAGGTGGGTGCGCTGGCCGTCCCCGCGGTGGGAACCGGCGTCGTCGAAATCACGGTCACATTAAACTGGCGGATGAAGACCGCACCGCAGGTGTCCGTGACCAAGACGCGCACAACGGTCGCCCCCAGCGTGCTCCCTGCGGTCGGGGTTACCGTCACCACGCCGTTCACGGCGTTGACGACAATCGTCCCGCCGCCAGGAAGGGCGGACGGAGTGACCGAGACCGGACTTGCGCCGAGGTTTCCATTCGGATCACTGGGACCGGCCGACGGAGTGATGTCCACGGCGGATCCGCCCTTGATCACGTTCGTGTCCGAAAAAGTGCCGATGGCCGGCGCGAGATTCGGCGTAATCGTGAGGTTCACGGTGCCGCTCGTTGTTGACCCAATCGCGTCCATGACCGTGAGCGTGATCGGGTAAACCCGGCTCGTCAGCGTCGTGACGATGCTGCAATTCGCGAGCACGCTGAGCGAGATGCTGCCCGCGCTGATAGTCGGCGTGACCGTCATATCACCAGGCAGGTTCGATACCGCGACGCTCACGCCGGTCGGCGCCGTGCCAACGCTGGCGATCGTGGGCGTCGGCTTGCCGCGCGCGACACTCACTCCACCGGTGATGGTCAGCGCCGGCGGCGTGTTCGCGGACGTGATCGTGAGGTTCGCGTCGCTGATGTCGAAGAAAACGTTGCCCACCGCCTCGACCTTGATGCGGCCCTGGGTGGTCGCGACATTTGCCGTATTTGGGATCGTAATGTTCGCGGTGCCGGTGTTTGGTGCGCTCGCCGCGAGCACAATCGGGAAGGTGTTGCCGCCATCGGTGGAGAGGCTGATCTTCACATTCGCGCAATTGATCGGCGCGGCGGTCGTGTTCGCGACACTCCACGTCACGGTCTGCGGGTTACCCGCGGCGATCGTCGCGGGCACATTCTGGCTGGTGACCGCGAACGGGCCCGCGGTCGAAACCGACGAGACCGTCATAGAGCCGTAGTTCGAACCACCGCCGCCCACGCGGTTGTCGCGCACCGTCACGCGGAAGGTCATCGTGCGCGTGGTCGCCGGCAGCGTTTCGCCGGTCGCATACGTGGCGATCACCGCGGGCGGAATGTTCGCGTTGTTCAGGATGTAAGTGAGCGACGGGAAATGCCGCACCGCGCTCGGCGAAGGATCGTAGGTCCGAAAAATCGGCGACGATCCGTCGTCGCGGGGAGCCGCCGTCGGATCCTGCCCGGTCGTCGCGGCCGCCCCGGTCCCGAGGTCGAATTCCTCCCAGCAATACGTCAACGTGTCCCCATTCCCGTCGGTCGCACTCGCGGTCAAGGCAAACGGTGTCTGACTGGGGATCGAGACATTCGTCAGCGCCGCAATGACGGGAACCGCATTGCCCGTGGCCGTCGACGTGGCGCAAGTGCCCGAGCCGTTGGTGGTGTAGGCATCAATCTCGTCATAGCTGACGGTGTGAAAATAATCGTCGCTGTGCGGGGCGAGATCCTGCGGGGCGCAGATGCTCGCGTACGCCATGATGGTCGTGCCGCTGCCGGGCTCGTAGGCGGTCGCCGCATTTCGATTGGTGCCCGCGCAGGAGCCGGTGGTCCCGTTGAACGTATGATTGGCGCCGAATTGGTGGCCCATTTCATGCGCGACGTAGTCCACGTCATACGGGTCGCCCAGGGGAACGGAAGTGCCGGTCTCACCCCGGGCCTTCTGCCCCGCCCGGCAGACCACGCCCAGTCCCGCCAGTCCTCCGCCCGCCGTGCTAAAGACATGACCGATGTCATAGTTCGCCGTGCCGATCAGCGTGTCGCACTGCGTCTGGTTCTGCGTCAGCAACGAACCCGAATTGCTGTTCGTATACGGCTGCGTCGCCGGGTTCGTGAAGATTAGGCTGTCCGTGTTGGCCACCAGCAGGAGGCGGATGGAAAGGTCGCGCTCATAGATGGCGGAAACGCGGTTCACCGACGTCACCATCGCGGCCAGCGTCGGCGGCACAGTGCCCGGACTGGTGCCGGAAACCGCGGCGGAATATTCCGCCGTACAACCAAGCGCGAGCCGATAGATCCGGAGATTCGCGCCCGTCGGGCGCTGCGCGGCCACCTGCGACGCGCTCTCCAGAATCTTTGCGCGATCCAAAGGCAGATCGACCACGCCGCACGAGAACGACGAAGCCTTCCCGGGCATCACGTAGTTTCGTTTGTAGTAGGAAATGTGGACGGTATCGCCTTCCGACCAATACGGATCGATGAAGAACTGGCCGCGACCCGAAAAGATGATGGCGCGAAATCCCCGGGGCGTTAAGTCGGCGCGACCGGTCGCCGTCGGATCGTCGATGCCCTGCAGCACGTAGGTCCGAAGTTCCGGATACCTCTTCGCCAGTCCTTCTTCCATGATGCGCGATTCGAGGACGAGGAAGCGTCCGAAGCCTCCTGAGGGATGCGGCAGCGCCACCTCGACGCCCGCCGTCTCGATCGGCGCGACGAATTCCGGCGGGGCCGCATTTAGCATCGCCTCCATCGCCGGACGATCCAACAGCACCGTGCGATAGCTCTGCGGAACGATGTCACGTTTGGGCGCGACGCCACCCGCCGCCGCGGCGGCCGTGAAGCGGGCGGTCACCATCGCCTTTTCGTCGACGTCCTTCCAAAGGATGCTGCCCGCGCCGGGCACGGGCGATTGCCCGAAAATGGCGGACGCGCCCGCCAATAAGACGACGAAAAAAGTGAGCGAGCGGCGCAGAGACATCGTGAATCTGTAAAAATGCCGCAAGAATCACGCCCAGCGGACGCCAAAGCGAGCCACCTGCCCGATCGCTGGCTAGCGCCCCAGCCCGGCCACGCGCGCCTCAGTCAGACGCACCCGAGATACCGCCAATAGGTAGCGGCAAAGCTCAGAAGCATCGCGTAGCCGACGACGGTGATCGCGATGCCGACTTTGGCAATATCGATCGCCCGCCGACGCGGCAATCGGAATCCCCAGCCCGACGTTGTCGAACTCAAACCGATGATTGTCCCACCCGGCGACCGGCGTGATCACGCGTGAGCATCAAAACTCGCCAGCAGTTCCGCGGGCGTGAGCGTCGCGGTGCCCAGTTTTCCGACCACCACGCCGGCCGCATGGTTCGCGACCTCGGCTGATTCCTCCGGCGTGCCGCCCGCCGCGAGACAAAGCGTGAAGAGCGCGATGACCGTGTCACCCGCGCCCGAAACGTCGAACACCTCCTGCGCGCGCGTCGGCAGCGCGTACGCGTCCCGGCCGCGCTGGAAGAGCATCATGCCCTGCTCGCCGAGCGTCACGAGCAGCATCGGCGCGCCCCATTGCGCGAGCAGGGCAGCGCCCACCTCAGCCAGTGCCGGATCGGATTTCGCCGGCGAAATCGCATCCGTCGGCTGGCGTCCCAGCGCCGCAAAGGCCTCCGCGCGGTTTGGCTTGATGGCAGTCGCGCCGGGCCAGCGCAGCGCATTGTGCACGTTCGGATCGACGGTCAGGATGCGCTCCGCCGCGGAGGTCACACGGCCAATTTCATCCACGAAGCCCTGGGCGAGAAATCCCTTGCCGTAGTCCTCGAGGATCACCGCGTCGAATTCCTGGATGTGCGCGCCGAGCCAGGCGAGGGCCGACGCGTGCACGCGCTCCGGCGGGGCCATTTTCCGTTCGCGGTCGACCCGGACGACCTGCTGCTGGCGCGCGATGATACGCGTTTTCACGATGGTCTGGTAGGCCGGGTCGGACTGGATGCCGTCGAGCCCGATGCCCTGGGCGGCCAGCAAGGACCGCAGGCGGCCGGCGTGCTCGCATTCGCCCACCAGCCCCATCAGACCGACCCCGGGGGTGAATTCGCGGAGGTTGCGCGCCACATTCGCCGCCCCGCCGGGATAGTACGCCTGCCGGGTCACCTCCACCACGGGCACGGGGGCCTCCGGCGAAATCCGGCTGACCCGACCATAGATGAACTCGTCGAGCATCAAATCTCCCACCACGAGGACCCGCTTCGTCGAGAGGCGCTCAATCAGTTGGCGGGCGCGGTCGGTCGTCATGCAAACCGCCATCTGGGCGGCGGCGGCGGAACCTGTCAAGCGCGGGAAACCACGGTCCGGGCCCGCTGGGGGAACA
>JANMQT010000026.1:0-15202 GCA_031370675.1 Verrucomicrobiota bacterium
CTGTACGCCGCGGATGTGTACGGGGTCCTTGGTGACTATGACCGAGCCTGCAGGATGTATCGTCGTCTTCAGGTGGTTCCCAGTTACATGACCCGCTTCACGCTGCGCAATCACCCGTTCTACGAGGAATTCCAAAGGAACCCCCAGTTCGCCGCTATGATTGCCGAACCCGGTTTATGAGTACGATCTGTGACAGGCCTTCCCAACTGCGTCTGTAATCCTTAGCATGTCGCCGTGGCGGATGACCCCCAACCTTCGGGTTCCAGCGATCTCGATCTAAGATTCGCCCATTACCGCGTCCTGCGGCGCCCGGACGGCGCAACGTGGGAATTGGGTCGTGGCGCGATGGGGGTGACCTACAAGGCGTATGACGAGGAGCTACGCATCGACGTGGCGCTCAAAGTGATCACGCCCGGGCAGGTGGACCATCCGAAGGCGCAGGCGCTGTTCCTGCGCGAGGCGCGCGCGGCGGCGCGGGTGCGCCACCCGAACGTGGCGAGCGTGGTCTTTCTGAGCACGACAGCCGGGAACATTTTTTACGCGATGGAATTCATCGCCGGCGAGTCGCTGGCCGACTGGCTGAGATCGCGCCGCGCGCTGCCGCCCGCAATGGCAATCGAGTTTGCCATCCAAATCGCGCGGGGCCTTGAGGCGATCCACGTGCAACACATCGTCCATCGCGATCTGAAGCCGGCGAATTTGATGATTTTGCCAAGCGCCCGGACGCGACCGCGCGAGTCGGCTGATGCGAACCCGGAGGCGTGGCAGATCAAGATTATTGACTTTGGCCTGGCGCGGGGATTCGGCGGCGAGGGACCAGGGACGGAGCTCGACGCGAAAACGATTGGATTCCGCGGGACCACGCTTTATGCGAGTCCGGAACAATGCGAAGAGCAGCGCGACCTGGACGGTCGATCCGATCAGTATTCGCTGGGCTGCATTCTGTGGGAGATGCTGACGGGCACGCCGCCATTTCAAGGGCGGACGCATCGGGAGCTGTTGAATCAGCATGTGGCACTCCCGCTGCCGCTCCAGCGCCTGACGCACGTGCCGGATGGGCTGCAAGTGGGGTTGGCACGGATGCTGGCAAAGGATCCGGTAAATCGATTTCCCGATGACGATGCGGTAGTCGAGGCCCTGGAGCGCTGCCGTGGGAATAGCGCTTCCGGTGACGGAAGCGCGGTAGATGTTTTGGCGACGACGCGGGATGCGGAGCCGCTGGCGGCTGCGCGCGCAAACCAAGTCCGCGCCGGAGCGGCAACGTGGTCGCATTCGCGGACGATCGGGATCGCCCTGGTGGCCGCGGCGCTGCTGATTGCCTCCGTTGGCTGGTTCTTCTGGCCCAGCCAGCCGACTACGCCTTCGCCCATCGCCGCATCCGCGACGCCGCCGGTCGCCGCGGTGACGTTAACCGCGGCGCCGCCAGCTCCGTCCCAGGCCGCGCTTTCGCGCAAGGCAGTCGCCGTGCTGCCCTTCGAGAATCTTAGCGGCCGTCCCGAGGACGCATACCTCGCGGACGGCCTGCAGGAAGAAATTCTCAACGCGCTGGCGCGTCTGCGCGACCTCAAGGTGATCTCGCGCACCTCAGTGATGGGCTACCGGGGCAAGGACTTGAATATTCGCGAAGTTGGCCAGCGTCTCGGCGTCGGAACCATCGTCGAGGGCTCAGTCCGGCGCGACGGGAACAGTCTGCGCCTGACGATTCAGGTGATTGACGCTCGCGACGACAGTCATTTGCTGGCGACCAGCTATGATCGTGAATTTAACAAAGTGCTCGACCTGCAGAGCGCGGTGGCGCGGCAGGTTGCGAATGCGTTGGCGGCGACGCTCACTCGGCAGGAGCGCGGTGACTTCGATCGGGTGGCGACGAACAACGGTGACGCTTATGATCGCTTCCTGCGTGCGACGGCGCTGTTCCGCCAGCCCGTGCCGGGCGACGAGGGCGGGTTGATTGAGCCCAAGCGCCTGCTCGAGGAGGCGGTGCGGCTCGATCCCGATTATGCGGATGCCTACGCCTTCCTTTCGCAGGTCAATACCTGGATTTACATGGCTGGCAATGAGCGAGCCGAGGACGACGCGGCCGCCAAGCGCGCCCTCGAAAGCGCTTTCGCCAGTGACCCGAAGTCGCCGGACGCTCAGCTCGCCCGCGGCATCTATGCCCAGTACGTCGCCAAGAATCGGGATCAAGCACTCGCGGATTTGGGCGCGGTGGTGAAGTTGCGGCCGAATTCAGCGGAGGCGCACCGTGCGTATGGCTTTGTACTGCGGCGCACCGGGCGCATGGACGAAGCGCTCGAGCATCTAGAGCGGGCTTGGGACCTCGACCCCCTGAACAAGGCCTACGCCGGTAACCCCATTTTCACGCTCCTCGGACTTCGGCGGTACCCGGAAGCGCTCCAACAGACCGAGCTTTATACCGCGCGGTTCCCGGACGAAGCGGAAAATTATTTTACCCGTGCGCGGCTGCAAGCCCGCCTGGGAATCGGCCGCGAACCGCTGCACGCGGCTTGGCGAGACCACGGTAACTTGCTGGACCCCGTCGCGCGCAAATGGATGGAGGTGGAGATGGCGGAAGCTGACGGACGTTACGGTGATGCGGCCAGGCTTTCGACGGAAGTTCCGGCCCCCGCCTTCCCGTTCTATACTGCGTGCCTGTACCATGCGGCGGGTGATTCCGCTCGCGCGGACCATAGCTTTCGTGCGGCTGAGGCGATCTATCTCGAGAGGCGGCAGCACCAACAAAACGGTGAACTGAGAGTCGAGGATTTGAATAGGCTGGGCATCGCCCAATCGATGCTGGGCAAGCACGCGGAGGCGTTGGCGACCATCGAGCTTGCTCGGGCGCGAGTCCCGGAGGTGCGCGACGCGACCAACGGGCCGCCGGTCTCGTTCATACGAAGTTTCATCCTGGTGCGGGCCGGGCGAACGGAGGAAGGCTACGCGGAGGTGGCGCGTCTGTTGCGCATTCCTTTCGGCGCGCCGAGCAATTTCATTGACGGGGGCAATCCCATCGGCCTGTTGACCCTGGGCGACCCGCGCTTCGACGAGTTGATCAACCATCCGCCCCGATTGTGAGGCAGCCCCGGCAATCGTTGGTTGCCAACGGGGCATCGTTTGCCGGATGCGCCAGAGAATCGTTTTCAATCGAAGTGGCGACCGTTAGGCTCCCCCCGTGTCACCAACACCTGAGGCGCACGCCGCCGGCGACCCGGAACTGAGGTTCGCCCATTACCGCGTTTTGCGTCACCCCGACGGCTCGACTTGGGAATTGGGGCGCGGCGCGATGGGGGTGACCTACAAGGCGTACGACGAGGAGCTGCGCATCGACGTGGCGCTGAAAGTGATCACGCCCGGGCAGGTGGACGATCCTAGGGACAGGCGCTTTTCCTGCGCGAGGCGCGCGCGGCGGCGCGGGTGCGCCACCCAAACGTGGCGAGCGTGGTCTTCCTGAGCACGACGGCCGGGAACATTTTCTACGCGATGGAGTTCATCGCGGGCGAGTCGCTGCAGGACTGGTTGCGCACGCGCGGTGCGCTGCCGCCGATGATGGCCATAGGATTCGCCATGCAGATCGCGCGCGGTCTGGGGGCGATCCACGCGCAGCACATCGTCCATCGCGACCTGAAGCCGGCCAACCTGATGATCGTGCCCAGCGGCCGGGGGAGCCGGCCGGGAGAGTCATCCGATTGGAATCCGGACTCGTGGCAGGTCAAGATCATCGACTTCGGCCTCGCGCGTGGGTTTGGCGGGGAGGGTCCGGGGACCGAGGTCGACGCAAGAACGATCGGATTTCGCGGGACTACGCTTTATGCCAGCCCGGAGCAATGCGAGGAACACCGTGAGCTGGACGGTCGTTCTGACCAGTACGCGCTGGGCTGCATCCTCTGGGAAATGCTGACGGGCGCGCCGCCATTTCAAGGGCGCACGCATCGGGAACTGTTGAACCAGCACGTGGCCGTGCCCCTGCCGTTGCAGCGACTGGCGCATCTGCCTGACGGCCTGCAGGTGGTGATGGCGCGGATGCTGGCGAAGGAACCGGCCAACCGTTTTCCCGATGACGATGCAGTGGTGAAGGCGCTGGAACGCTGTCGGGAGAAGCGCGCGCCTGGCGACGGAAGCGTGGCGGACTTTGGGGCGACAACGCGGGACGCGGAACCAATGTTGGCTGCTACGACGGGCAATGCCACTGTCGGCGCGGCACAATCATCGCGTTCGCGGACGATCGGGATTGCGTTAGCGACTGTGGCGCTGTTGATCGTCGCTGCCGGCTGGTTTTTCTCGCGCAACCGGCTGACCCCGTCATCGCCTGCGGCCGTGTCCTCGACCGCTCCCATCGCCGCGGTGACGCCGGTCACCGCCCCCTCGCCGGTGCCGGTCGCGCTTTCGCGCAAGGCGGTCGCCGTGCTGCCCTTCGAAAATCTCAACGGGCGTCTCGAGGACGCGTATCTAGCCGACGGCTTGCAGGAGGAGATTCTCAATGCGTTGGCGAAGTTGCGCGATCTCAAAGTCATCTCGCGCACCTCCGTGAAGGAATACCGCGGCAAGGATCTAAACGTTCGCGAAATCGGCCAACGGCTCGGGGTCGGCACGATCGTCGAAGGCTCGGTCCGGCGCGAGGGGAACACCCTGCGCCTGACGATTCAGGTGATCGACGCGCGAGCCGACAGCCATTTGCTCGCCACCAGCTATGATCGCGAGCTCAGCAAAGTGCTCGACCTGCAAAGCGCGGTGGCGCGGCAGGTCGCCGATGCGCTATCGGCCACGCTCACGCGGCAGGAGCGCGGTGAATTAGATCGCGTTTCGACGAACAACGGCGACGCCTACGACCGCTACCTGCGCGCGGTGGCGTTGTTCCGGCAGCCGGCGCCGGACGATCCGGAGGGGTTGATCGTCCCCACGCGCCTGCTGGAGGAAGCGGTGCGGTTGGATCCGAACTACGCGGATGCCTATGCGTTGCTTTCGCAGGCGAACACCTGGAGTTACCAGCGATTCAGCGAGCTGCCGGAGTTCGGAGTCACTGCCAAACAGAACCTGGAGCGCGCCTCCGCCCTCGACCCGCTGTCGCCGGACGCGCAACTTGCCCGAGGGCTGTACACCCTCTACGTCTCCAAGAACCCGGCTCAGGCGATCGCGGATCTGGCCGCCGTGCTAAGATTGCGGCCAAATTCCGCGCTCGCGCACAATGCGTACGGATTTGCCCTGCGCCGGGCCGGGCGGACGGACGAAGCGCTCGAGCATCTGGTGCGGGCCTGGGATCTGGATCCGCTCAACGAAACGTACGACGGCGCTGGCATGATCACGTTAATCGGCCTCCGGCGTTACCCGGAGGCGGTTAAACATGCAGAGCTCGATTTCGCGCGGTTCCCAAAAGACGTAGGCTCCTTTCTGGTGCGTGCTCGACTCGAGGCTCGGATTCAAAATTCGAGCGAACCGATGCGGGCGGCTTTGCGCGATTACGGCAATCAGGTCGATCCGCCCACGCGCAAGCTGTTCGAGGCCGAGATCGCGCAGGCGGAAGGGCGCTACCTTGAGGCCATCAAACTTCAGGAAGGGGTCCCCGTCGACAACGCGTTGGTGCGCAGCCTGTGGATCGGCAGCCTCTATTACGCAGCGGGCGACACCGTGCGCGCCGAGGAGAACTTCCGCCGCGCCGAGGCGATTGGGCTCGAAGGGGCCACGCGCTTGCAGCAGGTGGACTATGAGATTCCACTTGCCGTGGTGCAATCGATGCTGGGTCAACACGCGGCGGCGCTCGAAACCGTGGAGCGCGTGCGGGCGAGGATCCCCGAGTCGCGCGATGCGGTCAACGGGCCGGCGGCGTCGTTCGTCCGGAGCTTCATCCTGGTGCGCGCCGGGCGAACCGAGGAGGGTTACGCGGAAGTCGCGCGCCTGTTGCGCGTGCCGTTCGGCGACAACTCAGGCGCCTCAGCCGACCTCTTTTTTGGTCCCGGCGATCCCATTGCTTTGTTGGCGAAAGACGATCCGCGCTTCGATGAGTTGATGAACCACCCACCCCGGCTCTGACGGGGCACGGAACGTTTTGGTGGAGCGCCGGGGCCGGTGGACGAATAGGGGAACGGGAGAAGCGGGTTCTGCGAGGGCTGGATCGATGGAGAATCCTTCCAATTGAATGTTGGCCCGTTAATCTCGCGCCGTGGCGGATGACCCCCAACCTGTGTCGCCGGGCCGTGCGGAATTGAGGTTCGCGCATTACCGCGTCCTGCGACGGCCCGACGGCTTGCTGTGGGAATTGGGCAGGGGGGCAATGGGGGTGACATACAAGGCGTTCGACGAGGAGTTGCGCATCGACGTTGCGCTAAAAGTGATTACGCCCGGACAGGTGCACGATCCAAAAGCGCAGGCGCTGTTCCTGCGCGAGGCCCGCGCCGCCGCGAGGGTGCGCCACGCCAACGTGGCGAGCGTGGTCTTCCTGAGCACGACGGCTGGAAACATTTTCTATGCGATGGAGTTTGTCGCCGGCGAATCGCTGCAGGCCTGGCTGCGCACGCGCGGCGCCCCGCCGCCCACCGTTGCGATCGGTTTCGCCATGCAGATCGCTCGGGGCCTGGGTGCCATCCATGGGCAGCAGATCGTGCATCGGGACTTGAAGCCGGCCAACCTGATGATCGTCGCGGCGGGACGGGAGCAGGCGCGCGCGGGCTCGGATTTGAATCCGGAGGCGTGGGAAATGAAGATCATCGACTTCGGGCTGGCGCGGGGCTTTGGTGTCGAGGGCTTGGGCACGGCGGTCGACGCGAATACGGTCGGGTTTCGCGGCACGACGCTCTATGCCAGTCCGGAACAGTGCGAGGAGCGCGGCCAGATTGACGGCCGGTCCGACCTCTACTCGCTGGGCTGCATCCTGTTTGAAATGCTGAGTGGCGGGCCGCCCTTTCGCGGACGGACCCACCGCGAGTTGTTGAACCAGCACGTGGCGCTACCGGCGCCGCTGGAACAAGTCTCGCACCTGCCGGAGGATTTGCGGGCGGTGCTCGCGCGGCTCCTGGCGAAAGATCCGGCGGATCGTTTTGCCAATGCCGACGCGGTGGTTAAGGCGCTGGAGCGCTGCCGGGAACGCCTGCCGAGTGCGGGCGAGAGGGTCGAGGATGTGGCACGGACGGCCACGCTCGCCAGCCTCGCCGTCGCTTCGCCGCCGCGGTCGGCGACTCATCCCGCCGCCGCCGCCCCACGACCGCCGGGAAAGGCGGTAGTGATCGGTTTTGCTATCGCGGCTGCAACGTTGCTGCTCGCGGGCGCGGCTTGGTTTTTCACGCGCGGCCGGGCCGCCGCGCCCTCGCCGGTTGCAGCGTCGACCGCGGCGTCGTCGTTTGCGCCAAACCCGATCGTCCAGACGCGTAAGGCGGTCGCCGTGCTGCCCTTCGAAAACCTCAGCGGCCGTCCCGAGGACGCCTATCTCGCGGACGGCTTGCAGGAGGAGATCCTCAACGCGCTGGCGCGATTGCGCGACCTCAAGGTCATCTCTCGCACCTCCGTGAAGGAGTACCGCGGGAAGTCGCCCAATATGCGCGAGATCGGCGAGCGACTCGGCGTCGGCACCATCCTCGAAGGCTCGGTTCGCCGTGAGGGGAACAAGCTGCGCCTCACCGTCCAGCTGATCGATGCGCGCGACGACCAGCATTTGCTCGCCTCCAACTACGATCGCGAGGTCAGCAACGTGCTCGATTTACAAAGTGCCGTGGCGCGGCAAGTGGCCGATGCGCTGGCGGCGACGCTCAGCCGCCAGGAGCGCGGCGAGTTAAATCGCGTGGCGACCAACAACGGGGATGCCTACGACTGCTACTTGCGCGCGGTGGCGTTGTACCGGCAGCCCGTGCCCGACGACGAGAATGGATTGAGCGAACCCAAACGTCTCTTGGCGGAGGCGCTGCGGCTCGATCCAAAATATGCGGATGCCCACGCGCTGCTCTCGCAGGCCTACACCTGGACTTTTCTCGACCGTGGTGAGCGACTGGAGGACGCTGCGGCTGCGAAACAAGCGCTGGAGGGCGCGTTCGCCAATGATCCGAAATCACCGGATGCTCTCCTGGCCCGCGGGTTTTACGCGATGTATGTGACCAAGAATCTACATCAAGCGCTGGCCGACCTGGACGCCGTCGTGAAGCTGCGACCCAATTCCGCGGAGGCGCAACAAGGCCTTGGCTTGGCGTTGCGTCGTTCCGCCCGGACGGCGGAAGCGCTCACGTGTTTCGAGCGGGCTTGGGACCTCGATCCTCTCAACGGAACGTATTCGTCGGGCGTGTTCTCC
The DNA here is from genome assembly GCA_031370675.1 of Verrucomicrobiota bacterium. Taxonomy (GTDB): domain Bacteria; phylum Verrucomicrobiota; class Verrucomicrobiia; order Chthoniobacterales; family SZAS-18; genus SZAS-18. Next base: position 8,267 of record JANMQT010000026.1, read on the forward strand.
ACGCTGCTCGGACTTCGGCGTTATCCGGAGACAATTCAAGTGACCGAGCTCGACTCCGCCCGGTTCCCGAATGAACCGGAATCCTATTTTTACCGGGCTAGCCTCCAAGCGCGATTGTTGGGCGGCAGCGAACCCTTGCGGATGGCCTTGCGCGAGCATGGCAACGAGCTTGATCCCACCGCGAAGGCTGAAATTGAGTCGGAAATTGCCCAAATCGAGAGGCGCTATCTCGATGCCGCCGGTCTTTTGGCGGGGCTTCCAAACGTGCGTCACCTCAGCCCCGCCGGACTGGGGCCAGGGTTACCAGACGAGACATACTCATTCAGGCGCGAATTTTATCTTGGGGGTTTGTACCAGGCGGGCGGGGATGTGGCGCGCGCTGAGCAGTGTTTCCGGGCCGCGGCCGCGCAGATGCCTGCGTTGCGCCGGGGCGAGCCGACGCAGAAGGCGGATCCGGACGATGAGCAAAGACTTGCCATTGTTCAGTCAATGCTTGGTGAACACGATGCTGCGCTTGTCACGATCGATTTCGCGCGTTCGCTCGTCCCGGAAGCGCGTGACGCGACCAACGGCCCCGGAGCTTCGCTGGTACGAAGTTTTGTGCTGGTTCGGGCGGGGCGAACGGAGGAGGGGTACACCGAGGTTACGCGGCTACTGCGCGTTCCTTTCGGAGCGCCGACCGACTTCATCGGCGGAAGCAATGCCGTGGGGCTGTTGACCAGGGATGACCCGCGATTCGACGAGTTGATTAATCACCCTCCCCGGTTGTGAGACACCAGGAGAGAATCATTTCCAAGGCAGACGGCTTCCGCTAGTCTCAGCGCCGTGGCGGATGACCCCCAACCTTCGGGTTCCAGCGATCTCGGCCTAAGATTCGCGCATTACCGCGTCCTGCGGCATCCCGATGGATCGACTTGGGAGCTGGGACGGGGGGCGATGGGCGTGACGTACAAGGCGTTCGATGAACGCTTGCGCATCGAAGTGGCGTTGAAACTGATCACGCCCGGGCAGGTCGATGATCCAAAGACCCAGGCGCTCTTTCTGCGCGAGGCGCGTGGCGCCGCGCGAGTGCGTCATCCCAATGTGGCGAACGTCGTGTTTCTCCACGATACGCCGGGGAACTTTTTTTATGCGATGGAGTTCATCGCCGGTGAATCGCTGCAGGAATGGTTGCGCACGCGCGGCGCGCTGCCGCCGATGATGGCCATCGGCTTTGCGATGCAGATCGCGCGCGGGCTGGGCGCCATCCACGAGCAACGCATTGTGCATCGGGATCTGAAGCCGGCGAATTTGATGATCGTGGCGGCGGGCCAGCAGAAAACGCGCGTGGGTTCGGATTCGAACCCGGACGCGTGGCAGGTGAAGATCATCGACTTCGGCTTGGCCCGCGGCTTCACCGGCGAGGGCCTCGGGACCGAGGTCAACGCGCAGACCATCGGATTTCGCGGGACCGCCCTCTACGCCAGCCCGGAGCAGTGCGAGGAGCGGGGGCAAATCGATGGACGATCGGATCTCTACTCGCTGGGCTGCATCCTGTGGGAAATGTTGCTGGGGGCGCCACCGTTTCGCGCGCGGACGCATCGTGAAATCTTGAACCAGCATGTGGCCCAGGGGCTGCCGATGGAGCGCATCGCGTATCTGCCGTCCGAGCTGCGGGCGGTGCTGACGCGGTTACTGGCCAAGGACCCGGGTGATCGCTTCGACGATGCAGACGCGGTGGTGCAGGCGCTGGCAGCCTGCGCGGCACGCCCCGTCAGCGCGGTCGGAATGCCCGCCGACCTGGATCACACGATTGCGCACCTCGGACCCAATGCATCCGGCACCACCGGTGCGGGATCCACGGCGGCACCGCGGCGGCGCGCGACGGGATTCGCCATCGCGGCCGTGGCGTTGCTGTTGCTCGGCGCCGCCTGGATTTTTTCGCGTGGCAAGTCCGCCGCGTCGTCGCCGGCCACAGTCGCCGCCAGCTCGCCGGCGGTGGTGGCGACCCCCGCAGTCCCCCCGGCACCGGGGCTGTCAGTTGTGGCGCGCAAGGCAATTGCGGTGCTGCCGTTTTCGAACCTCAGCTCGGACAAGGATAACGAATACTTTGCCGACGGCATTCACGAGGATGTGCTGTCGAACCTTTCCAAGATGCGCGACCTGCGGGTGATCTCGCGCACGTCGGTTATGCCGTACAAGGCCGGCAGCCGGAATCTGAAGCAGATCGCCGCTGAGCTGAACGTGGCCACGGTGCTGGAGGGCAGCGTGCGGCGGGCGGGCGATCGCGTGCGCATCACGACTCAGCTCAGCGACGCGCGCACCGACGAGGTGCTGTGGACGGCGACATACGACCGGGACCTGAAGGATGTCTTTGCCATTCAAACCGACGTGTCCCAGAACATTGCCCAGGCGTTGCAGGCGAAGCTTTCGCCTGCCGAGGTGACGGAGATTCGCGAGGTCCGCAAAGAGAATGTGGAGGCGTACGACTTGTATCTGCGCGGTCTGGCGGAGTTCCGCAAGGCGCGCAAGGAGGACAACGAGCGCGCAATCGAGTTGTACAAGCAGGCCATCGGGAAGGACGCGAGGTACGCCCTGGCCTATGCGGCGCTGGCCGACGCGTACACCATGAAGGTGGGGGCGTTCGAAGAGCCGCCCGGGTGGCTGGATGCGGCGATTCAGGCGGCGGAAAAAGCCATTTCGCTCGATCCAAGGAGCGAAGAGGCATACGCCGCGCTGGGCAGCGCGTATGCGCAAAAAGGATGGGTCCGGCGCGCCATTGCCGCCTACGAGAAAGCGCTGCAAATCAATGCGAACTTCGCCGACGCCGGTTTGAAGCTTTCGACGTTATATATTTGGTCGGACCGCTGGGATGAAGCGTGGCTGCTCTTGCGACGTGGCGTCGAAACGACGCCGGATTCCGCGTCTCCCTGCATTTGGCTCGGGCTGATTTATTTCGGACTCGGCGAAGTGGACGCGGGAGAACGATGGATGCGCCGGGGAATTTCAAAGCTTCACGACGCCTCGAAGGAACAGCAGCTCGCCATGGTGCTTGCGTATTCCAAAAAGAATTTTCAACAGGTGCTCGACCTAATGCACAAACGAATCGGAGCGGGTGGCTGGCTGCAGGCGAGCGCTGCCCACCACCTCGGCGAGTTGCCGTGGGTGCTGCCACCTGGCTATTGCGCTTTCATGGCCGCATTGCGGCTGGGCGATTGGCAAGAGGCGCGAGAGAACATCGATTCCGTCCTCCGGGTCGCCGATGTCGATGGCATAAACTATCGCGGAATTTTGGCCAGCAATGCCTATGTGCTTAGACACGAGCACCGGGAAAAGGACATTCGGGAGTCGTGTGGGAAGCTCGTCCGCCTGTGCCAGCGGGCGATCGATTCGGGCAACGAGTATTGGGAGCCGTACCTGAGCCTCGCATTCGGCCAATGGATGCTGGGCAACCGCGAAGAGTGCGATCGCAATATCGATCTCGGGGTCAAGGCCGGCTTTTTCATCGGCCGCGTCGACCAGGAGGACACCAACATCGAGATCCTGATGGAGAATCCAAAATTTGTCGCGGTCATGGCGGAGATGAATAAAAGACTCGAGATCATGCGCGGGCGGATCCGGGAGCTGGAAAAGCAGTACCCGTGAGGGTTGGCTCGCGGAGTATTCTTCCATTTGCGAGGAGTCGGGCTAAGCTTGCGACGTGGCAGATGATACCGAGGACGCCGCCGCAGGCGCTCCAAATTTGAAATTTGCGCATTACCGCGTCCTGCGGCATCCCGACGATTCGACCTGGGAGCTGGGCCGCGGCGCCATGGGCGTGACCTATAAGGCCTTCGACGAGGAGCTGCAGATCGAGGTGGCGTTGAAACTGATCACGCCCGGACAAGTCGATGATCCCAGGACGCAGGCGCTTTTCCTGCGCGAGGCGCGTGCCGCGGCGCGGGTGCATCATTCGAATGTCGCCAGCGTCGTCCACCTCAACACGACGCCGGGGAATTTTTTCTATGCGATGGAGTTCGTGGCGGGTGAATCTCTGCAGGACTGGCTGCGGACGCGCGGCGCGCTGCCGCCCATGATGGCCGTCGGCTTTGCAATGCAGATTGCGCGGGGTCTGGGCGCGATTCACGAGCAGCACATCGTTCATCGCGATTTGAAGCCGGCCAATCTGATGATTGTCGCGGCATCCCGGGAGAAAACGCGCGTCGGACCCGATTTGAACCCGGACGCGTGGCAGATCAAGATCATCGACTTTGGCCTCGCCCGCGGGTTCGCGGGCGAGGGACTGGGCACGGAGGTAAATGCTCAAACCATTGGTTTTCGCGGCACTGCGCTCTACGCCAGCCCGGAGCAGTGCCAGGAGCACGGCCAGATTGATGGACGTTCCGACCTTTACTCCCTGGGCTGCATACTTTGGGAGATGTTGACGGGAGCGCCGCCATTTCGCGCCCGGACGCACCGCGAATTGCTCAATCAGCACGTCGCCCAAAGCCTGCCACTGGAGCGCATCGCGCATTTGCCGAAGACATTGCAGGTGGTGCTGGCGCGGTTGCTCGAGAAGGACGCCGAGCATCGCTATGCGGATGCCGATGCCGTGGTTGCTGCATTGGACGGCTGCCGGGAACCATCGGCGCGTGAGGTCGGAAAGGTTGCAGAACTCGATCACACCATTGCGCACGCCGGACCCGATGGTCCGGCCGCCAGCGTGGCGGGAGCCATCACGCCACCGCAGCGGCGTCATGCCGTCATCGCAATCTCGGTTGTCGTGATGCTGCTCGTCGGTGCCGCCTGGCTTTTCTCGCGCGGCAAAACTGGCGCGCCGTCCGCGGCCCCATCATCAGCCGGTCCTCCCGCGGTGGCGACCCCGGCTCCGGGTCCCGGGGCCGCGCTGCGCAAGGCGATCGCGGTACTGCCGTTTTCGAACCTCAGCTCGGACAAGGACAACGAATACTTTGCCGACGGCATTCACGAGGACGTCTTGTCGAACTTGTCCAAGATTCGCGATCTGCGGGTCATTTCGCGGGCGTCGGTCATGTCTTACAAAACGGCGAACCGGAACCTGAAGCAGATCGCCAGCGAGCTAAACGTGGCCACGGTGCTGGAGGGCAGCGTCCGGCGGGCGGGCGATCGCGTGCGCATCACGACTCAGCTTAGCGACGCGCGCACGGACGAGGTTCTGTGGACGGCGACGTACGACCGGGATCTGAAGGATGTCTTTGCCATCCAGACCGATGTTTCCCAGAACATTGCCCAGGCGTTGCAGGCGAAGCTCTCGCCGGCCGAGGTGACGGAGATTCGCGAGGTCCGTAAGGAGAATGTGGTGGCGTACGACCTGTATCTGCGCGGGCTGGCGGAGTTCCGCAAGGCGCGCAAGGAGGACAACGAGCGCGCAATCGAGTTGTACAAGCAGGCCATCGGGAAGGACACGCGGTACGCCCTGGCCTATGCCGCGCTGGCCGACGCGTACTCGATGAAGGTGGCAATGTTTGAAGAGCCGCCCGGGTGGCTGGATGCGGCGATTCAGGCGGCCGAAAAGGCCATCACGCTCGACCCGCGCAGCGAGGAGGCGTACGCCGCGCTGGGGAGCGCGTATTCGCAGAAGGGATGGGGCAGCCGCGCCATTGCCGCCTACGAAAAGGCCCTGCAAATCAATGCCAATTTCGCGGACGCAGCCCTGTCGCTTTCCGTGTTGTACTTCGTTTGGTCCGACCACTGGGATCAGGTCTGGCTGTTATTGCGGCGCAGCGTCGAGACGGCGCCGGACTCCCCATCGCCCTGCATTTGGCTTGGGATCCTCTATTTTGGCCTCGGTGAGCTCGACGAGGGTGAACGCTGGCTGCGCCGCGGAATGTCAAAGCTGCACGACGCCGCGAAGGAGCAGCAGATTGCCATGCTGATTGCTTATGCGCGCAAGGACTACCGGCGGGCGCTCGATTTGATGCACGAGCGACTCGGGGAAGGTGGCTGGACGCGGGCGACGGCCGCCCAGGATTTCGGCGAGCTCCCGTTGGTGGCGCCTCCGGGTTACTGCGCCTTCATGTCAGCATTGCGCTTGGGCGAGTCGAGCGAATTGCGCGCAAACATGGACTCCGTTCTCCGGATTGCCGATGTCGACGGCCTGAACTATCGCGCCATTCTCGGCGGCAATGCCTACCTGCTCAGACGCGAGGGCCGGGAGCAGGAAATGCGGGTGGTCTGCGAAAAGCTCGTGCGCCTGTGCCAGCGGGCGATCGATTCCGGCAACGAATATTGGGAGCCGTACCTGGATCTGGCGTTTGGCCAATGGTTGCTGGGCAACCGCGAAGATTGCGACCGCAATATCGATTTCGCGCTCAAGGCCGGCTATTTCCTCGGCTCGATCGACCAACGGGACACCACCGTTGAGACTCTGCTGGAGAATCCAAAATTTGTCTCGGTCATTGCGGAGATGAATAAAAAACTCGAGCTATTGCGCGGGCAGATCCGGGAGTTGGAAAAGCAGTATCCGTAAGGGGCCCGGCGCGGGAGAAGCATTTCCAATTACACCCGACCGAGGTATTCTGTGGCCGTGGCAGACGAACCCCAGCCGGAGGTCACAGGCGATCCGGAACTAAGATTCGCGCATTACCGCGTGCTGCGGCGTCCCGACGGCTCAACGTGGGAGTTGGGTCGCGGCGCGATGGGGGTGACCTACAAGGCGTATGACGAGGAGCTGCGCATCGACGTGGCGTTGAAGGTGATCACACCGGGGCAGGTGGATGACGCCAAGGCCCAGGCACTGTTCCTGCGCGAGGCGCGTGCGGCGGCCCGCGTGCGCCATCCCAATGTCGCCAGCGTGGTCTTCCTTAATTCGACGCCCGGGAATTTCTTTTACGCGATGGAGTTTGTGTCCGGGGAATCCTTGCTGGAATGGCTGCGAACTCGAGGAGTATTGCCGCCAATGACGGCGGTTGGATTCGCCACGCAGATCGCGCGCGGACT
>JANMQT010000027.1:0-11693 GCA_031370675.1 Verrucomicrobiota bacterium
TTCGCGCTGTTCACCACGCGCTCGCCCTCGGCCAGGCCGCTTTGCACCTCGTAAAACTCGCCATACTTCTGGCCGAGCTGCACGAGGCGCGGCTCGAGCCTGCCCTCCTTTTTATCCACAAAAACATAGCTCCGGAGACCAGTGGGCATGATCGCGCTGACCGGGATGATCAGCCCTTCGCCCATCTCCATCGCCAGCTCCGCGTTCACATACATGCCCGGACGCAGCAGGAACTCCTCGTTCGCAATATCCACGCGCACCCTGGCCGTGCGTTTCATTTCCTCGATGAACGGATTGATGAGGCTGATGGTGCCCTTGAACGTTTTACCAGGATACGAGGTCGCCGTGATGTCGAGCATCTGGCCTTCGTGCACCATCGTCCGCTCGTTCTCGTAAAACTCCGCCCAGAGCCACACCACCGAAAGATCGGCCACCGAGACGAGCGACTCGCCCACCATCACTTTCTTGCCCTGGTCCGCCGTCACTTTTTCGACAATGCCGCGGAAGGGCGAGAGAAGATTGATCGTGTCGGACGGCTCGCGTGATTTCTCCAGCTCAGCGATCTGCCCGGGCGTGATGTTCCAGAGCTCCAGCCGGTGTCGGGCGGATTGGATGAGGCGCTCGTTGCTCTCGCGCGTTCCCGGATTTCTGTCCCGGGCTTTGAGCAGTTCAACAAATTCGCGTTCACTCGCGAATAGGTCGGGGCTGTAGATGCTCAGCAGCGGCTGGTCTTTTGCCACCAGCTGGCCCGGCGAGGTGACATGGAGTTTTTGGACGTAGCCCTCGACCCGCGAAACAAACTCCCACCGGCGCCCCCGGTCCGGCACGATGAAGCCGACGGCGCGAATCGTGTGGTGCAGCGGCTTGCGTTCGACCGTGGCATAGGTGACCCCGACCTGCTGCTGGCGCTCGATGGGCACGACGAACTCACTCGCCTCGCCGACCGGGCCGCCTTCCTTCATCGCGGGCTCGGCTTTGATGGCGGATTCGCCCGCTTTGGGCAGATTGCCCTTTTTCATCACCGGCACCAGATCCATCGAGCAGATCGGACATTTGTCGTCGGGCTTCTGCGCCCTCACCGAGGGATGCATCGTACAGGTGTAGTAGTCGACGTTCGGGTTTTTCGCCGCCGACTTGGACTTCGAGCAAGCACCGACCGAGACCAACACCGCGACGGCGAGGAGGGTCGATAAAATTCGAGGAGGAAACATGATTAGTGACGGGAGGGCGGCCGGGCCGCGGGGAAAAGTTGCAGGTCGGCGCCGACCACCGCTTCCAGTTCGGCGAGGGCGATCTGAAGATTGGCCAGGTGATTCCGAAACGAGGATTCGGTGTCGCGCAAGCTTCGCTGGGCAAGGAGCAAGTCCGCAAAAACCACCCTTCCGGCGGCATAGTCGGTGCGCGTGGCATCGAGCGTCTGGCGGGCCAGCGGCACCAGGCGTTCGCCGAACAATTCGACATGACGTTGATTGGTCTCGACGCGGGTGAGCTGATCGCGCAGCCGCCCGAGCGCTTCCAGCCGCGCCTGTTCGACCGCGCGCTGCGCGCCGGTTTCCGCGTCCGCCGCTTCCCGGGCCAGGGCGCGATACTTTCCAGGATTCGCCCAGGGCAGCGTGATCGAAACACCGGCGCCGACTTCGCTGACGACCTGGGCCGCAGAATTGTAGCGCTGTGCCGTCAGGCCAACCGTCGGATCCGGCACCCAGGCCCGTCTTGCCAGCTCGCGTTGGGTTGCCGCCACGGTCAAGCGCGCCTCCGCCATTCGAACCTCCGGCCGCCGCGCGAGAACCAGCGGCTGCAAACGCGCGCTCCGGAGAAAAGGCGCGGGCGCTTCGCGGGCCGTGTCGACCGGCCGGCCAAGGGGCGTCGACGGCGCACGGTTCATCAGCACATTGAGTTCCGTCTGGTCCTCCGAGAGCGCGCGTTCGAGATCCCGGCGGGCTTCGACGAGTCGCGTCCATTCGCTCTCGGCCGCCAAAACATCCGTTTGAGCACGAGTGCCCACCTCGAACCGGGCCCGCGTTGTCTCGATGGTCTCGCGCCAGGAAAGTTCGTTGGCGCGATTCAGTTCCAGCAGCGCATGGTCCCGCGCGAGGCGAAAATACGCGGACCGCGCTTTCGCGATCGAATCCAGTTCGCGTCGTCGAACCTCCTCCGTGGCCACGATGACTTCGGTGGCCAGCAGGCGCGCGCGGATTTGGTTGCGACCGGAAACTGGAATCGATTGCTCGAGTCCGACCATCTGATCGGTGAATCCATTTGGCGCGATGCTGACGAAACGCGCCACCCGACTGGACAGCGAGAGCTTGGGGTCTTCCCACGCGGACGCTTGGGCGGGGCGTTGGGCAAGCGAGGAGGCGCGGAAGCGCGCTTCCGCGACGCCGGGATTCGCCGTGAGCACCGCCTGCGTCACGGCGCCCAGCGTGAGGGCCCCGGAATCGCGCGGTGGCCGTTCGGCGGAAGGTTCCGCCGCCGGGAGCTGGAATGCAGGCACGCAGGCAAGCGTGCAAAAAATAATGGGGATCGGTTTCATGAACTGAGCTTGGGTGGACTTCGAGGGTGAGCGTGTGCCGTGGGCACACTTCGCCTGGGGAAGTCCGGCTCAGTTCAATCGAATGCACGTCACCGCCACCCGTGGCAGTGCATGCGCAATCATCAGCTCAATCGCGATGCGGCAAGGTGTGAAGACTTGGGCTTCGCTGGCCGCGGGCGCCTGCATCGGCATTTCAACCAGCGCGAAGTCCAGGCGCAGGTTGTCAGGACTGACGGCCCGGCTCGGCGCGGTGGTTCGATCCTTCGATCCGTCGCAGTCACAACCTGTATCGCAGCAGCACTGGACGCCCAGCACGCCGTTCGCCTGGCAAGCCTCGCCCTTCACCTCGCACAAAATGCCCGCAACCACCCCGAACGGTTGGGCCGTGGCGAGCAGGAGCAGCGCAAGAATGGGGGAGAGACACTTCATCTTTGAACCGGCTTTGACCTTAACCGCATGACGACGCGGTCGCGAGAATATTCCGTCAGGTCGCGAATCCCGCGATTCGGGTGCGCCGCGCACCGGGCCCTGCCAGGCGGGACCAGGATCCCCCGCCAGCGCGGTGCCTTTGCCGCCCATTTCTAGGAACAACAGCCGCCTTCCTTCTGGACCGGAGGGCATTTGACGCTCCCATAGCTGCAAAACACGCAACAATCACCGTCGCGCGGCTTCAGGGTCGTTCCGCAGTTCGGACAGGTGAAGAAAAAGCGGCAAGACTCAACCGGCATGCTTTCGACGGTCAGCGCGGCACAGGCCGGGCACTTGATGACGGACTCCAGATTCAATGGTTCCACCAACGAGCCTCGCCCACCGCGCGCGATGAGCAACAGCTTCGTGGATGGGTCGGAACCTCCGGCCGGGAGTGCGCGACGCTGGCCGAGCTGAAGCGCTTCGGAATCCAGTGGCAAAAGCAAATCGGCGGTTATCGAATGGCCGCGCGCAATCGCGCCGGAAGATCGGCGATCTGCACTCGTTCCTGCCTCATCGAGTCGCGCTCCCGCAGCGTGACGGTGTCCTTCAGCTCGTCGCCGCGCTCCCCCAGCGTGTCGAAGTCAATGGTCACACCGAACGGCGTACCGACTTCATCCTGCCGCCGGTAGCGGCGGCCGATCGCACCGGCCTCATCATAGACCACGGCCATGTCCGGACGCAGCAGCGCCACGACCTCGCGCGCCTTCGCGACGAGTTCCGGCTTGTTCTTAAGCAGCGGAAAAATGCCGCACTTCACGGGCGCCATGCGGGGATGCAGCCGCAGCACGATGCGCGTCTCGGAGTTGCCCTTCTCATCGGTCACGGTCTCCTCGTCGAACGCCTCGCAAATCAGCGCGAGGACCGTGCGATCGACGCCGGCGCTCGGTTCGATCACGTGCGGGATGAACTTCTCCTTCGTTTCCTCATCGAAGTAATCGAGCGGCTTGCCGCTGTGTTCCATGTGCGTCTTGAGATCGAAATCGGTGCGATAGGCCACGCCCTCGAGTTCCTGCACCCCGAAGGGAAATTGGTACTCGATGTCGTAGGTTCCCTTGGAGTAATGCGCGAGCGCGTCGTCGGGCACTTTCAGCACGTGCAACTTGGCGCGCGGGATGCCGATGTCCTCGTAGAACTTGAGCCGTTCCTCGCGCCAGTACTCGAGCAATTCCATGCCCTGCTCGGGCCGGCAGAAATACTCGAGCTCCATTTGCTCGAACTCCCGCGAACGGAAGGTGTAGTTGCGCGGGTTGATCTCGTTGCGGAATGCCTTGCCGATTTGCGCGATGCCGAACGGCAGCTTCTTGCGCGCGGTGTCGAGCACGTTCTTGAAATTCACGAAAATGCCCTGCGCCGTCTCGGGCCGAAGATAGACCAGGTTGTCGTCCGCCTCCACCGGACCCGCGTGCGTCTTGAACATCAAGTTGAAAGCCCGCGCCTCGGTCAGGTCGCGCCCGCCGCAATTCGGACAATATTTCACCCCGTTCTTCTCGGGGAGTTGGTCCGCGCGATGGCGCGCCTTGCAAGACCGGCAATCCACCATCGGATCCGTGAAGGTCTCCTCGTGGCCGCTGGCCTTCCAGACGGCGCGATTCATCAGGATGGATGCGTCGAGGCCCACGATGTCATCGCGCTCGCGCGTCATGCGGCGCCACCAGAAATCCTTAAGGTTGCGCTTCAGTTCCGTGCCGAGCGGACCGTAATCCCAGCAGCCGTTGAGGCCGCCGTAGATCTCACTGGATTGAAAAATGAAACCGCGCCGCTTGCACAGGCTGACGATTTTCTCCATGCGGAGCGCGTTGGCTTTAGGATCATCAGACATGGCGAAGGATGGGAAAGCCGCTATTCCAGTGTTTCGAGTGGAAATGCAAGAGCCACTCCGCGCGCCGAACCGGCGGCATGAGCCTGAGCACCATCCGAAAGGGCGGCGGATGGAATGACGTCAGCCCGAGCCAGGGCACGCTGGGCGACGAATTCTCCTTGGCGGCGGGGCCCGTCCTGCTACAACCCAAGCCTTCAATTCGAGAGTCTCCGCCCCGGCCATTCGAGGTCGCCAGGAAGCATGACTCTTGCTCCTCTTGTCACCTTCCATGAAGCGTCCTTTCCTCCCAGCGTCGGCATTGAAGCGTGGCATCACCGCCTTGCTGGCAATCATTTGCGTCTCTGCTGGTTACGCGCAGATCGCGCCCCCGGATGGATCCGCCCTGGAGAATTTTGACCTCCGGGACGCGAAATCCGACTCCGCCAAGGGCTCATCCGTTGCGATCATCGCCGCCTATCGGGCCCGCCAGTTCACCGCTGGCCGCGCCGCGGCCACGCGGGCGGTGGTCGATGCAATGGGGCCCGCGCGCGCCGAACTCGCAAGGCGCGTGCCCGCGCTGCATTTCGAACTGAACCGGTTTGGTCACGCGCCCGAAATTGTCGGTGTGACAGGGGCAGACTCCTTTCTGACGCCGGTGCCCGAAGGCGCCACGCCGCGCGAAACGGTGGCGCGCGACTTCCTCGTGGCAAACGCCTCGTTGTATGGTCTCACGGCGGATCAAGCGGGCCGATTGGTGAAGTTTTCGGACTATGCCAATCCGGCGGGAAATCTCTCGTGGGTTGGATTTCGACAGGAGGTTTCCGGCGTTCCCGTTTTCCAGGGTGAGGTTCTCGCAGCCTTTACCGCGCGAGGCGAACTCGCGCGCACCACCGGCAATCTCGCGGCCGCCGTGGATGAGTCGACATTGTCGACGACGCCGGCGCTTAGTCCCGCACAGGCGGCGACCTTTGCGGCCGCCGCGATCAATCGCACGGTCACCGCGGAAAAATTCGCCGTACGCCCGATCGACCCGGCTGTTCGCGTCACGACGCTCGCTCCCGGTCCATTTACGCAGGAAATCAAGACCGAACTCGTGTACTTTCCCGTTGAGCCCGGTGTTCTCACCCTCGCGTACTCGATGGTGCTGTGGGAGAAGGTCTACGCGTATTACATCCTGGTCGACGCAAACGACGGCACGTTGCTCTGGCGCAAATGCATTACCGCGCACCAAACGCAGCCGGCCACGTACAATGTGTATACCGACGACAGCCCCGGTCCGCTCTCACCGACCAACGCGCTGCCCGGCAGTGGCATCCAGGGTGCGGGGATTGCGCGGACAGATGTCACGCTGATCGGCAACGAGCCGCCCAACACATTCAACAACCTTGGCTGGATCACCGATGGAATGAATCTGACCGACGGCAACAACGTGCAGTGTGGCCTCGATATTGATGGAACGAACGGCATCGATCCCGGGACGGAAGCGGTCGGCGCACCCAATCGCGTCTTCAATTTTTTGTATAATCCGCCGCCCCTCGGCAGTGAGACTCCGACCCTTGCCGCCTATCGAAATGGCGTAATCACGAACCTGTTTTATTGGACCAACCTCTATCACGATCGCCTGTATTTGTTGGGGTTCACCGAAGCGGCCCGCAATTTTCAAAATGATAATTTTGGCCGTGGTGGAGTTGCCTTTGACCGGATTAGCGCTGAGACCCAGGATTCTTCGGGCACGAACAATGCAAATTTTTCCACCCCGGCGGATGGCGGTCGGGGTCGGATGCAAATGTTCCTTTTTACCGGTCCCACGCCACAGCGCGACGGTTCGCTTGATGCCGACGTTTTCATTCACGAATTGACGCACGGCACGTCCAATCGTCTGCACGCAAACGGCAGCGGACTCAGCACGCTGCCGGCGCGCGGCCTGGGCGAAGGCTGGTCGGACTTTTATGGGCGGGCCCTGCTCGCGACCGCCAGCGAGGATGTGAACGCGGTGTACGCCGCCGGCGCGTACTCCACGCTGAACATTAATCCCGGCTTCACCGACAATTACTACTACGGCATCCGGCGTTTTCCATACGCCGTAAAGTCGAACGTGGGGCCAAATGGCAAGCCGCACAATCCGCTCACGCTCGGGGACATTGATGCGGCCAAGATTAACCTCACCGACGGGGCGTTTCCCAAGGGACCGGTGGGATCGGCGACTGCCAGCGAGGTGCACAACGTGGGTGAGGTGTGGTGCATGATGTTGCTCGAGATGCGCGCGCGGATCATCAACCGGATTGGCTTTGCAACGGGAAACCAGCGCGCGCTGCAGATTGTCACGGACGCCATGAAGCTGGATCCCGTGAACCCGACCTTTATCCAGGGCCGCGACGCGCTCATCGCCGCCGACGCTGCCGGCTTCGGAGGCGCAGATGTAGCGGACATTCGCATCGCCTTCGCGTTGCGCGGCGCCGGCCTAGGCGCAACCTGCGCCAACCCCGCCAGTGGCAACATCGCGATTACGGAGTCCTTTGAACCTTTTCTCAGTGTCGGGATAATCACATTCACCGATACATTAGGCAATGGGAACGGCATCCCGGAACCGGGCGAGGACCTCGTACTCAGCGTGCCTGTCAACAACGCGAACATCGTCGGCGTCGCCGCCACCGCTTCCAATGGCAATTTCGTCGCCGACTACGGCACGATTCCCAGCGGTGCAACGCTGACTCGAACCATCAACTACCATGTCCCAGCCAATGTGAGCTGCGGGACGTTCCTGGTCATTCCGATCACGGTCAATGGTCCAACGGCATCCACCATTACAAATTTCTCGATCCAAGTCGGTCAGCCCATCCCTGCTTTCGCGCAGAATTTTGACGGCGTCATCCCACCCGCGCTGCCGCTGGGGTGGACCACCACAACGACGGGCGCCGCCAACACTGCGTGGACCACCGTTACCACCCCGCTCGTCGATACGGTCAACGGCGCCTTTGCTCCCGATGTCACCGTCGTTACGGATTCATCTCTCGACAGCGTCGCGATCGCGATCACGAGTGCCATGGCGCGAATTTCCTTCAAGCACAATTACGACCTGGAAAGCGGTTTCGACGGCGGGGTGCTGGAGATCAAAATCGGGGCTGGTGCGTTTACCGATATCATCACGGCCGGCGGATCATTCGTTCAAGGTGGCTACAGCACGGTTCTGAACTCGGGAAGTCCAATTGCCGGCCGCGCGGCGTGGAGCGGCACGGCTGCGGGTGTCACCACAATTGTCAATGTTCCGGCCAGCGCCGCGGGCCAATCCGTGCAATTCCGCTGGCGTCTTGGTTGCGACAGCAGCGTCGCAAGGACGGGCTGGACGATTGATACCGTGACCCTGAGCGACGGATTTGCCTGCGCGACCATCGACACGGATGGCGACGGCATGCCGAACGGCTGGGAAATCGCGAATGGCTTGAATCCCGCGGATCCGGCCGATGCCGCGCTGGACTTTGACGGCGATGGCCAGACCAACCTGCAGGAATATCTCGCCGGCACCGATCCGCGTGCGGCCGGCAGCGTGTTGCGGATCACGTCCGAGGTCCGGAACAGCGTGACGGGCAACGTCGCGGTCACGTTCCCAAGCGTGAACGGACTGCTCTACCGCGTGGAATGGAACCCCGATCTCGCTGCCGGCGCCTGGGTCACGTTGCAGGACAACGTCCCCGGAACCGGGGCAAACGTCGTGGTCACCGACACCACGGCGCTGGGCCAGCCGAAGCGATTTTACCGGGTGGTTGTCCTGCCTTGATTCGGTTGGTCAGGGATAACGTTTCTCCAGTTCCCGAATGCGGGGCCTCATCTCATCAATGCGGCGATTCATGTCGGCCAGAATTTGGACAAATTTCGGGTTCTCCTTCAGGACATCGACATTCGTGTCTTCTTGGTCGACCCGGCCAAGAAACAGTCCGGCGTTTACTGCGGCGTCGAGCGAGCGATTGCACAATTGCACGTCACCGAGCAGCCACGCATAAAACGCGATATTCCACGGCGGCTCGGGCGATTCGTTTCCAGCATCAGGGGCGCGCTGCGTCAATTCGATGCCGCGACGACAAGTTTCCCGCATCTCGGCTTCCTTTCCATCCATCCGCTGGAGGTACGCCACCGACGTCAGGATTTGGCGGTACATGAATCCATCGGGATCGGCGACCGCGAGACCCGAACCGGTATTCTCCCGCAACGTCGCAATATCGCCGGTGCGCCCAAGCGCCATCGCATGAAAGTAACCGGGAGGACCTTCACCAGGAATCTCGCCCAGAACGACGGCCGTCGTCTGTTGTCCGCCCGTGGTGCGCAGTCGTTCACGATATAGTTTGATCACCTGCGCGTAATCCTTCCTCGCGTACGCCAACGTGATCTCGAGTTGCTGTTCCTTAAGGGGATCATGCAGCTTGGCCATCGCGCGGCGCATCCAACGCTCGCCCTTCTCGTATTCTCCCATGCCGAGATAAATCTCACCGAGCTGGATGCAGTAATAAGCATTCTCCGGGTCGACATCAATCGCCCGGCGCAGCAACCGCCAAGCGTCCTCCCATCGACCAACCGTATAGTAAATGCCGGCGAGGCGCGCGCCGACGCCGACCTCACCCGGATTAATTTGGAGGGCCTTTTCATATGCCGCCTGGGCTCGACCAAACCATCCTTTGCTGACGTAAACACCGGCCAACGCGTTGTACCCCTCGCCGCAGCGGGCATCGAGGCTGATTGCTTTCTGGGCGGCCTCGATGGCCGATTCCTGCCATGAGAGCGGTGACTCGAACTTGTCGACTTTCATTTCGTAGGCGTCGGCAAGACCAGCGTAAGCCAAGGCGTATCGCTGGTCCTCGGCGATGGCTCGCTTGAACAACTCGATGGCCCGTTCGTTGTCCTCAGTGCGAAACTTTCGATAGGTCGCCACGGCCTGCAGGTACAAATCATAAGCTGCGGGATTCCCGCCGCGCGTCTCGCGCAGCCCGGCCGCTTCCGTCGGAGATAATTGGACCTGCACCGCGCGGGCGACGTTTTGCGCGATATCCGATTGCATTGCGAAGATATCCTTCATCTCCCGATCGTAATTCGCGCTCCAGAGGACTTCATCCGTGCGCGCATCAATCAGCGACGCAGTTACGCGTACCTGATTGCCGGCCCGCCGCACGCTGCCGTCAACAATCGTGGCCACCCCCAGATCTGTCGCAATCTGCTTGAGGTTGCGCGCACCGGGCTTGTACCCGAGAACGGAGGCCCGCGAAATGACCTTCAAATCCCGGAGCCGGGAGAGGCTGGAGAGCACGTCCTCCTGAATTCCGTCGGCAAAATATTCGTTGTCCTTGTCCGGGCTGAAATTCGCAAAGGGCAGCACGGCGATGGCCTTGCGCGGCGCCGGCGCCGACGACGCGACTGCCGATGCGCCCGGGGTCGCAGCCAGCGTCGGTGCGGGCACCAACGATCTGCCGTGCCAGAAATACCAACCGGCGCTGGCGATGAACACCGCCGCGACCGCCAACGCGATACCGCCCTTCTGCTGGCGCGCTGACGGGGTCGCTCCCACCCCGGCGGCAGCAACCGACGGGTGCTCCACGTGCGTGGTCGTGCGATCTGCATGTTGGCTCTGGCGGCCTCGGTCCGCCAGAAATTCGCGGCAGCGTTCCAGTGCCTTCCCCGCCGCATCCGCATCCGCATAACGATCTTCGGCATCCTTCTCCAGCAGCCGCGCCAGCACCGCCTGCACGTCCTCCGGCAGATGTGCGATGCGCTCCAGCGGCAGGCTTTGGGCGACGTGCTGATTCAGAATCTCGCGGTGTGTCCGCGCGCGAAACGGGGGCGCCCCCGTCAACATTTCCCACAGGATGCATCCCAGCGAATAAAGGTCCGAACGGCCGTCGATTTGCCCGTGCTCCTGGCATTGCTCCGGGCTCGCGTAGAGCGCAGTGCCGCGAAGACCGATGGTCTGCGCGTTGACCTCGGTCCCGAGGCCCTCGCCCGTAAAGCCGCGCGCCAAGCCGAAGTCGATGATCTTGATCTGCCACGCGTCCGGATTCAAATCGGTTCCAGCGCGCGTTTTCTCCCGGGATGCCGGAAGAATCATCAGGTTTGCGGGCTTCAGATCGCGATGGACGATGTGCTGCTCGTGGATGGCGCCCAGTCCGCGCGCGATCTGCGTGGCGAATCCAACCGCCGTCATTGGCGGCAATACTCCTCGAGTTCGCAGCCATTCCAGCAAGGATTCCCCGGACACAAACTCCATCGCGTAAAAGAAATTCCCGGGCGTCGAATTAAGGAAAACCACGCTGGCGACATTGGGATGGCGCACGCGGGCCGCGGCACGTGCCTCGCGCAGGAACAGTGCCTGAGCCTTGGCGTCATCCACCTGCGCCGGCGTGATCACCTTCAACGCCACGTCGATGCGCAGCTCCTCGTCATACGCCTTGTAGGTCACCCCCATCGCGCCGCGACCCAGTTCCCACGGTGTGCCGTCGTCTCGGCGCCGCACTTCGTAGTGGGCGAAATGAAGGGTTTCGTTTTCCATGTTAACCCCGCGTGAATGACTGTTTCTAGCAGGGCGAACACGTGGTCAAAAGGCTATTCCGCGCCCGTGGCACCCGGACAAAATCCTTCCAATCGATCTCCGCGGCCGCTAGCCTCCCCGCAGTCCCGCTCTGATCCACCATGATATTAAAGACTTTGCACGCTGCGCGCTGCGTGGCGACTCGGTCCGCCTGGGTCGCCGGCATTTCCATCGGGCTCTCCCTGGCCCAAGCCCAGACCCCGCCTCAATCGATTTCCTCCGCCGCGGATGCGACGGCTGGTGCCTCCGAACCGGAGCGGGTGATCGTGACCGGTTCGTTCATTCCGGAAGCCGAGAGCGAAGGCGCCCTGCCGGTCACGGTC
>JANMQT010000030.1:0-4739 GCA_031370675.1 Verrucomicrobiota bacterium
AACTCGCCGACGCCGAATTCCGCGAGCATGATCGGCTTGGTCGGATCGAGCTCGCAGAGTTCACGGTAGGGATCCTCGAGTACGTCGTAGAGATCGACCCACGCTTCGTTCGGGAACTGCTTGCCGTAGGCGCTCACCGCCAGCCAGTCGACATAGTCGGGACCCGGATAGTATTGCGCGAAGTGATTCCAGGGGTCGGATGGCTCCGAGAAATTATTCGCGTGGAAAACCCAGAGGATGTTCTTGGCGCCCCGCTGGCGGACGCGGTCGACGACGTAGCGGTAGCAGCGCTTGAATTTCTCCGGACCCTCGAAGCGCGCAGGCTTCGCCGCCGAGACCTGCTTGTCGGCACCGTAAAAAACCCCGGACCACGGGAACCAGTTGCCGTTCATCTCGAGTCCCCAGGCCACGAAAAACGGTCGGCGGAATTCGCGCGCGCCGTCGGCCCAGCGATCGATGTACGCGTCCCATTTGCCTTCGAGGATGGCGTCAAGCGAGAACCGATCCGGGCCCTTGTTCTGCTCGTAAGGTTTGTCCCAGGGCGACCAGAACAAAAGGGGAATGCTCCCGTGGCGGGAGATGATGCGCAGGTTGGCGGACGGAAAGCTCTGCTGACCCCAGTAACTCGACGACGCGACGATCGCCTGCTTCTTGCCCGCGAGTTCCTCAAACTCGAGCAGCTTCTCGAGGCTGATATCATCCTCGTCGTCGCCCGAATCGATGTAGGCCCCGAGGTACGCGCCGTTTTCCGGTACCGCGATGCCGGCGGGCACCACCTCCACCACGGCCTTCGCGTCCGGCTCGGGGCCGCAACCCGCGAGGGACAGGGCCACTGCAAGCAACAGCGCCGTCGCGACCACAAAGCTGGGACGGCAGCGGGCGGGAAATTCAGGAGATGAGCGCATGCGTGAAAAAAAAGGGTGAAGCCATCAGGTCGAGGGCGTCTGGACGTTGGCGGTGCGATCCAGTTTTCCCCACCCCACCAGCACGCCCTGGAAGGCGCGGCGAATCGCTTTCCACACGACCCAGCTGAGCAGGATGCGGTAGATGATTCGCATCGGCAGGATAATCCAGCTCTTCCACGCCGGTTCGCCCTCGATCCGGCAGGCGAGCACGGCGAGGAGAAAATCCACGACAAGGAAAACGAGAAAATACGGCAGGGCCGCCGCCCCGTTCCCGAGCAGCAAGGAGACGAGCAGGCCGAAGTCGACCAGCGGCGTCAGCGCGACGAGAAAGATCTGGAAGAACCAGATGCTCGGCAGACTGAAAAAACCGAGGGCGCCGAAACGGGGATTCAGCACCATGTCGCGGTGTTTCCAAAGGCATTGCATCGTGCCGTACGCCCAGCGAAAGCGCTGCTTTGCCAGCGTCCCCAGCGTTTCCGGCGCCTCGGTGTACGCCACCGCCTCGGGCGCGTACGCCACGCGCCACTTCGCGCGATGCAGCGAAAGCGTCAGGTCCGTGTCCTCGGCCAGCGTGTCGTGGCTCAACCCGCCCACCTCCTGGTACGCGCTCATCCGGATCGCGCTGATCGCGCCGGGCGCCACCGTGATGCAGTTCCAGTGCGCGTAGGCGCGGCGATCCAGGTTGAAGCCGCAGATATATTCCAGGTCCTGGCAACGCGCGATGAACGCGCGCAGGTTGCCCACGCGCGCGTGGCCGGAGACGGCGCCGACGCGCTCATCGGCCAGCGGCTGCACCAGTTCGCGCAGCGTGTCACGTTTGAACTGCGTGTCGGCGTCGAGCAGGACCACGATGCCGTGCCGGGCCTGCGCAAAACCGTTGGTGAGCGCGCCCGCCTTGCCGCTATTCGATTGATCGATCAACCGTACGCGCGAATCCGCGGCCGCCAGGCCCGCCACAATTTCCGCCGTCGTGTCGCGTGAGCCGTCATTGATGACCAGCACCTCGACGGGTCCGGGATAGTCGGTGTCGAGGACGGAGCGGACGGTTTCCGCGATCACCTTTGCCTCGTTGAAGGCCGCGATCAGGACGGTGAGGGCGGGCTGCATCTTTGGACTCCACGAAGGCAAACCGCGAAACCGCCAGGCCAGCCAGATGAGAATGATGGTCCGGATCAGCACCAGACCCGTCGCCACGAGCAACAGCGCCCAAATGAAGGTTTCCACCGAGTGAAAGACGCGAAAGCCCGCTCCGCTCACCAGCCGATAATAAAGCTGCCCCCGCGTCGTCGCCGGGGGCATGACGTCGTCGAGCGTCTTGCCCAGCAGATCGGAAATCAGGACGATTTCGTCGCCCCGGTTGCGGAGATACTCGATGACCTCAGGCAGCGCCTCGACGGTCTGTTCGCGATTTCCGCCCGCATCGTGCATCAGGACGACATTCCCCCCCTCAACGCGGCCGTTGCGCACGCGCTCGATGATGCCGGCCACGCCGGGGCGCGACCAGTCCTCGGTGTCGATATCCTCGAGTGCAATCCAGTAGCCCAGATCCTGCGCGATGAGCAGGGGCTGGATTTCCTCCGATTTGTTGGGATTGGAATCCGCGTTGTAGGGTGGCCGGAAAAGCGTCGTCGAGCGGCCGGAAATCGCCTCGATCAAGCGCTGTGTCGCGTTCAGCTCGAGCCGCACCTGCGCGTCCGAGATCAAGCCGACGTTGGGATGCGTGTAAGTGTGATTACCCACCTCGTGTCCCTCGCGCACGATGCGCCGCACCAGATCCGGATAAAGCTCCGCGCGACTGCCGACGAGGAAGAACGTGGCCTTCACGCCCGCGCGCTTGAGTATGTCGAGAATCTGCGGCGTGTACTTTGGATCGGGACCGTCGTCGAAGGTCAGCACAACCTTGCGTCCGGTCGGGTCGCTGCCCTGCCGGTACAACGTGGTGTAGCTCGGAAAGTCCACGTAAGTCACCAGAACGTTGCCGTTCTCATCCAGAGTCACGCGGCGTGCTCCCGCCTCCCGTTCGTTGCCGAGGCTGACTACCGCTCCAATCCCGACGTCGCCGACCTCCTCACCGGGATCGATGCGCGAGAGCTGCGCCAAATCCTCCGGACGCAATTTCGCCGGCATCCTCAACACCTGCCAGATTGCCTCGTCCTCCACCCCCAGCCGGGAAATGCCCACCCCGCCAAAGCCCTTCGCGCGCGCGATCGACAATTGATGCGCGAAGGTCACGGCGTCGAGAAACCAGACCGTGTGCGCCGCGCCGGTTTCGTCGTTGAACACAAAATTCGGCTCATAGGTTGGCGGCGCGCTCATCAGGCCCGCGACGCCCGCGTAGTCCGCCCGGCACATCGCGTCGGAAAACGCGATCGTCTGCGCCTTGCGCCGGCCCTCGGTCCAGTCGTACCCGTGACAGCCGAGCGCGGCGATCCATTGTTCAGGATGGCCGTAGTCCGCGGCCGTCTCGATCCAGCCTTCGAACCACTCGCGCGAAGCGATCGGTCCGGGCGAATCCGTTTCGGAATTTTCGTCGTGCAGCACGGCGACGAACCGATCGGTGAAGGCCGCCAGACGATCGAGATCGAGCGAGTCAAAATCCTCCCCCATCGGCACGCTGATCCACAGTTCGCAGCTCGCGGCGTGCAACGCGACCGCCATTTCCTCGTAGAATTCCGACATCGGGCCGTTGTAAGCCGGATCCACCTGCTCGAAATCGACGAGCAGTCCGCCGGCCTTCGTGCGGACCACCCGGGCGACGAGGTCCCGCACGAAGGCGGCGCGGCGCGCCGGTTCACCCATCGCGTAATTCTCCACCGGCTCCGCCAGCCATCGATCGGCGCCGCCGAGATTGGTCAGCTGCTCCATCAATACCAGGCCCTTCTGGAACGCAAACGCGTCGAGCGCAGCGTCGGTTTTTTCGTCCAGCGTGCCGTCGATCTTCAGCGCGAAACGTTCGACGCAAATGTGGGTGAGCTGATCCGCGTGCTTGGCGAGTGAGACCAGGCTGTCGTTGTCCCAGCCGACGTAGTACCCGAGCCGGATCTCCCGCCGGTCGGACCCCGCAATCGGGATACCTTCCTTGCGGGTCGACGGCGCGGGGGGACCACCGGCCTTGGCGGATTGAGCCGCGAGCCGCTTGAACTTAAGCCATTTTGGTGGCCGGGCGGTGGGCGGAGGGATCACGGCGCCGGGCAGCTGCAGAGCCTTGAGCTGGGCCTTAAGCTGCGCGACGGAAGCTGGGAGGCGAAGCCAGGGCGCAATGAACAGCGACTGGATAAACAGCACGATGCCCGCCAGGAGCAGCAGACCGCCGATCGTCAGGGTCAGCCGGATGCGCGGCCACCGGCGCCCCGCGCGGTCGATAAAAACAAAGCCTCGCTGGACGGTTGGTTCCAGCGGGGGAGTGATCGGATCGGGGGGCGGATTCATGGCTTCCAGATCGGGCGGTCCAGCCAGTGGGGGTCCACGACACTTTCACGATACGCCTGCAGGGATTCGGGCGATGAATTGACGCGCAAATTGCTGTGGCTGCTGTCCTCGTTTTGCCAGCGCTCATGCCAGAAGACAATCGCCTTGAGGCGTCCGTACTTCGGATCTTTCATCGCCGCAAAGGCCTCGCGAATCCAGGCGGCTTTGCTCCCTTTGTCCTTCGCCTCGGCCACGCCCCATTCCACGGCCATGATGGGCTTGGCCGGATCCAACTGGCTCAGCTGCCGGTACGGCCAGTCGAAGAGCGGCGTGAACGCGCCCCATTTATCGCTGGTGTATTGCGCCCCGTAAATGCTCAGGCCAAGCCAGTCACAATATTCCGGCCCGGGATAATACTGGTCGGCC
>JANMQT010000284.1:0-14139 GCA_031370675.1 Verrucomicrobiota bacterium
GCCGCCGTGACGAACACGGTGATGAAGCCCGCGACAATGCCGCCGAGCATAAGCGGCATGACGATGCGCACGACCGCGCGACGCCGGGTCGCCCCGAGCCCGAGCGCGGCTTCCTCCAGCGACGGGTGCACCTGCTGCAACGCGGCCACGCACGAGCGCAACGCGTACGGCAGACGCCGCACGGTGAGGGCCAGCGTGATTGCCACCCATGTCGAAAGCACGGCCGTCTCCGTGAACGGAATGTTCATGCCCTTGAAGATGCGCAGATAACCGATGCCGAGCACGATGCCCGGCACGGCGAGCGAGGCCGACGCCATAAAATCCAGCGCCCGTCCACCGCGCAATGGCGTCCGCAGCATGAGATACGCGATGGCCGTGGAGATGAGCACGCCCACGCCCGCGGCCACACCGCAGTACAGCAGCGTGTTCCAGATCATGCGTGGCGAATCCTGGATCATGGTGAGGTAATTCGCGGTCGTGAACGAATCCGGCAACAACGAGAAACTCCAGACCTTCGCGAAGGAGAGCAGCAGCAGGCCAAGCAACGGCGAAAGCACCAGCAGCAGCACGACCAGGGTCCAGCCATAGGCGAGCACAGCGCGCCAGGCGCGAAGGGGGTACTTCGACACGGCCGTGCCACCGCGCTGGCTGGTGGAATAATCGCGTCCGGCCAGCGCGCGATGCGAGAGCCAGAGCGTGACGAGCGAGATGACGACGAGCGCCACGCTGATCACATAGCCCTGCGGATCGTCGACCCCGACCGACGTAATTCGCAGGTACGCCTGGGGGGCCAGCATGTTGGTGACACCGAGCACAAGCGGCGTGCCGAGGTCGTCGAAGACCTTGATGAACACGAGCAAGGCGCCGGCGAGATAACCGGGCAGCACGAGCGGCAGCACGATGCGGCGAAAGAGCCGGAGGCCCGTGCAGCCAAGGTTCTCGGCCGCCTCCTCCATCGCGCCGTCGAGATTCGCCAGCGCGGCGGCGACGTTCAAGAGGATGAACGGAAAATAGTGCAGCGACTCGACGAAGATGACGCCGGTCAGGCCCTCCATGATGGGGATGCGGAAGCCGAGATATTCCTTGAGCAGCAAATTGAGCGTCCCGTTCTTGCCAAAAAGAAGCTGCATTGCCACGGCGCCGACGAACGGCGGCATCACCAGCGGAATCACCGCCAGCGAACTGACGATGCCAGCTCCGCGAAACTGAAAACGCGCCGTCAGGTAGGCCAGCGGCAGCGCGAGGATCGACGACGCCAGCACGGTCAGAACCGCGACGTAGAGGCTGTTGTAGAACGACTCGCGCAGGATCGTGACGTGAAAGAGCGACGCCATGTGCCCGAGCGTCAGCGAGCCATCCGCATTGGTGAACGCCGATTTCACCACCGCCGCCACCGGGAGAACGAGCGTGACGAGCAGGAAGACACCAATCGCCGCAGCGAGCAACCGCTGACTCAGAGAGGCGCGGGTCATCGCAAGAGGGCGGTGCGGTGGCGCACGGGTGAGGTTCCCAACTAAATTACTAGATTTCCTAAATTAATAAAAATTTGAAAGACCTGAGCTGCACGACCGCATTCGGTGGTCCTTCTTCCAAGTCCCCAATTTACAAATTTAGATAATCTAGAAATTTAGTTAGAAAACTCTGCAACGTCTCAAAGCGCCCCGGCCTTTTTCGCGAGTTCGACCGCCTTAGCATAGTTTTCCTTTGCCTTCGTGCCCCACGCTTCCTCGACCGCCGTCATTTTCTTGGCGGCCTCGGCGTCTTTTTTCGAGGCCTTGAAGGTCGCAAGGAAAGCCTTGTCGGCGATTTCCGCCGCCGAGACGAGCGGGCTGTAAGCGAGACGGCGCGCCTCTTCGAGCAGTTTGAGCGCTTCC
Source organism: Verrucomicrobiota bacterium (assembly GCA_031370675.1). Taxonomy (GTDB): domain Bacteria; phylum Verrucomicrobiota; class Verrucomicrobiia; order Chthoniobacterales; family SZAS-18; genus SZAS-18. The sequence goes on from JANMQT010000284.1 coordinate 1,875, forward strand.
GGCTTCTTCGATTTCTCTACCATCGCCGCCGCCACTTGGATCGCCTTGGTGGCCTCGACAAGCTCCTGGTGGCGGAACGTGATGGTCTGATCGAACAACGCGCTCACCACGTAGTACCGCGCCTCGGAGAGCTGTGAATCAAACTTTACCTTCGCCGTGATGGGCGTTTCAAAGGGACGTGGGAAATCCTTGGGCGCCTTGGCGTACGCGGCCGGCAGCACCGGCAACCGGCTGATTTTCGGCTCGAGCAACAGCTCCTGTCCCTCGGGCGACACCGTGTACGCGATGAATTTCTTCGCCCCCTCCGGGTTTTTCGCGCCCGCGATCAAACCGATGTTCGCCGGCACGATGGCGGTGACGCTCGGATAAACAAAATCCACCGGGAACCCGCTGTTCTTCGCGGCGAGGCCGAAGAAATCGATCACGAGCCCGAGTCCGAACTGGCCGCTGCCGACGCCATCAGGCACGGCGGTCGAGCGATCAGAAATCACCGCGCAATTGCCCGCGATCATCGCAATCTGGCACCAGCCGTTCTCCCAGCCCTCGCCCTGCAGAATCGTCTCCATCGTGAGCTGCGTCGTGCCCGAGCGCGACGGCGCGCAGGTCCCCACGTGACCAAAATACATGGGCTTGGCGAGGTCCGCCCACTCCCTGGGCGCAGGCAGGTCGTTCGCCTTGAGATAGCGCGTGTTGAACATGATGCCATAACCCGCGAGCGCCTGGCCCTTGTAGAATCCGTTGGGATCATTGATGGGAAAATCGCCGATCTTCGCGGGGATCGCTGGATTGAAATCGGGCAGCTTTTCGAGCAGGTTTTCCTTCGAAAGCACCTCAAAGGCATCGGGCGCCGACACCCAGAAAATATCCGGCTTGTTGCCTACCGCCGATTCGCGCACGTACGCGATTCCAGCCGAGGTGCCCTTGTTCAGGATTTCGACCGTGGTGCCCGGGGCCTTGGCCTCGTAGGCCTTCTTGTACGCATCCGTCAGTTCCTTCGGGAATGATGTCACGATGGTGACGGTCTCGGCGCGCGTCGTGAGCCCAGCAACCATCGCGAAAGTGGCAAACAGGAGGAGTCGAATGGTTCTCATGGGAAATAGTCTGGGCTGGACGGAAACCGGGGGGCCACCGAGGCGCACGTTAAAGATCCGCCACCTCCGTGTCCAGCCCACGCCGGATTTCTGCAGTCGATCGCGGCAAGACCCGCGATTTCGTGGTAATTCCATGGACTGCTTTCCCGATGAAAATCATCCGCTGGAACGATCCCGACTTCACCGTGCAGATTGCCGCGCTCGACCGGCGCGCGCACACCAGCGAAACCGTCCGGGCCACCGTGGCCGAGATTCTCGACCACATTCGGACAGCCGGGGACGAGGCGTTGATGCGCTTGACCGCGCGCTTTGGCGGTCCGGATTTTCTGGACCCCGCCGCGCTGCGCGTCACGCCTGCAGAGTTTGCCTCCGCACGCAAGGCGACCGACGCCGCCACGCACCAGGCACTTCACACGTCCTACGCCAACGTGCTGGCCTTCGCCCGCCGCGGCTTGCGCGAAGACTGGGAGTTCACCAATGCGCAGGGCGCCTCCGTCGGTGAACGCTACCTGCCCTTTGAACGAGTCGGCATCTACGTCCCGGGCGGCAGCGCGCCGCTCGTGTCGACGGCCTTGATGACCGTGACGCTCGCGCAGGCGGCCGGCTGTCCGGAAATTGTCGTTACCACGCCCTCCGACCGCGATGGCCGCATCGCGCCGGCGTTGCTCGCGGCGCTGGAACTGGCCGGTGCCACGGAAGTGTATCGCGTCGGCGGAGCGCAGGCGGTCGCGGCGATGGGCCTGGGCACGCGCACCATCCGTCCGGTCGCAAAAATTTTCGGACCGGGGAATTCGTATGTCGTCGAGGCAAAGCGCCAGCTGTTCGGCCTGATCGCGATCGATCTGCTGCCAGGCCCGAGCGAGATCCTCGTGCTGGCCGATGATTCGGCGCGGCCCGATTGGATTGCGGCGGATCTACTTGCCCAGGCCGAGCACGGCGGCGACAGCGCGATGGTCCTGATCACCACTTCGGAATCCGTGCTCGTCAACGTGTCGCTCGCGGTCGCGATGCAAGTCGCGACGCTCCCCCGCCAGGTCCAATTGAACGCGGTGCTGGAGAAGAGCGCGCGCCTCATCCTGGCAAAGGATCTCGATCACGCCATCGATCTGGCTAATCGCTACGCGGCGGAGCATGTCTCGCTGGCTTTCCGCGATCCGCGGCCGATCGGTGATCGCATCACCACCGCGGGCGCGATCTTTCTGGGCGGAATGTCGCCGGTGGCCGCGGGTGACTTTCTCGCGGGTCCAAGTCACACGCTACCGACAGGTGGCGCAGGAAAATCCTTCGCCGGACTGACGGTGGACCAGTTCCAGCGCCGGACGAGCATCATCCGCTACGATGCAGATTCATTGCGTAAATCAATCGACACGATCGAAAAAATCAGCGCCGTCGAGGGCCTCGACGCCCACGGCCGCTCTGCGACGATTCGGTTCGAGTAGGCGGATTTGTTTCACACGGAGCACACGGAGGCACGGAGAAAAAGAGCTTCCGGAATTCCCGAATCTTGGGGTGTTCTCCGTGCCTCTATGTGCTCCGTGTGAGTCAATTGCCAACGTTCCCAATTCGGCCTTCGCACTTCGGACTTTTATCCCTCCCGGATCTGTCCCTCGCCGCGAATGAGGTATTTGTAGGTCGTAAGTTCCTCCAGGCCCATCGGACCGCGGGCGTGGAGTTTGTCGGTGCTGATGCCGATCTCGGCGCCGAAGCCAAACTCCGCGCCATCCGTGAAGCGCGTGCTCGCATTCCAATAGACCGTCGCGGAGTCCACCTCGCGCAGGAAGCGCTCGGCGGTCGCCTCGTCCTCGCTCACGATCGCGTCGCTGTGGTGTGAGCCGTGCCGATCGATGTGCGCCAGCGCCTCATCCAGATCGCCGACAATTTTCACGGCCAGGATGAGATCGAGGAATTCCGTGTCCCAGTCTGCCGCCGACGCCGCGACGCAGCGCCCGGGGCCCAGCAATCGCTGCGATTCCTCGTCGACGCGCAGCTTCACGCCGCGCTCGCGCAACACCGCGGCTACGCGGGGCAGCAGGACGGGCGCGAGGGCCCGGTGCACCAGCAGCGTCTCCACCGCATTGCAAACGCCGGGGCGCTGGCACTTCGCGTTGACGACGATGCGCTCCGCCATGTCGGGATCCGCCGCCTGGTCGAGATAGATGATGCACAAACCCGTGAAGTGTTTGATCACCGGCATGCGCGCGTGCTCCACGACGGACGCAATCAAATCCGTGCCGCCGCGCGGGACGATGAGATCGAGGAACTGGTCCATCTCCGCGAGCAGCCGGACCGCGTCGCGATCCGTGCCTTCCACCATTTGAATGGCATCCTCCGGAAGCCCGGCGTTTCGCAGGCCGGCGCGCAGGACCGCGACGATCGCGTGGTTCGATTGCGTGGCCTCGGAACCGCCGCGCAGGATCGTCGCGTTACCGGTCTTGAGGCAGAGCACGGCGGCGTCACTTGTCACGTTCGGCCGCGATTCGTAAATGATGCCCACCGTCCCGATCGGCACCCGGACCTTGGAAATCTCAATCCCGTTGGGCCGCGTCCACTCCTTTAGGATTTCACCGCAGGGATCGGGCAAGGCCGCGACGTCGCGAACCTGCTGCGCCATGGCGGCGAGGCGCGCCGCGTCCAGCCGAAGACGATCCACCAGCGCGGCCGCGAGGTTTTTTTCTTTAGCGGCGGCAACATCGCGGGCGTTCGCTCCCAGGATCCCGCGCTCACCGGCGAGCAAAGCATCGGCCATTGCCAGCAACGCGGTGTCCTTGCGGTCGCGCGCGATCATCGCGAGGCGGCGTGAGGCCGCCCGCGCCCGACGGCCCAGCTCAAGCACGTGTTCGGCGAGTGGGTTCATGGGAAGGCGTCAGACCGCGTGCACCGGCGGGGTGAAGCGGGTCCCCACCGTTTCGCCTGCCGCCACGCGCGGGAGCACGCCCGGCTTGCGGCCATTCGCGATGACTGCTGTGATCCCGGAATCCACCGCGAGTTTCACGGCCTGCAGTTTCGACGCCATGCCGCCCACGGAAAATTGTCCGCGCTCCGCGCTGGCGAGATGCGCCACGCTCTCGACATCCGTCACCTCGGGAATCGGTTCGCTTTCCGGATTTCCGTCCAGCGTGAGGCCGTTGGCGCTGGTCAGCAGGATGAGCAAATCGGCCCGGACCAGCCGGGCGACCTCGGCGGAAAGCCGGTCGTTGTCGCCGAAGCGCAATTCCTCGACCGCCACGGTGTCGTTTTCATTGATGATGGGCACGACGCGACGCGACGCGAGCAGGCGCTCCAGCGTATTCTGCGCGTTGGCGTAGCGGGTGCGACTGTCGAGATCGAAATGCGTGAGGAGCACCTGCGCGACCAGCAGGCCGCGCCGGCCGAAGAGCGAACCATAAAGGCGCATCAGGCGGGACTGGCCGATGGCGGCGCAGGCCTGGATCGATGCCAGGTCCTTCGGGCGCTCGGTCAGGCCCAACGCCATCAGGCCGGCGCCCACCGCGCCGCTCGACACAATGATGCACTGCATCCCCCGCTGGACGAGATCGGCCACCTCGTAGGTCAGCCGGCGAAACTGCCGCACATCCAGCCCGGTGCCACCGTCTTCGGTGAGCAGGCCGGTCCCGAGCTTGATGACGATGCGATGGGCCGTGGAATCCATGAGCGCCCGAAAGTAGCCGTCAATTTCTAAAAGTCGACGGTCGACAGTCGACGGTCGACCGCCAGGATTTCCCTGCGACGCGGTGACCGCAATCGCGCGGTTTCGCAGCCCCGGTCGCGTCGCAACCTGCTGGCCGTCGACGGTCGACTGCCAGCTCCCTATTCCGCGCTACTTCGCTTCGGCGGCCTTCTTGGCCTCCGCGAGCAGGTCGACCTTGACCCAAGTTGACGCCACGGGGGCCTTGGAAGTGCCCTGGTCGATCTTGCCGACGCCGAACTTCACCATGTAGTCGGTTGTGATCTGAATGTGCTCCGGGGTGATGTCATAGGTGTAGGGTGAATTGCTAATCGCGTCCTTGAATTCCTCCGCCGTGATCTGGCCCTTGAACATCTGCTCGCGCACGTATTTCTCCGCCACGTCAGGCTTGTCGATGAAGAGCTTGGTGGCCTCGACGAAGCACTTCATCACGCGCAACGCAACGTCGCGATTGGCGTACATTTTCTCGGTCATGACGAGCGCACGTACCGGCTCGCCCATCGGGGTGTCGTACGGCTTCAGCATTTCCTTGCCCCAACCCTTGGCGATGGCCTGCGAACTTTGCGGCTCGCTCTGGCACATCGCATCGATCTGCTTCTGCAGTAGCGCGCCGTTGAGATCAGCGTAGGCGAGATAGATAATCTGCACGTCCTTGTCACCCTTGTCGGACCAGGTGAGGTTGTGCTTGCTCAGCTCCGCCAGGAGCGCGAGTTCCTGCGCCCCGCCGCGGGCCACGCCGACCTTTTTCCCCTTGAGATCGGCGACCGACTTCAGATCCAGATCGCTGCGGCTGACGAGGCGCACGCCGCCCTTGGCGAATCCGGCCACGCAAAACACCGGCACGCCGGCGGCGCGCCCGGCGATGGCGCCATCGGCCGCGCTGGCCGCGAGATCGATTTCCCCCGCGATCAGCGCGGGCACGATGTCGACTCCCTTGGCAAACATGCGCTCCTCGATCTTCAAATTATACTTGGGCGCGAGTTCCTTCATGTAGGAAACAGCGCCGTAGTGCGCAAACTTGAGGTTGCCGAGCCGGACCACATCGGGATCCGCGGCACGCAGCGAAGTGGAGCCAGCGGCCGCGAGGCCGGCGAAGAGCAGGGAGGCAATCAAACTTTTCTTCATAAGCGGCAGGATAATCAACAGGATGAGGAAGCGGGACGACCAAATTGGGGCCCCTTGGATTCAGGCCGGGGAACCGGCACGGTTGCGTTAGATATCAAGTCACACCGAACGTTCAATGCCGGTCTTGGTCCGCGCGCCCCACAAGGAACGTTGACTTCACCCTGTTTCTTCCTAGCCTGACTTTGTGAAATATTTCACAAGGGCACGGACATCCCCGCCGGAGGATACGGCGAAAGACATCAAGGAGATCCTTGCCCTGGTTCAGCCGCAGTTGCGGAAGGTCGACGAGGCCATCCAACTGCAGGCGGGCAAGTTTGACGCTGCGATTTCGGGCTACGTGGCGTACGCGCTGGAGTCGACCGGCAAGCGGCTGCGGCCCGCGCTCGCGTTGCTGGTGGGCGGCGCCACCGGCGGGATTACGCCCCAGCACGTGGATCTGGCGGTCATTGTCGAGATGATCCACCTCGCGACGCTGGTGCATGACGACATCATGGACGGGGCCGACACGCGGCGCGGCCAGCCCACCCCAAACGCCCGGTGGGGAAATGCGATCACCGTGCTGCTGGGCGATTGCCTGTTCGCGCACGCGTTGGATCTCTCCACGAATTTCGAGGAGGCGGACATCAGCCGCCGGATCGCGCGGGCAGCGAACGCGGTGTGCACGGGCGAGATCATCCAGACGCAGCGGCGGTTCGACCTCAATCTGACTCACGCGGATTATTTCCGGATCATCGAGCTCAAGACGGCGGCCCTCTTTGGTTGTGCGGCGGAGTTGGGCGCGCGGTTGAGCGGCGGCGATGCCACGATGTGCGAAGCGATGAAGCAGTTCGGCCTGAAGCTCGGCACGGCCTACCAGATTTACGATGACTGCCTCGACATGGCCGGCGACGAAACGCAGGCCGGCAAGACGCTCGGCACGGATTTGCAGAAGGGAAAGCTCACGCTCCCCGTCCTGAATCTCCTGCAGTCCGCGTCGCCCGCCGAACTCGCGGTCTACAGCCAGATCATTCTCCGCGCGGAAGAACCTGAATCGGTGGCCATCACCGCCGCGGCGCGCCGGAGCGGCTCGCTGCGCAAAGCCATCCACACCGGCGTGGACATGGTTGATGAGGCCATGCAACAGCTCGAGACGCTGCCCCCGGGTCCGTACGCCGCCGCCTTGCACGCCATCGCCGCCAGAATCTCGCAGATGATCGAGAGTTTCGCGGCAGAAGCCGGCTGAATAGCGGCGATGAATTTCGCCTTTCCGTCGCCGAGCGAGACAGTTACAACTCACGCATGGCGGCGTTGAGAATCCGCGAACTGCCTGAAGGCGAGCGCCCTCGGGAGCGGCTGATGCGGCTGGGTTCGTCGGCGTTGTCGGACGCGGAACTGATCGCGATCTTGTTGCGCACGGGCATGAAGGGCGCCAACGCGGTCGACGTCGCGCACCAGTTGATCGACCAATTCAAAACGCTGAACGAGTTGGCGCGGTGCACACCGAAGGAACTGGCCAGCATCAAGGCGATTGGTCCGGCCAAGGCCGCGCAATTGGCGGCCGCGCTTGAGCTCGCTTCCCGCGTCGCCCGCGAAACGGTCGCGCGGCAGCGCGTCGATACCCCGCAAATCGTCTGCGACCTGCTCGGGCCGGAGCTGCGCGCGCTGCGGAAGGAGTCACTCCGCATCCTGCTGCTGGACACGCGCTACCAGCTCATCCGCCAGGAGACGGTATCGCTCGGCACCATGAACGAGAGCCTCGCGCACCCGCGCGAGATCTTCCGCCCCGCGCTCGTCTATTCTGCCTATGCCGTGATCGTGGCGCACAACCATCCCTCGGGCGATCCCTCACCCTCGGAAGCCGACCACCGCCTGACGCGACGGCTCGCCGAGGCCGCGGCGCTGCTGCAAATCACCCTTCTTGACCACATCATCATCGGCACCCCGCAGCCCGGGCGCGCCGGCTACTTCAGCTTCAAGGAAGCAGGAGTCCTCTGAAGGGAGGAGGAAGGAAGGACGAAGGAAGGAGACCCGGGGCGAGGAAAAGATCACGCTCGTCTCCGTTCGCGGCGCGTGATTAGTTGAAGCGCCCGGCAGGTCGAGCGCAACCTCGGCACCCTCTTGCCTCTTCCTCCCTTCTCCCAGTTCGTTTTCTTTTCATGCGCATCCACACCTCGGCGGTGATCGCCCCGGAAGCCCGCATCGCGGATGACGTGCGCATCGGACCCCACGTGGTGATCGAGGGTCCGGTCGAAATCGGCGCCGGATCGGTCATCGGTCCAAACGCCGTCCTGACCGGGCGGGTGCGGCTCGGCACGAGAAACAAGGTCGGCGCGGGCGTCATCCTCGGGGCGGACCCGCAGGATCTTTCATTCGATCCCGGCACCGACAGCGGCGTCTGGATCGGTGACGACAATACGCTGCGGGAATACGTCACGGTACACCGCGCGACCGTCGCGGGCAGTGACACCACCATCGGGCATCACAACTTTCTCATGATCGGCGTTCATCTGGCGCACGATGTGCGCGTGGGCAGCCACTGCGTGGTGGCGAACAACGTCCTGCTCGCGGGCCACGTGCAATTTGGCGACCGCGTCGTGGTCGGTGGCGGCACCGTGTTCCACCAGTTCATGCGCGTCGGCGACGGCGTCATGATTCGCGGGCTCAGCGCCTTCGGAAAGGACGTGCCACCGTTTTGCGTGGCCGCCGGCATCAACCGGGTCAATGGCTTGAATGTCATCGGCCTGCGCCGCTCGGGCCGGAGCGCGGAGGAGCGCGCGGAGCTGAAGCGCGCCTTTGAGTTGCTCTATCGCGACGGCCTGAACGTCTCCCAGGCGCTGGAAAAATCCCAGCAACGCGAGTGGACCGGCGCCGCGCGGACCTTCTTCGATTTCGTGGCCGCCGCGCACAAGCGCGGGATCGTGGCCTACTCCTTGGCGGACGCGGAGGATTAGGTCGACCGTCGACTGCCGACTCTCCTTCCCCTCCCGGATTCCCGTTTGCCTTTCAGGTCCCGCCTCGCCTAGCCTTGGCACTTATGAAGATTTTCGTGACGGGGGGCGCGGGGTACATCGGGAGCAATTGCGTCGAACAACTCCTCCTCCGGGGCGACGAGGTCGTGGTTTTCGACAATCTCACGGAGGGTCACCGCCGGGCGCTGCACCCGAAAGCCACGTTTCACGAGGGCGACCTGCGCGACCCGGCTGCCATCACGGGGGCGCTCGCCGCCGCGAAACCGGACGCCGTGATGCACTTCGCCGCCAATGCCTTGGTCGGTGAGTCGATGGGGAATCCTTCCAAGTATTTCCAGAACAATGTCTCCGGCGGCATCAACCTGCTCGACGCCACCGTCGCCGCGCAGGTGAAGCGTTTCGTTTTCTCGTCGACCTGCGCGACCTTCGGCATGCCGGAAAAGGTGCCGATCGACGAGACGATGCCGCAGCGCCCGATCAACCCGTACGGGGAGTCCAAGTTGATTTTCGAGCAGCTCCTGCGGTGGTACGACCGTATCCACGGGTTGAAATTTGTCTCGTTGCGGTATTTCAACGCGGCCGGGGCGAGCGAGACCTACGGCGAGGACCACCGCGTCGAGACGCACCTCATCCCCAACGTGCTGAATGTCGCCCTGGGCAAGACGGAGCGCGCGGAAATCTTCGGGGGGGATTACGAGACGCCCGACGGTACCTGCATCCGGGACTACATCCATATCCTGGACCTCGCGCAGGCCCACCTGCTGGCGCTCGGCAAGGACGAGAGTGCCTTCTACAATCTCGGCACGGGCGGTGGAAACTCAGTGGCCGAAGTGATCGAATGCTGCCGGCGCGTCACGGGGCGCAAGATTCCAGCGGTCGTGAAGCCGCGCCGCCCGGGGGACCCCCCGAGGCTGATTGCGAGTTCGAAGAAGATTGAGAAGGAACTGGGCTGGAAACCGAAGTATCAATCGCTGGATGCCATCGTCGAAAGCGCCTGGGCATGGCACGTAAAGCATCCCAACGGTTACGGTGACTAGTCGCGCAAAAAGCCTCCTGCCAATGTCTTTTCGCCATTCCACACTCGCGCTTGCGCTGTTGGGTCTATGCCCGGTCCGGCTCGGTGCGGCGGATGCCGGCGGCGGGCTGCGCTGGCCGGAACCCGGCCCGATCGAAATTTCCGCCGCCGAGGGCGCGCGGTATGAGAACCGCACCGCCATCGCCGTGGGTAGCGTCAGCATCCAGCGCGACGGGACAAGCATCTATGCGGACTACGGCGAGTATCATCTCGACACGAAGGAAGCCATCCTGATTGGTCATGTCCGCGTCTATCGCGACGGCCGGTTGATGCTGGCGAATCGCGCGCGCTACAATCTCGAGACCGGCGCCTTGAACGCCGACAAATTCGATGGCACCCAGTTTCCGTTTTTTCTGTCGGGTCAGACCGCGATCTCCGACGGCAAGAAAGAACCGCTCAAGCTGAGCGATGCGTCGGTGACCACCCACGACTCCAGCGCGCCTGATTACCAGATTCGCGCCCGTTCCGTCATCGTCTACCCGAACGACCGCGTCGTGTACAAAGGCGTGCGGCTCTATGTCGGCAAGACGCCGATCATGTACCTGCCGTATTTCGTGACCTCGCTCGACTCACGCGAGGATGACGGGATCGACATCGCACCGGGCCAGAGCAGCACCTACGGTGTGTTCCTGCTGACTAAGTATGGGATTCCGATTTCGCAATCCCTGACGCTGCAGACCGTGCTCGACTATCGGACGAGGCGGGGCGTCGCGGGCGGCCTGAACTTCTTCTACCGGCCGAACGCGCCGGCATCACGCCGCGACGCGAATGTGAATCCGTTTTACGGAAGTCTGCCTGGGAACAACGAAGATCAGGCCCAGGGGCCACAGCCCGGCGGGAGCATCGTGGATCCGCGCGGGCTCCGGGCCACGGAAGGCGCGCGTCTGATGACGTATTTTCTCGAGGACCAGGATCCCAACCTCAATCGCACCAGCATCCCCCGCCTGCCGGTTTCGCCCGGCCGTTACCGGATCGCCGCGGAGGACGTGCACTTTTTCACCGACGATCTCTACTTCAAACTCACGGCGACCAAACTGAGCGATCAGTACGTGCTGCAGGATTACTTCCGCAAGGAATTCTCCCTCGACCCGCAGCCCGACAACGTCGCCGCATTCACGCTGCGCAAGAATGACTTCGCCCTCACGCTCATCGCGCGCTATCAGCTTAACAATTTCTACGATTCAACCGAGCGCCTGCCCGAGCTGGTGTTTGATGTCAAGCGGGTGGAGCTGGCCGGCACCGGCATCTTTTACGAGGGTGAAACCGGCGCAGCCTACCTCAAGCGCTTCTTTGCGACCGACCGGGTCTTTCGGCCCACCTACTCGTTCTTCCGCGCCGACTCGTTTCATCAATTCACCGCGCCGCAGACGTTTTTTGGCTGGCTGAACATCGTGCCGCGGGTGGGTTTCCGCCTGACCTACTACAGCGAAACCGCGCCGAACCAGACGGTGGCCAACGAGCTCGGCGCGTCGACCTACAACGCCAGCCAGATTCCGACCGCGATTCAACCGTTCACCGCGGCCGGATCGTTGTGGCGCCCGATTTTCAACACCGGCTTCGAGAGCTCATTCAAGCTCACGCGCATCTTCAACGTGCAATCGCGCGCGCTCGGGCTCGACCGGCTGCAGCACGTGATCGAGCCATATATGAATTTCACGTTCGTGCAGGACCTCAATCAGCAGACGCGCGTGCCCCTGCCCGCCGACCGGCTGCAGCCGACCACCGCGCTCAATCCGATCGATTTCCCACAGTTCACCGCCATCGATTCGATTCGTTCCTCCACCGCGGCGCGCTTCGGGGTCCGCCAGCGCTTCCAAACCAAGCGCGACGCGCTCACCTTCAACTGGCTGGAGCTGGACTCGTTTTTCCAGCGGGATTTCCGCAACCCGTACAACACGACGAGTTATTCCAACTTTTTTCAAAGCATCCGCTTCCGCCCCGTGCCCTGGATGGCGCTCTCGTGCTACTCGCAGTTTCCGATGACCAAGGCGGGCTTCACCGAGGTGAACACGGCGATCCGGTTCATGCCGACCAGCAACCTCGAGTTCGAGTTGGGCCAGCAGTTCCTGAACAATAATCCGTATTTCCCGAACAGCAGTCTCGCGACCTACCGGTTGTATTATCGTATCGGGGAAAATTGGGCCGTGGGCGTCGGGGGCCGCTACGAGTTTTCCGATCGCACGCTGGAAAGCCAGACCTACACGATTTATCGCGACCTCACCAGCTTCGTGGGCAGCATCAGCGCCGTGGCCAATAACAATCGCGGCGTGAGGGACGTCGGGTTCCTCGTCACCTTCACCCTGAAGGATCTCCCGCGCTTCAGCCAGTCGTTGAACTACAA
>JANMQT010000326.1:0-1921 GCA_031370675.1 Verrucomicrobiota bacterium
CCAGCGCCGCGAGCAACACGGCGAGGCCGGCAAAGAGACCGAGCAACGTGGAGTAGAGCCGCGCGGACACGAAAGTCGCATTCACGATTTCGTCCATCGTGCGCACGTCGGACACGGGCAGATTTGGATCGAGCCTCGACACCGCTTCACGAATCGGCGCTACGAGGGCGGAGAGATTTCCGTCAGCCTTGATGAGGAAAGTCGTCTCCAGCAATCCGATCTGCCGACGGGCCAGATACGCCTGCACCAGTCGCGGCTGCTCCGCATAGCCATACAGCTTGAGGGTGGGCACGACCCCGACCACCGTCGCCTTTTGCAGGTCGGGGTTCTTCGACCAGCCGTCGCCGAGCACGATGCGTTTTCCCAACGGATCGACTCCGGGAAAATGACGATCGGCAAATGACTGGTCGATGACGATGCCACGCACGTCCTCGAACTTCTCGCGGTCGTCGAACGTGCGCCCGCGCAGCAGCGGAATGCCGGCGGTGCGGAGATAATCGGAGTCGATGAAGCTCAATTCCATCGACGGGCGTGCCGCCGGCGACGGCTCGGGCTGGCCCTCGACATAGAACCCGGATTGCCACGCGCCGCGCAAGGGCGGCGCAAAGTTGCTTGCGACCGAGCGCACCCCGGGCAACGCCGTCAAATCGCGCTTCAGGTTGTCGAAGAGCTGACTTACGCGCGCGGGATTGCCGTCATATTCGCTCACCGGCAGCTCGAGGCGAAACGTGAGAATGTTGTTGGTGTCGAAGCCCAGCTGTTCGCGCTGCATCCGCCCGAGGCTGGCGAGAAGAAGTCCGGCTCCGGTCAGCAGGGCGATGGTCACCGTGACCTGCGCGGTGACGAGCCACTGCCGCGCGCGGCCGACGGATCGTCCGCTCGTGCCAGCGTAACCCCCGGATTGCAGGGCGGTGCGAAGATCGGGCTGCGAAGCGCGCAGGGCGGGCCAAAGGCCGAAGAGAATTCCGCTCGCGATCGACACGGCGATCGCAAATCCCAGAACCATCGGGTTCAACTCGAGTTGCTGAAAACGCGATACACTAGCAGGCGCGAGCAGCCGGATGGCGTCGAGTGACCATGATGCGAGCAGCACGCCGCCCAGTCCGCCAAGCAGCGACAACAAGAGGCTCTCCGCGAGCAGCTGACGGACCAGGCGCCGCCGACTCGAGCCGAGCGCGGCGCGAATCGCGAACTCTCTCCCCCGCGTAACGCCGCGAGCCAACTGCAGACCTGCCACGTTCGCGCAGGCAATGGCCAGCGTCAGCGCCGCCGCGCCGGCGAGCGTCCAGAGTCCGCTCCGATAGCTGCCGACGGCATTGTCGAGGACCGGAGTCACCACCGTGCGCGTTCGGCCGATTTCGCGGGGGTATTGCGCGCCGAGCCGCTCGCTGATGCCAAACATCTCTGCGCGCGCCTGCTCCACGCTGGTGCCAGGCTTGATGCGACCGAGGCAGTACAGTCCGGGATTGTTGCCGCGGTCCTGCCAGGTTTCATTCGTGGTATACGGCCCAATCGGCACCCACAATTCCGCCGCGCGCGGCAGACCCAGGATGGCGGGCATCACGCCAATCACCCTGTGCGGGATGGCGTTCAAGATCAGCGTCCGACCCATGACATGAGGATCGCCGCCAAAGCGCCGCTGCCAAAGCGCGTGACCCAAAACAACCACGCGTGCGCCGCCGGGCGAGTCTTCGTCCGCGTTGAAAGTCCGCCCGAGCAGCGGCGGGATCCCAGCGGCGGTAAAGAAATTAGCCGACGCGAGCGCGCCCATGAGAGATTCCGGGGCGCCGTCACGGGACAGGCTGAAGGAGTCGCGCCGGTAGATGGAGAGCTCGGTGAAACTGGTGCTCTGCGCCTGCCAGTCTCGATAGTTGAGAAAATTATTCGAGTGATCCTCGGAGGCTTCGCGCTGCCAGATCAT
>JANMQT010000364.1:0-2498 GCA_031370675.1 Verrucomicrobiota bacterium
TTCATGATCCTCAAGAGCTCATCACGTCTCAATTAGTCCGCGCGCAGCGCGACCGTCGGATTCACCCGCGTGGCGCGCCACGCGGGCACCCGGCAGGCGGTCACGGCGGAGATGCTGAGGAGGGAAAAAACACCGACCAGCGTGGGCGGGTCGAACGGACTGGTGGCGAAGAGCAGGCTGCTCATCACGCGGCCGAGCAGCACCGCGCCGGCGCACCCGGCGACAAGGCCCAGACCGACGAGCTTGAGGCCGCGCCGGAGCACGAGCGCGCGGACCGATCCGGCCTGGGCGCCGAGCGCCATGCGAATGCCAAATTCGCGCGTGCGCTGCGTGACCGAGAGGGCGAGCAGGCCGTAGAGGCCCACCACCGCGAGCAGGAGGGCCACGCCGGAGAAAACGCCGAGCAGTGACATCGTCAGGCGGCGGGGCGCGAGGCTCGAGGCAATTCTTTGATCCATCCGCCCGGCGACGACGACCGCCTGTTCCCGATCCAGCGCGTGGATTTCGCGTGTGATGGCCGCGCTGAGCGCGTTCGGGTCGCCGGTGTTCGTCCGGACCAGCAGCGTCCCACCGCGCTCTGGAATCTGCGCGTGGGCGTAATAAAGTTGCGGGAGGGCCTGCGGTTCGACGCCCTCGCCCGGCGCATCGTTCCGCGTGCGGCGCGCGACCCCCACGATGGTCATGGGCGGAGCGTCCTTGGCTTCGGTTTGGTTGTCGTCGATGTGCTCGCCGACGGGATCGCGACCCGGGAAAAACTGCGCGGCCAGTGATTCATCGATGATGACGGATTTGGGACCGTCCCCCGCATCGGTCGCGTTGAAGGCGCGGCCCCGCACGATCTGGATGCCGAGCACTCGGAAATAATCTTTCGAAGCGAACGTGATTTCTGCCAGCGGCTCCTTGCCTGGATCCGGCGCCGGAGTGCCGGTGATATGAAAACTCGCGTCGTCACTCGTGTCGTCGAACGGAACATTCGCGCCGAAGGCCGCCCCGGTGATCCCCGGCAGGGCCGAGACGCGTGCCAGGAGTTGCGTGTAGAAACCCGAGATCTTCGCGTCGGAATCATAGCGGACGCGCGGCAGCTCAAGTTCCAGCATGAGCACGCCGGGCGCGTTGAACCCAAGCGGCAGTTCCTGCGCGCGTTGGAAACTGCGAATCAGCAAGCCTGCACCGGTCAGCAACACGAGGGCCAGCGCCACTTGGCCGACCACCAGGATTGCTTGCGCGCGGCTGCGAGCGGGGCCGTCGGATCCACCGCGCGTCCCGCCCTCGTGCATGCGGCTGCTGAGATCATACATCCGCGAGGCGCGCCACGCCGGCCACAAGCCGACGAGCAGGCCGGAGATCAAGGCGACGGCGCAGTTGACGCTCAGCACCGTCCAGTCCAGCCGGGTCTCGGCAAAGCGCGGTGCATTCGGCGGGCTAAGCAGTTGGATGGCGGAAAGGCCCCACCACGCCAGCAGGATCCCCGCGATTCCGCCAACGACCGCCAGCAGCGTGCTTTCGATCAGGAATTGGCGGGCGAGTTGAGTCCGACTGGCCCCGAGCGCGGCCCGCACGGCCATTTCGCGGACGCGTCCCGCGGCCCGGGCCAGCTGCAGGCCGGCGATGTTCGCGCACGCGATGAGCAGCACGCAGCCGACGGCTCCAAGGAGGAAGAGCAAGCTGAGTCGATACTGTCCGACGGCGCCTTCAAACAGGAGTAGAGCGCGGGCGCTCCGACCACTGTTGGTTTCCGGATACTTTTGTTCGAGGCCGGCCGCGATGTTGTGCAACTCCGAAGCCGCGCTGGCCAGACTCACGTCCGGCTTGAGGCGGGCGAGCACCGAATAGCCGCCGTGCGCGCCGCGGTTCAAGGTGTTGGCTTGGTTGCGCAGTTCGCCCAACGGAATGAAAAGGGTCGCCTGACGCGGCAGGTTCACCCGCGGATCCGCGACGCCGACCACGACGCGCTCGAGACCGTCGATCTTGACGCTTCGTCCGATCACCGATGGCGAGGCATCGAACATACGGCGCCACAGGCGATCGGAAAGGACCACGGCGCGGGGGCCGCCGGGGGTATCCTCCGCCGCCGTGAAGAAGCGTCCCAACTGGGGTGGCAAGCCGAGGATGCCGAGGAAGCCGCCGGCCACGCGTGCACCGGACACCCGTTCCGGCTCGACGGTGGAATTGCCGCCGATGGCGAAATTCATGGACTCGCGACGAAAGAGGGCGAGGTCCGTGAAGCCGTGCTGGTTCTCGCGCCAGTCCATGAAGTTCGGGTAGCTCACGGCGCCGGCGCTGAAGTTGGGACTCGACTCGCGCAGCAGGACGAGTTGTTCCGGCTGCGGATACGGCAGCGGACGCAGCAACACCGCATTCACCACGGAGAAAACCGCGGTGCACGCGCCGATGCCAAGCGCGAGCGTAAACACCGCCAGCAGCGTGTAGCCGGGCGATTTCAGCAGGCGGCGGAAGGCAAGTCTTATGTCGTTCATGAAGGAAAAGTGACGGGTGAT
>JANMQT010000062.1:0-20319 GCA_031370675.1 Verrucomicrobiota bacterium
TGTAAATTGAGAGTCTCGTTGAAGGACCGGCCGTGCCGCCGCCTACGACATAGACGTTCCCGTTGAACGCACCGGCGGCCGCGCCGAAACCGTCAGTGCCCCCAGGTCTGGCCGGTCCGGCTGCCCAAGTGTCCGTCGCGATGTCGTAGATACGCAGCAGATTGCCCCCACCAAAGCCGTCTGCCACGTAGATCTTGCCGCCGAAAAAGGCGCCGGCCGGTCCCTGCGAACCCACCGGGATGTCCGCGAGCGAGGTCCAGACGTCGGTCGTCGCATTGTATCGCCTTACGCCGTTGAGCACGGCGCTGCTGTTACCAATACCGGAGATGACATACAGATCCTCGCCGACCTGCGCGAAGGCGTAGCGTGCGACGGACGTCGGGTACGGAGCGGCCGGCGTCCAAGGATAGGTTTGCCCGAGAGCCGCGGGGAGTACGCCAACGGACCAGAGAAGCAGCGCGATGCAGACTCGCCGAAAAAAGGCGAGCGATTCAGAGATTGAAACTCTTCTCATGGGGACTTCGTCCCGCTCCGACTTCTGACGGCGCAAACAATTTACCGCGTCAAGGCAATAGCCCTTGGGTCGACACATGTCACTCCCTCAATTTTCCGCGGGTTGCGCTCCCAAGTACACTTCTGGATCGTAACGTTGCATGAAGCGTTCCGGTTGGGGGACGGCCGTAAATCCAAACTCGGCGTAAAGACCGTGCGCGTCCCGCGTCGCTAGCATCCAGCGACGCAGTCCCCGGAGGTCGGGATGCGCGAGGATTGCTTGCATAATCAGCTTGGAAAGGCCGCGGCCGCGATGCGCGGGCAAAACGAATACATCCGCCAGATAGGCAAAGGTCGCGCGGTCGGTCGTCACCCGCGCAAAGCCCACCTGTGCACCCGTGGCGGATTCGAAGATCGCGAAGCAGAGCGAATGGCGAATGGATCGTTCCACGACTTCGCGAGGAATACCCGGAGCCCAATAACTTTCCTCACTGAGGTAACGATGAATGACGTCGAGATCGAAGTGCTCGGACTCGGTCGTGATTTCGTAGGCGGCTGGCGGTGTGGCAGGATCGCTCATGAGGCCGCGAACATCACCGCGGCCGAAACCAGCGCAAGGCCTCGGCCACCGCGGCGGACTTGACCTCGTGTTCTCCGGGGAATTGTTCCAGTCGCACTTGGCGAAAGCCCGTGCGCCGCAGGGAGTCCAGTACCTGGCTGTGATCCGCGGGGGTCGCAATCTTGTCGAGCGCACCGCTGCTCAAATAGATCTTGGTGTCGAGAAACGCCGGGGCGGGTTGATATTTCCGGTAGCTCTCGCTGAGTCGATCGACGTTGATGCCGGTAAGAAAGAGTCCGACCAGCCTGACCAATCCCGCCCTGACCAGATATGGCGCGAGGTCGCCGGTGCGCTTGGAACCGCCGGAGTATCCCGCCATGGCCACCGGCCATTTTGCGGACTGCGGCCACTCGCGATGCAGCGCATCGAGCGCGCCCAGCAGCATCGCGAGACGCCACTCGGCCGAATCCGGTTTGATTCGCACCGGCCCATCCGAGGCCAGGACCATCCACCCCTCGGCTGCTGCCGCCGCGCGATAAAATCCGATGTCCATCGGACTGGTTCGGTCGAAATCGCTCGTCGAGGTGACAATCAACATCGGCCACGGCTTCGCCGGATCGAAGCCCGGTGGAAAGACGAGCGTCGCGCGGCCCGTCGTGGCCCGCTGATTGCCGCCCCGCGCGGCAATCTCCTGAATTTCCCTGGCGAGCGGAAATTCGATGTTGATGCGCTCGCCCGGACGGATCGTCTGCCCGGCGATCGTCGCGGCGTGCAGGCCGACCGGCGCCAAGAAGAATACGATGAGCAGAATCGCAGATCGCATCATTCAGCCAGTAAATCGGGTCGATTCCGGTTTGTCCGCTCCCGGGATTGCTCGGCGCGCCATTTCGCAATCGCGGCGTGATTGCCCGAGAGCAGCACGTCCGGCACGCGCCGTCCGCGGAACTCCGCCGGACGCGTGTATTGCGGCGCCTCGAGCAGGGCGGTGGCGCTGAAGCTGTCGTCGGCGGCGGAGTTTTCGTCACCGAGCACGCCGGGAATCAAACGGATGATTGCATCTCCCACCACCGCCGCCGCCAGCGCGCCATTGGTCAAAACATAGTCCCCGATGGAAATTTCCTCGTCGACGAGGCCCTCGACCACGCGATGGTCGACTCCCTCATAGTGCCCGCAAATCAGGATGAGATGCGGCAGCGTCGCGAGCCGCCGGGCCGTCGCCTGCTCGAACTTTGTCCCTTGCGGCGTCATCAGCAACACGCGGCTTTCGGGGCGGCGCAATTCCTCCACCGCCGCGAAGATCGGCTCCGGCTTCATCACCATCCCCTGCCCGCCGCCAAACGGCAGGTCGTCGGTCGTCTTGTGCCGATCCGTGGCCCAGTCGCGCAGATTGTGCACGCGCACCTCCACCAGGCCCGCCTCCTGCGCGCGCTTCATCATGCTGGCACCGAACGGTCCCTCGCAAATCGCGGGAAAGAGCGTGAGAATATCGAGCCGCATCGCACGGGTCCGAAACGGGGCTGGGTCGATCGATCCATCGCGGCCGCACCGGTCTGGGCGGCCGCGCTTACTTGCCGGTGTAGTCGGTGCGGATGTGCTTCTTGATCGCCTCGACCTCGGCCGGCTTGCGGTTGCAAAGGACGGCCGCGCGCAGCTTGTCGCCGCTCATGTACTTCAGGATGAAGCTGCGCTTCTCGCGCGCGCCTTCCGTGACCACGCGCACAGGCGGGAGCTGGAAGTCGCCCACGAATTCAAATTCGAGATCAAAAAGTTTCGACGAATAATGCGGCAGGTACTCGTATTTCGTGCGTTTGCGGCCCGTAATGTTTCCGCCGGCGACCAGCCCGGATTGCTTGGCGTGCTCCCAATGCGTCTCGCGGCGCACACCACCATAGACCTTGTCCGGGAACAACGCGATGTCGCCCACCGAATAGATGCCCTTCTCCTCGGTCTCGAGATACTCGTTCACCGGCGAACCCTTGGGCGTCGCCAGCGGTGTATTGCGGACCAGGCCGAGATTCATTTCCGAGCCAATCGCGACGATGACCAGCGAGGCCGTGTGACGCCCGCCGTTCTTCGTCTGGATGTTCTTCACGACGGTCTTGCCCTCAAAACCGCTGACATCATCCCGCATGTGCATCGTCACGCCCTTGGCCTTGAAATAAGTCGTCAGCCAGTCGGCCGTCACGGGATCGACGAGATGCTGCCAGAGCGAGATGTCGCGACTGAGCATGGTGACCTTGCGCTTCGTCAGCGCCAGTGAGGCGGCCACTTCCGCGGCGAGCAATCCGCCGCCCACAATCGTCACGCCGTCTTCGAGCGGGGTCATCTCGCGCAGCGCCAGCGCGTCGGCCATGGTGCGTAGATAGATGATATTTCCCAGATCATAACCGGCCACCTGCGGTCGCAGGGCGCGGCTGCCGGTGGCGAGGATGGCGCGGTCGAAATGAATCGTCTGCCCGGAACCAAGGACGGCGAGATGCCGCTCGATGTTAAACTGGGTGATAAAGGTCCCGAGGCGGAGGTCCACCTTGTGTTTCACGAACCAATCCGCCGCGTGATAGCAAAACTCGTGGGGATGAGGATGCGATTTCTGCAGAAAGGCCTTTGAAAGCGCCGGCCGTTCGTACGGCGCATGCAATTCATTGCCCACCATCGTGATGGACCCCTTTTTATCGTGCTGACGGATGCCCTCGCAGGCGCTGAAGCCGGCGGTACCGGCCCCGACAATCAAATAATCGCGCTCAATCATGGATGCGAACCGCCAACAGAAGAGAAGACTGGGTGGGTGAGAACGGTTGCGGGGATTTCACACGGCGGGCGGAACACACCGGCGAATTTTCTGGCCGTTTACTCGTGAATAATGCCAAATCGAATCCCTAACATAGCAGAAAACCACCCCTATTCGCAACTCCTAAAGTCACGATTCCTCATTATGGAAACACCGATCCCGCGTCGCGACGCCCTCAAAACCTTGGGTTTAGGCGCCGCCGCGCTCGCCTTCAGTCCGCTCCTCGCCCGCGCCCAGGCCCCCGCCGCCGCGGCCCCGGCAGCGTCCCCGGCCGCCTCCGCCGCCACTGCGCCCGCCGGCCCCTTCATGCTCCCGCCACTCACTTACGCGTTAAATGCCATCGAGCCTTATATTGACGCCCGGACGATGGAGATTCATCACGACAAACATCACGGCGCTTATGTCACGAATCTAAACAAGCTCGCCGAAACGAATCCCGAGCTTGGCAAGAAGTCGCCTGACGAACTCATCAAGGACCTCGCGGCACAACCCGAGGCCATCCGCACGGCCGTACGCAACAATTGCGGCGGCCACGTCAATCACACCATGTTCTGGGTGCAGCTCAAGGGCGGTGGCGGCGGCGAGCCCTCGGCCAAGCTCGCCGACGCGCTCAAGGCGTCGTTCGGCGAGGTCGCCAAGGCCAAGGACGCGATGAATGACGCGGCTCTGAAGCGCTTCGGCTCGGGCTGGGCCTGGCTGGTCGTCAACAACAAGAAACTCGAGATCGTCTCGACCGCCAACCAGGACAATCCGCTGATGGGCAAGGCCGTCTGCGGCGCTGAAGGCACGCCCATCCTGGGCGTCGACGTCTGGGAGCACGCCTACTACCTCCTGTATCAGAATCGCCGCGCCGATTACCTCAAGGCCTGGTGGAACGTGGTGAACTGGGCCGACGTCAACGCACGCTTCGACAAAGCGATGGCGTAAGGCCAGTTGACGCGGAATTTTCACGCGCGTGCGTCCGGTTGTTCCCACACCCGCCGTGGACCTGTCGCTGCGGGTCCCAATTCGTGATTCCGGGAACATCTCACCGTACTTCGATATTATAATCATGCGCCAGCGGCCGACGAACCTAACGGGGTTACCAAGCTCTGATTCCCCAACGTAACCAGGACAACCAGCATCTCGTTTGCGACGAAGACGTTCTCAGAGGGAATGCGTACCATGCATAGCCAATTGAATATTCTCGACGCGATCGGCAACACACCGCTCGTTGAACTGCGCCACATCGTACCAAGCGGGAGCGCGCGGATCGTGGCCAAGTTGGAATCGGCCAACCCCACCGGCAGTATGAAGGATCGGCTCGCACGCACGATGATCGAACGGGCGTCAGCTGCGGGCCGCCTGCCGCCTGGCGGCACGGTCGTCGAATACACGGCAGGAACCACCGGCATTTCATTGGCTTTTGTAGCAAGCGCGCAAGGCTACCGGACGCACTTCGTATTCTCTGATGCCTTCAGTGACGAAAAGCGCTGGACCATGCGGGCCTATGGCGCCGAGATCACCGATGTTCCCAGCGACAACAAGAAGATCACTAAGGAGCTGATCGAATCGATGATCGCCAAGGCCGGAGAGATCAGTCGGCGGCCAAACCACTGGTGGGCCGATCAATTGAACAATGAAGACGGCGCCGCAGGTTATTTTGGGCTCGGTGACGAAATTTGGCGTCAGACCGACGGCAACGTCGACGCGTTGGTGCACACCGTAAGCACCGCGCACTCGATTCACGGCATGAGCAGAGCTCTAAAACGTCGTAAGCCTGATCTCCTGGTCTTCGCCGTGGAACCGGCGGAGTCGGCCGTGCTCTCGGGCCAGTCGCCCGGCTCCCATAAGATCGAAGGCATCGGGCTCGGTTTCATTCCGCCGCTCTGGCATCGCGACGAAGTCGACGAAATCCTCACCGTGTCGACGGCCGATGCCAAAGCCATGGCCCGGCGCCTGGCACGCGACGAAGCGATCTTTGCCGGCACATCGACAGGAGCGAACGTGGTCGCGGCGCTGAGGGTGGCCGAGCGTCTCGGGTTGGGCGCTACCGTCGCCACCATCGTCGTCGATTCCGGTTTGCGTTATCTAAGCACGGATGTCTTTCGCAGCGTTGAATAGGTGCGGTCGCCAACGCTTCCTCCCGAAGGGGTTGAAGTTGCTTGCCGCTTGCACAACCGCGGAGGTCCATGCACACAAGCGTAATCGATTTGATCGGCAACACGCCGCTGATGCCGTTGCGCCGGGTGGTATCGCCGGCGCATGCCCGGGTGTTGATCAAGCTCGAATCGATGAACCCTACCGGCAGCATGAAGGATCGGGCTGCGCTGGCGATCGTTCGCAGGGCTGTCGAGGAGAACCGGCTGCAACTTGGCGAAACCATCGTCGAGTGCACAAGCGGTAGCACTGGAACCTCGCTGGCCAGCATCGCGGTTGCTCTCGGCTACAAATGTCTTCTTGTCACCTCGGATGCATTCAGTGAGGAAAAGCTTGCCCACATGCGGGCGCTCGGGGCCGAATTGGAGATCGTGGAGAGCGACAACAAACGAATCACGGCCGAATTGGTGAAAGCCATGATCGAGGCTTCGCGCCAGTTGGGCCTGGTACCGGGGCACTTCTGGGCGGATCAGTTCCACAACCCCGCCGTTCTCTCGGGATACCGGGCTTTGGGCGACGAGTTGTGGAACCAGACGGGCGGCCGAATCGACGCCTTCGTGCAGGTTGTGGGAACGGGAGGGTCACTGCGTGGCACGGCCGAGGTGCTTAAGCAGCATGATCGCGACATCCGAATCGTCGCCGTGGAACCGGCCGAATCTCCGGTACTGTCGGGCGGGTTGCCGGGCGGCAACCGGATCGAAGGAATTGGGATGGGGTATGTCGTGCCACTTTGGAATCCGGCTCTGGTCGATGAAATCATCACCGTCTCGGCCAACGACGCAATGGCGATGGCTCGCCGATTGGCCCGCGAGGAAGGCCTCTTTGCCGGCGCGTCGTCGGGGGCAAACGTGGTCGCGGCTTTACGGCTGGCTGAGCGCCTTGAGCCGACCGCGACCGTCGTCACGCTAATGATCGACACTGGAATCAAATATCTGAGTACCGAGGTCTACAAAGAGCATTGACTCATAGGTGGAGGACCGGACGGGAGGGCTTCTGCCGTCGAATAGTTGATTCAATGTTCGACTGTCATACGCGCACGTCGGGCTCGCATCCCGCCGCGAGCGCGATTATCGGTCGCGGCGGTGCCTGATCCTACATCCATGACCGCTTCCGCCCCGTCCGCCGCGTCCGGTCTGATTTCCGCCGAGCGGCTCGACTCGATCCATTTCAGCAATGACGAGATCGCACGTTACTCGCGGCATCTCATCATGCCGGAGGTCACGCTCGAGGGACAAAAGAAACTCAAGGCCGCGCGGGTCCTTTGCATCGGCACCGGCGGGCTCGGCTCCCCGATTGCCCTCTACCTTGCCGCGGCGGGGGTCGGCACACTCGGGTTGGTGGATTTCGACGTGGTCGACTTTTCCAATCTCCAGCGCCAGATCCTGCACGGCACGAGTGATGTGGGACGCGCCAAGCTCCATTCCGCGCGCGACCGGATCCGCGAGGTGAATCCCAACGTCCAAGTCGAGTTGCACCAGACGCTCTTCAAGTCCGAGAACGCGCGCGAGATCGTCGAGCCTTACGACGTCGTGATCGATGGCACCGACAATTTCCCAACGCGGTATCTCTCGAATGACATCTGCGTTTTCCTCAGGAAGCCGAACATCTACGGCTCCATTTTTCGTTTTGACGGCCAATGCACGGTGTTCGCGCCCCATTTAGGCGGCCCGTGCTACCGCTGCATGTTTCCCGAGCCGCCGCCGCCCGGCATGGTGCCAAGTTGCGCCGAGGGCGGCGTGCTGGGCGTGCTGCCGGGGATCATCGGCGTGATGCAGGCCATCGAGGCCATCAAGCTCATCATGGGCATCGGCGAGCCCCTCCTCGGCCGGCTCGTGCACTTCGATGCGTTGAAGATGCGCTTTCGCGAATTCAAACTGCGTCGCGACCCCAGCTGCCCCGTTTGCGCGGCGAACCCTACGATCACCGATCTGATCGACTACGATCATTTCTGCGGACTGCCACAGGCCGCCGCCGAGGCCGCCAAAGAGGAACCGGTGCCGGCCATCAACGTGCTGGAGCTGAAACGCCGCCTGGACGCGCACGAGAACTTCGTCCTCATCGATGTGCGCGAGCGCTTCGAGCACGACATCGCGCGGATTCCCGGCGCGAAACTCATTCCGCTCGGAGAATTACCCGGGCGTTTGAGCGAACTCGACAGCGCCGACGAAATCATCCTGCACTGCAAGAGCGGTCGACGCAGTGCGCAGGCGCTCGGCGTGCTCAAGGAGGCCGGCTTCGCGCGCTTGTGGAATGTCTCCGGCGGCATCGAAGCCTGGGCGGATGAGATCGATCAAAGCGTGCCAAAGTACTGAGTCGAAAG
Organism: Verrucomicrobiota bacterium; assembly: GCA_031370675.1. Taxonomy (GTDB): domain Bacteria; phylum Verrucomicrobiota; class Verrucomicrobiia; order Chthoniobacterales; family SZAS-18; genus SZAS-18. Next base: position 8,299 of record JANMQT010000062.1, read on the forward strand.
ACGAACGTCGAACGTCGAAAGCCAGAGCCAGCACATGGACAATCCCGGTGAACGTCGAAGCGTTGAGGAGGATTTTCTCGCGTTGTTGTGCCCGCAGACCCGTCAGGCGTTGCGTCCTGCGACGGCACGAGAACTGACGGAATGGCAGCTCGAGGCGGCGCTCGTGCGCGAGGACAGGCGCGTGGCCTACCCCGTGCGCGGCGGCATCCCCGTCCTGCTCGCCGAGGCCGCGATTCAAATCGAATAAGCCAGGCGAGCAACGGCGCTTGCCATCGCCTCGCCCCTTCGCCTAGCTTCCGCGCTGTAGGACTGCGACCCTCGACTCGCGACCCTCGACTCCCCAGCCCCATGCCCGCCGCCCTCGAAGCGCTCACGCTCGCGCACGCCGCCACGCCCGAGACAGTGCCGGCCGTTTCGTCGCCCGACGGGAAATTCAGCCCGACTTTCCGGCTCGATGAACTCGACCAGGCAAACTCGGTGGAGGAAGCCGAGTACCGGAAAAAACTGAAGGATTACCAGCAACGCCTGCTGCGGCAGCAGCCCAAACTTCTGCGCAGCCGGAACTCCGTCATCGTCGTGGCCGAGGGACCCGACGCCGCGGGCAAGGGCGGAGCGCTCAATCGCCTGGTCGAGCGGCTCGACCCGCGCAGCGTGCGCGTGCATTCCATCACGAAGCCGACGCCCGACGAACTCGCCCATCATTACATGTGGAGGTTCTGGACGAACCTGCCGCCGCATGGACACACGGCGGTGTTCGATCGATCGTGGTATGGCCGCGTGCTGGTGGAGCGCGTGGAGGGCTTTGCCACCACCGAGGAGTGGCGGCGCGCGTTCGGCGAAATCAATCACCTCGAAAAATTGCTGACCGACGACGGCGCGCTGGTCGTCAAGTTCTACGTCCACATCACCAAGGAGGAACAACTGGCCCGCTTCAACCTGCGGCTCGGAGATCCAAACAAGGCGTGGAAAATCAACGACGAGGACTGGCGCAACCGGAACAAGTGGGACAGCCACAACCTCGCCGCGGAGGATATGATTCGTCTCACCAGCACGCCTGCCGCGCCGTGGCACGTCGTGGCCGGCAACTTCAAGTGGTACGCGCGCCTCCAGGTGCTCCGCCGCGTCGTGAAGGCGGTCGAGGCGCTGCAGTTGTAACGCGAACCACGGCGGGCCGCTCGCCATCTGCTACTTCGGTTCGTTCGTCGCACCACCCTCGTCGATATAGAACGAGCCGCCGTAACGCGTGATCTGCAAATACTGGCGCCAGCGAGATTTCTCGAATTCTTTCACGCGCTCGATTCGCTCCGATTGACTCCCCTCGGGAGCCCCGACCGGTGGTGAAGACTCCCGCAACGCCTCGCGCAACACCCGGCCGTCCATTCTCGCAGCCGGCGTCAGGCCCAACAGGTGAAGAATCGTCGGCGCGAGGTCGATGTTACCCGACGGCGTCGAGCTCTGCCGCCCCTCGCGTAAATCAGGCCCGGCCGCGACGAGCGTGTTGTGCATTTCGAATCGGCTCAACGACGCGTGGTTTCCCGATCCCCTCGTGCGCCGCCCGTCGGAATACAATATCCCCGGAACGCCGCGCTCACTCATTTCCGCGCTCCATCGCATCGAGAACAGCAGGTCCGGTGCATCGGGACTATCCAGGGCGCCCTCCGCAAGGGAGAAGGTCCCCTCGAATGGGTCCCGGGCGAAAATGGCGGAGGCATAGTCCGAGGTCTGCAGATGGTCGATCAGCCTCTGGGTCAACGCTCGGTCGCGTCCAATCACGTAGAGAAAAATGCTGCCGGCGTTGCCCACGACCATCACCTGCCCCGCTTTCGGCTCCTCTTTGAATTCGCGCAGGGCATCGAACCCGGCCTGTCGTAGCAACGCCGCCACGTCGTTCGAATTGCCGACGGTCGAGAATCCGTGATCCGAAACGACAAAAATGTCCGTTAGGTCGAGCAGCCCCCGCGCCTTGAGGGCCTCGACGATGCGCCCGAGATTTTCGTCTGAGCTTCGGATCGCGGCGAGCGCTTCCGGCGAACCGGGTCCGTACTGATGTTGCGAGTAGTCCGGCTCGCTCAGCCAGAGCGTGGTAAAGACCGGCACGGACTTCCGCCAAAGCGAATCGAGCAGCGCCGTGGTGGTCCACGCATCCTGGACCGCGTTCGGATACGTCACCGTGCCGGGCAGCACCCCCACCACGTCTTGCATCGCCTTCACCGCGTCGGGCGGAACGCTCAGCGAGATCGTCTCGGAGCCGCCGGTCGCAGCCCGGACCCGGGTGCCGGTGAAAAGGTCCACCGACGGCGGTTCGGTTTCACCGCGGCGGCCACCGGGTCGATCGAAAATGAGCACCACACTCTTCGTCGAGGCCGCGACCGTGCGCTGGCCCGCGGCCTGCACCTGCGCGGCGATCGTCGGAAGCGCGAGGTACCTGCCCTTGGTCAGCGCGTCACCCTTCGCCGCTGGTTCCGGACGCTGGGTGTCGAAGTTTCGCAGCGGGTCGATGGCCGGGCGGAACTCGCGATTGCCGACGATTCCGCTCGTGCGTGGCAAACCCCCCGTCGCCATCGCGGTGCCGTTCACCTCGGTCGAGCTCAGGTAGACCGCATGATGTTTCTGAAAAAACACGCCGCGTTGCGCGAGAGCCCAAAGATTCGGCGTGGTGTCCGCGCGCACAAAATCCGGGCGCATGCCGTCGAACACGACCAGCACCACGTGCCGGGCCGGCGCCTTGGTCACCGCGAACGACACGATCACCCCCCCCATGACGACCGCCACCAGGCCCAGGAAGATTCGTCGCATCTCCAGACCCTAGCGGTAAAATGCCGGGCGAAAAGCGCGAGTCCCCGGGGTCAGGAGTGACGAATTTTCCAACTACTTTCCCGCCGCCGGATCCGCGGCCAGCCTCGGCCAGAGTTCGCGCACGTCATCGTCGCCCCGCGCAATGCGGTTCCAGCGCCGATCGAGCGCGATGGCGGCCCGGACATAGCGCTCCGCCGGCTCGAGTTCGCCGAGCCGGCAATGGTAGCAGCCGATCTGGAACTTGATGTGCGGATTGTCCGGAAAGGATTTCTCCGCCTCGGTGAGGATCTCACGCGCAGCCTCGAGCGAAACGCTGTGCCGCGAGGCATCAGCCAGCCAGATCCACGTCTCAGCCTCCCCTGGCCGCATGCGGCGCATTCGCGCGGTCACTTCGCGCATCCCGTCCCATTCCCTCGCAGCACGCAGCACCGACATGCGCAGCGCAAGAATCTCGAAACGCGGACCAGCCTCCTGCTCGAGCGCGGCCAATTCGGACAAGGCCTCGGCGTGCATGCCCAATTCGAGGTAGCCCTGCACCGCTTCAAATCTCTTTTGAAATTCTTCCATGGTCACAAACACCCATTCTCCTGCGTGTGATTAGACTTTGCGCATTCCCGCGAACCTGTCCACGATTCACTCGAGCCCCGCCGGATTCTCCTCCATGAGCTTTGAAATTTTTACCCAGCCGTGGGCGGATTCATTTCGCGACCAGGTCAACCGCAATGTGGAGCATCGCCGTGCCGCGAGCACGTGGGAACATCCGGTCGCGCTGGCCGTGGAACCTTCTTCCGCCGTGCCCGGCGGCCGCCGGCTGCTGCTCGATCTCTGGCGCGGGGAATGCCGCGCGGCCCGGGTTGTCGACGAGGCCGGCAGCGAGCAAGCCACGTTTATCCTCAGCGCGCCGATCGAGCAGTGGAAACAGATCTTCTGCGGTCGCTCCGATCCCATTCTGGCCCTCATGCAAGGTCGCGTGAAATTGCTGAAGGGCGGGATGTTCGCGCTGGCGCGCAATGCCACCGCCGCCAAACAACTCGTCCTCTCCGCCACGCGCGTGCCGACTTTTTTCCCCGGTGAACCCGGGCCTTCCGCCGCGCCCGCGGCCGGCCCGCCCACTCCGGCGGCGCCCGTTTCGCGCGCACGCGGCCCGCGCGATGCCATGCGCAGCCTCGGCCCTCAGGGCCTGCGCCACGATTCGCTGCCAATGAAGTTGTATCATCAGGCCAAGCGCTTTGGCGGGTGGAATCCACAGGACATCGACTTTGCTGCCGACCGCGCGGACTGGGCGCGGCTTACGGAACGCGAACGCGACGCCATTCTCCGCCTGACCGCATTATTCCAGGGCGGCGAGGAATCGGTCACTCAGGATATTCTCCCGCTCATGCTGACGGTCGCTGGCGAAGGCCGGCTCGAGGAGGAAATGTTTCTCACCACGTTTCTTTTTGAAGAGGCCAAGCATCTCGAGTTTTTCCGGCGCTTTGTGGACGAGGTCATCGGCGCTGCGCAAGCCGGCGACCTCGCGCGCTTCCAGACCGAGCCGTACCGCGAAATATTTTTCGAAGAACTGCCGGGGGCGATGAGCGCGCTGCTCACCGATCCTTCCCCCGCGGCGCAACTGCGTGCGTCCGCGACCTACAACATGCTCGTGGAGGGGACGCTCGCAGAGACGGGCTACCACGGGTACTACGCGATGCTCGAGCAGCAGAATATCCTGCCGGGCCTCCGCCGCGGCATCGGCCTGCTCAAGCGCGACGAGTCGCGCCACATTGCTTACGGCGTGCACTTGTTGACTCGGCTGGTGGCCGCCGATCACTCGCTCTGGTCCGTGCTCGAATCGCGCATGGGGGATTTGCTTGAACCGGTGCTCGGCATCATTCGCGGTCTGTTCGAGCCCTACGGCGACGACATGCCCTTCGGCCTCGTGCAGGACGAGTTCATGGAATTTGCCATAAGTCAGTTCAAGAGCCGGATGAATTTAATCGAACGCGCGCGACACCTCTCGCCGGAGGAAGTGGAGATCGAGGCGGCCGGCGGGGCGTGACTTACCTGCCGATGAATTCCAGCAGGTCCTGCAGGAATTTCTCGGTCGCTTCCAGATGCGGGACATGTCCCACCCCGGGATAAATGATAAGCTTGCTCCCGGGCGGCAGTTGCGCGGCGACTCTCTTGGCCAGCTCCGCGTTTTGTCCGAGGGTCGCCCGCACTTCATCGCTCACGCGGTTTTTCCCGATCGCCGCCCGGTCCTTGTCCCCGACCATGAGCAGCGTCGGACACGTGAGCAGCCCGAATTCATAACACACGGGTTCGCGGAAGATCACCTGGTACGTCAGGGCGGAAGCCCTCGCCAAGCGCGGACCTTCCCCGCCCTGGAGCGCGCGCGACTGAAGTTGCGCCCAGACGCCGTACTCGGGCTTCCATTGCGGATAGTAGCCCTGGTGAAACTTCAGCACGCTCTCCTCGCGCTCCGCGAGCGACGCCTTGACCAGGTCCTCCGTGGCGGCTGCCGGCACCTTGATGCGGTAGTCCTCCATCCCGATCGGATCTTCGAGCACAAGCCGGTCCACCGTTTCCGGGTACAGCAGGGCAAAACGCGTGGCGACCATCCCGCCCATGGAATGCGCGATGACCGTCAGCTTCGTCAACCCAAGGTGCGTGACGAGCGCCTTCGTGGTCGAGCCGAGCATGTGGAATGAGTACGCGATATCCGGCTTCGACGACCGGCCAAAGCCAATCTGATCGACAATGACGACCCGCCAGCCGTTCTGCGTGAGCCGTTGTGCGGTGTCGCGCCAGTAGTCACCGAAGAAATTTTTACCGTGGAAGAGCAACGCCGTCTTGCCGTTCGCACTCCCTTCCGGTGGCACATCCATGTAAGCCATTCGCACCATCTGGCCATCGACCGTCTGGGTGAAAAACCTCACCGGGAAGGGAGCTGGATAATTCTCGAGGGCAGAACCGACCAGGGGCGGCACGGGCGGAAATTCGGCGCCGGTGACCGGCGTTGCCGCGAGCAGGAGAGCGGTCAAACCGGCGGTGGAAATGGCGAACTTCATTGCGGGCATTCTTCTGCGTTCAGGAAAATGCGCGACCATATTGATCCGGAACCTTCGGCACCCCGCCGAGCGCCTTGGCCGCCGTGATCGGCCAGTAGGGCGATCGCAGGAACTCGCGCGCCATCAAGATGAGATCCGCTCTTCCATCCGCGATAATTCCCTCCGCTTCGGCGGGCTCGCGGATCATGCCCACCGCCGCCGTCGCGATTCCCGCGTCGCGTCGGATCGCCTCCGCGAACGGCACCTGGTAAAGCGGTCCGACCGGAACCTTCGCGTCGCTCACCGCGCCGCCGGACGAGCAGTCGATCACATCCACGCCGGCTTCACGGAGCATTTTCGCGAGCGCAATCGACTGCGCAAGATCCCACCCGCCGTCCACCCAGTCGGTCGAAGAAATGCGCACAAAGAGCGGCATCCCCGGCGGGACGATGGCGCGCAAATCGGTGGCCACCTGCCTCACGAGGCGACAACGATTCTCCAAGGTGCCGCCGTACTCGTCCTTGCGATGGTTGGTCAGCGGCGAATAGAAACTGTGCAGCAGGTACCCGTGCGCCGCATGGATCTCGATCGCGTCGAAACCCGCGCGGACCGCGCGTCGAGCCGCCCGGCGAAAATCGTCGCGCAACTTGCCGATGCCCGCGAAATCAAGCGGGTGCGGCACGGCATGGGCAGGGGTGAACGGGATTGCGCTCGGGGCGATGGGCGTCCACGCCTCGGGCTCCCCGGCCGGAATCGGCTGGCCTCCCTTCCATGGCGCGGTGGTGCTGGCCTTGCGCCCCGCGTGGGCGAGTTGGATGCCGGTGGCCGCCCCCTGCGATTTCAGGAACCGCACAATGCGCGCCAGCGGCTCCACCTGCTCGTCGGTCCAGATGCCAAGGCAGCCCGGCGTGATGCGCCCCTCGCGCGAGACCGCCGTCGCTTCGGTGAAGACCAGACCTGCTCCGCCGACCGCGCGACTGCCCAGATGCACGAGATGCCAGTCGTCCGCGCTGCCCTCCGTCGCCGAGTACTGGCACATGGGCGAGACGACGATGCGGTTCTTCAACGTGAGATCGCGCAGCGTGAGTGGGTGGAAAAGCTGTGGATCCGATTTCATGGAAATCACCTGTCACAGTGCGACGCGACACCATTTCTCGACCAGCCGCCGCAAGCCAGATTCCTCGGTCAATGCGCGCATCTCATCCGGCGTAAACCAGCGCAATTCCTTGCTCTCATCGCTCAATACGGGAACGGCACCGCGTGGGGCGCGCAAGAGAAAACGAACGTCATAATGGAAATGCTCCGGCTCGCCGCGCCGCGGGTTCGCGGGGATGACGTGGATGTCGAGATCCACCGGTTCCGAGTTGATGGGCACAAGTCCCACCAGGCCCGATTCTTCGCGCGCTTCGCGCAAGGCGCCCGCCAGCAGGTCCGGATCACCGTCGCAATGCCCGCCAAATTGCAACCAACGATCGAGCGAGTGGTGATGGGTCAGCAGCGTCGTCGCGCCATTCCCGCTGAGCACCAGCGCGCTGGCCGTGAAATGCGCCGGAAAACAGGTGCGCACAAAACAATCGTCACGCTCCGCGAGCAAGCGCAGCATCTCGTCGCGAAAGCGGGCTTCGTCGGGCGACGCGAGAGGATCAAACCTCTGCAACCAACTGCGGAATCCTTCGTGCGTTCTCATGTCATGACACAGTACGTCGCTGCGCTCCGCATGACGAAGGACGAAATCAGATCTCCGCCGCCAGCCACGACACAGCGGATGCTGGCGGCTTCGCATCCGGCATTCAAGATTCGGCATTGTCAGCTCGTTCGTCTTTCTGGTTTCGTCATTGCACACCTGAGATACCCCGGCCAAAGATTCCCTTCCGCCCTGTAACGCCTCACCGCTTCCGACCTTCCTCCTCCATGCGCGCACTCGTCAAGAAATTCGCCAAGCCCGGCCTCTGGCTCGAAGATGTCCCCGCCCCGGAAGTCGCGGAGGATGACGTGCTCATCCGCGTGCTAAACTCTTCGATCTGCGGCACCGACGTCCACATCTACAATTGGGACGCCTGGGCGCAAAAAACCATTCCCGTGCCGATGGTGGTCGGGCATGAGTTTGTCGGCGTGGTCGACCGCATCGGTTCACACGTGCACGATTTCCACCCGGGCGATCTGGTCGCGGGCGAGGGCCATGTGGTGTGCGGACGCTGCCGCAACTGTCTCGCCGGGCGGCGCCATCTCTGCGCGAACACGAGCGGGGTCGGCGTGAACCGCCCGGGCGCTTTTGCCGAATTCCTCTCGCTGCCGGAGACCAATGTGTGGCATTGCGATCCCAAGATCCCGCGCGAGGTCCTGAGTTGTTTCGATCCGCTCGGCAACGCCACCCACACGGCGCTCTCTTTTGATCTGCTCGGTGAGGACGTTCTGATCACCGGGGCCGGACCGATCGGCTGCATGGCCGCGGCCATCGCGAAGCACGCCGGCGCGCGCTACATCGTCGTCACCGACGTCAACCCCTACCGCCTGGACCTCGCGCGCAAACTCGGCGCGACGCGAGCGGTCGATGTCAGCAAGGAGGATTTGCGCACCATCATGGAAACGCTCGGCATGAAGGAGGGCTTCGACGTCGGTCTCGAGATGAGCGGAAACATCACTGCCTTCAACCAGATGCTTTCCGCGATGTGTCATGGCGGAAAAATCGCGCTGCTCGGCATCATCGGAAAATCCGCCCCGATCGACTGGGACACGGTGGTCTTCAACGGCCTGACCATCAAAGGCATTTACGGGCGGGAGATGTACGAGACGTGGTACAAGATGACGGCGATGATCCAGAGCGGACTCGACATCACGCCGGTGATCACGCACCGCTTCGACTACACCGATTTTGAGAAGGGGTTCGATCTCATGCGCGCGGGACAGAGCGGAAAGATTGTCTTGAAGTGGTCGGAGTAGTTCGACCGTATTCTAAGTATTCCCAATGAACTGTCTGGAAATACCGACCATCTCGCGCAGAAGGCGTTGCAGCCGGCCTCGCTGAGCCCTGAGCGGGAGCGAGGTCGGAATCGAAAACCCCGGCCCTTCCGTGAGGTGTGCCGCATCCGCCCCGGCCTCCGCGAGGCCGGCTACAAACGTCCCATTCGCCATTCGGACGTCCTCCTCCCTGTCCACTCCGAAATAATTTTGTAAATTTTAAACCTTCTCTATTCCATTTATTCCGTCTCGTCCGTGTCCCCTTTCATCTGCTCCCCGCGCCCACGGCACCAGTCGGGCGAAGGCTAATTTACGCGAGCGGCAGCCGCTGGCTTCCCTTCCAGCTCGAGCACCATGCGCCGGATGTGCCGGTAACTTTGCCTGGGTCGCAGGATTCGCAGGCTCTCCTGATCATCGCCCCACTGGAGAATTTCGATCGGCACCGTGCGGACGCCCCACTGGTTCATCGCTCCCTTGGTCGGCGCATACAGATCGATTGTGTTCCGCCCGGCCAGCGCAAATCCGTAATCGTCGACGCGATAAAGCTGGCCGGTCGTTTGCACACGAAAGGTCGTGCCCACCGGCCACCGGGACCAATCCGCCGCCGCGCTGCCATACGCGATCTCGCGCCCAGGCGGCGGCAGCGCGCCGGGCGCAGACGATCCATTCGGCGACGCCGCGACCGCGCGCGCGACCGGAGCATCCCCTGCCCTCGCCCGAAGAAACGCCGCGCGGCGGGCTTCCTCGGATTCGGTCGCCGCGCTGCTGGCGACGGGAATCGCACGGGCGACGGCCACGTCCGAAGCGGTCGGCAGGCCGGATTCCTGGGAAACACCGGACGGAGGGCTGGGCGCGCGCAAGGTCGTGCCGAGGGCGTTCTTGTTGCCGTAGGCGAGATGATCCGACTCGGTGTGGGTGTAGGCGGTCGTTCGCACCGTCTGAAATCGCGTCCGCGCGATGGGTGTCTCGTACTTGGGCAGCGGCGTCGATCCGCAGGCCGCGAGCCCGAAAAGGGCGGCGACGATCACCACGCTGCGAATCAAACGAAACACGCGAGCGGCCATCGGATTGAGCTATCATCCAAATTTTTTCCGTGTCTGCAACCTTTCTCGACCTCGGCGCTCGCATTTCCTGCCCGTCCGCTGGTTGCGTCCGCGGGGTTGCGTGCACCCTTTTTTATTCTGCAAATTCTGTTAAGGCTTTCCTTCCGTTCCTCCGCTTCAGCCCTTTCTTCGAGCTTCGAATTTCACACTTTGAGTTTCTCCCTCCGTCCATGACTCCCGCTTTCCGCACCCACCTCGAATCCACCCTGGCCTCGATTCAATCTGCCGGCCTCTTCAAGCGCGAACGCGTCATCACGACGCCACAGTCGGCGCACGTCAAGACCACCGAGTCAGCGAGCGACGTGCTGAATTTTTGCGCCAATAACTACCTAGGGCTGGCCGACCATCCCGAAGTCATCGCCGCCGCCAGGGAGGCGCTCGATCGCTGGGGCTTCGGCCTCGCTTCGGTGCGCTTCATCTGCGGCACCCAGGAAATCCACAAGCAGCTCGAGGCGGCGCTTTCGGCGTTTCTGGGGACGGAGGAGACGATTCTTTATCCCTCCTGCTTCGACGCCAACGGCGGATTTTTCGAGACGTTGCTCGGACCCGAGGACGCGGTGATCAGCGACGAACTGAACCACGCGTCGATCATCGACGGCATCCGCCTCTGCAAGGCGGCGCGCTACCGCTACAAGAATGGCGACATGAACGATCTCGAGGCGAAGTTGCAGGAAGCCGATGCGAAGGGCGCGCGCTTCAAGCTTGTCACCACCGACGGTGTTTTCTCGATGGACGGGCACATTGCCGATCTCAAGGCGGTGTGTGACCTCGCGGAAAAGTACGGGGCGCTCGTGCATTTCGACGATTGCCACGCCACGGGATTTCTCGGCCGGACGGGCCGCGGCACGCACGAGCATTGCGGCGTTAAAATGGATCGCATCGCCGCGACGACCGGCACCCTGGGCAAGGCCCTCGGTGGCGGCAGTGGGGGCTACACGAGCGGAAAGCGGGAGATCATCGCCCTGCTGCGCCAGCGCTCACGGCCCTACCTGTTTTCGAACACGATCGCGCCGCCCATTGTCGCCGCCGGCTTGAAGGTGCTTGAGATGCTCACGCGCTCGACCGAGCTCCGCGATCAGCTGGCCGCCAACACGCAGCGCTTCCGGGCCGGACTCACCGGCGCGGGCCTCACCATCAAACCGGGCACCCATCCCATCGTCCCGGTGATGCTCGGCGACGCGGCGCTCTCGCAGCGCTTTGCCTCCCGCATGCTCGAAAAGGGCGTGTACGTGGTCGGTTTCTTCTACCCTGTCGTGCCCCAGGGACAGGCGCGGATCCGCACGCAGGTCTCAGCCGGCCACAAGGTCGAGGACCTCGATTTCGCCATCCGCGCGTTCGGCGAGGTGAAGGCCGAATTGGGCGTATGAGGCCTCGCTTCGCGCCGGCGGCGACGCGACGCTAGTGGACAAGCAGGGCGAAAGGGCTGAAGGAGTCTGCTTGAACGCGAACGATTCCCATTTGGAAAACGCGCCTGAGACTCCGGCACCGGTTCCGACCGCGCCCGACTCGGACGCCCCCCATTTTTCATCCGAACCCGCCACCGACGCGCCTGGTCCGATTACCCGGCCCAGCGATGAGCACGAGGGCGGGCACGTCTATGCAGATCACGCTGACGCTGCCGTCGGCGGGGATTCCGCGGACCCCGCGCTGCGCCTGACAGAACTGGCCGGGCGAGCCGTCTCCACCCGACTTCGTCAGTCCGAGGAGGAGGAGGCCGTGCATCTGCTAAAGTCCCTCCTCACTGCCGGGGGCCACAGCCTCACGCCGGCCCTCGCGGCCCTGCCGTCGCTCAACTGGAATGTCGGCGCCACCGCCGTCACCGCCGCCTGGCCCGAGATGAGCGCCACCGCCCGCGAGGCGCTCGTCACCGGCCTGAAGCGCGAGGAGCAACGCACCGAGGCCGCCCGCCGCATCCGGCTGAGCCTCGCCCGCGGCCTCTTCAAACTCGATGTCGAAGTTGCCGCCAAAATCATCGGTGCCGTCTGTGCCGAGATGAAAAAAGCTTCCGGCGAGGAACCGCTCTCCAAGTCTGAGCGCCGTAATTTCGATGCGGTCATGGTCGGCAAAGGCCGGCCCTGGATCTGCCAGCTGCCGCTCGCCGACTGGCGTCCCGCCGAATCAGCCGCCGTCATTCA